>CALXGY010000168.1 GCA_944387955.1 uncultured Faecalibacterium sp. | reverse complement strand
CGGTGGATGTTGTGGTGACTATGGGCTGCAATGTGAGCTGCCCCAGCCTGCCCTGCAAACATCGGGAGGACTGGGGTCTGGAGGACCCAAGCGGAAAGGACGATGAAACCTATCGCGCCTGTATTGCAGCCATCGAACAAAAGATGCGCGGGCTGAAGGAATTTGTCAAAGCAAATTTCAAGTGACCTGCGCCTTGGCTTATTTTGGAACTGTACCCCGGCAGAGCTGAATAAACCATGTTTTCCCCGGGAATCACCGAGGGAAAATCAACCGTATATCCTGAATCTGAACCGCCCCGGAATGAGCAGCCTCCTGTGCAGGGAGTTGTTCCTGTCAGCTCATTCCGGGGCGGTTTGTCTGCCGGTTGAAAGCAGCGTTTTTGTAAACTTTGCCGCCGCTGCTTTTCCTGAAAAACATTTCATAGGGCGGACGCTGCACAGCGAGACGGAACAATGCAAACTCCAAGGGTTCGGCCCGAATGTGCGCTTTTATTTCACCGGATGCCAAGACTTTGGCAGACGCTTTTCCGGGTAAAGCGGTAGACGCCGTAGAGAACAAGGGACAGCGCAGCGGTCACGGCGGCGCAGGTGCCCATGCCGGCCAGCTCTCCGGGGGTAAAACGGTTGTCGTTGAAATACAGGATCATGGTATAAAAAGCGGAGATCACCGCCGTGCCCACCACCGCGGGGACGACAAATACCCGGGAAACCTGCTCCTTCACCGAGCGGAACAGATAGCGGTTGGGGGCGCCCAGATGCCGCAGATCCTCATAGACCCGGGCGCTGGTGAGGGCGATGGTCATGCATCGGGTAAAGGAGATGACCATCACCGCCGCAAAGCAGATGAGCGCGATGAAGACGAACAGCATCAGGAAAACGGCCATGGTGGTGACAAAATCGTTCTGATCCAGCACCCGGAACTGGGGCATATAGAGCCAGTAGTTTCGGAACTCGGTGCTGTCCCGGTCCTCCCGTTCCATGGCGGGGAATCCAAGGGCGGCCAGGTTTTCCCGGTCAAAGAGGTAATCTTCGCCCTGCTGTTCTGCCAGCATTTTGTTTACAAGGTTATAGGCATCCAGCTGCATCACTTCATCCCCGGACCGGTCCACGATCTCGTTGAACAGCGCCTTGGCGAAGGGGTAGCTGGCCTGTGCATCCGCCACATTGAAGAATACCCAGTTTTCCCGCCAGGGGTCGGTGAGACCGGCGGTGAGGGCGGCATAGTCTGCATCGTCCAGCACGTAGCAGCCCAGCAGCATGGTATAGCGCAGAGGCTCTGCCGGGGTGACCGGCAGGCTTTTGCCGGTCACCATGTTGGTGACCAGGGTCACGTCCCCGCCGGAGCGGTATTCGCTGCCCCCTTCGTCGTCCAGGACGTTGGCGCAGCTGCCGGGGGCCAGGTCAATGCTCTGGCCGGTGAGGGCATTCCAGGCGGATTCTGAGAAGAAGGTCGCGCCGGAGGCCACCTCCCGGTATTCGGTGGTGTAGGTGGTGCCAAGAGGGCCGTTGTCCTGTTCGATCTGGACAAAGCCGTCCCCGCCCAGGGTGGCGGCTTCCGCCTCCTGCCAGGAGGTGATGCTCACGCCGTACTCCGCAGCCAGTGCCTTTACTTCGGCCTGCTGCGGTCCGTCCTGATCCGCTCGCCAGTGATACTCATAATCCACCGGGCGGCTTTTAAAACTGTAAGCGGAATTGCTGGAGAGCATGGGGGCGTAGAAGGCGGCAAAATAGGCCCCGGCGATCAGCAGGGTCATCACCAGCATGTTCCAAACGGTCTGGCGGCCCTGGAATTTCATCAGGGAGGCGGCGATGATGTTCCGATATTTATAGCGCCTGCCCCATCCGTTCACCACGGTATGGAGAAGGATCATGTACAGCCCGATCAGGGCCGGCAGATAAAAGACGGCGTCCACCACAGCAGGGGGATACCAGCGAAGGACGTTGACAAAGAAGGAGGGCATCAGATACCCTCCCAGAGCGCCGGCGGCCACCAGGAGAACCCCCACGGGGCCGTACCAAGGTTTTACCTCCCGGATGGGCTCGGCGGTGTGGGATTCCTGAAGGATGTCCATAATGTTGGTCCGCCGGACCGACCGGCCCCCGAGGCAAAACAGCAGCCCAATCACATAGGCAGAGCAGGCAAGGGGCAGAAGATAGGCCTGTGGGTCGAAGGAGAGGACCATCTCCTGGGAGTCCACCAAAAAACGGCGGAACAGCTGCCAGATGCCCCAGGCCAGCGGCCCGCCCAGGACGGCCCCGGCGGCACAGGAACACAGCGCCAGAGCGGCCAGTTCCCGCCCCAGCTCCTTCTGCAGCTGACGGCGGGAAGCTCCCAGGGCCAGAAAGACCCCGGTCTCCCGGGACTTTTGGCGGAAGTACAGCCCGGCGGCGTAGGCGGTAAAGACAGCGCAGCCGAGGACCGCCAGAACAAAGACCATCATCACCTGTTTGCGGGAGTCTCCTCCCTCCGGAAGGACGGTCAGAATGGTAGGGGAGCGCATCATGCAGGCATAGGCGGTGATCAGCAGCACCGAGAAGAAACAGCACCCGGCCAGCAGTGCGGACCGGCTTCGGCTTTTGTGGCGCAGGACGGCGCAGACCTGAGAAAATGAAGTCATAAGGTTCACTCCTTTCCCATCTCTCGGATGGCTTCCAGCAGCTGTTCCTGAAAATCCGAGCGTTCCGAATCGCCCCTTTCCAGGGTTTGCCACACCACACCGTCCTGAAGGATCACGACCCGGTCGCAGAAAGAGGCGGCGAAAGAGTCGTGGGTCACCATGAAGATGGTGGCGCCCAGAGCGTCCCGGGCCTGCTCAAAGGAGCGGATCACCGCCCGGCTGGATTTGGAATCCAGATTGCCGGTGGGTTCATCGGCCAGAATCAGCAGCGGCCGGTTGATGAGGGCGCGGGCCACGGCGGTGCGCTGCTTTTCGCCGCCGGAGATCTCCGCCGGGTATTTGTTTCGGATGGGGCCGATCCCAAACAGATCGCAGAGCTGGTCGGCCCGCTCCTCGGTCTGGGAGTTGACCCTCTCGCTGAGGATGGCGGGCAGCAGGATGTTGTCCCGGACGGTCAGACCGTCCAGCAGCAGAAAGTCCTGGAACACAAAGCCCAGCTGCTGGTTTCGGACCTGAGCCAGAGCCTCCTCCCCCAGGTGGGCCAGCTCGGTGTCTCCCAGGGTGATGGTGCCGCTGTCGGCGGGAATGTAGCAGGAAATGCAGTTCAAAAGGGTGGTCTTGCCGGAGCCGGAGGGCCCCATGACCGCCACAAACTCCCCCTTTTTTACCTGAAGAGAAACGCCTTTGAGAACTTCATAGGTGGTTTTTCCCACCTGGTAAGATTTGTGCAGGTCTTGGACGGTGAGCATAATAAAACTCCTTTCGCGCAGAGAACTTTGAAATGGGGGCCGCTTTTCAGATACAGCATAGAGCAAAAAACGACCCGCCGCAAACGACCTTGTCATCTGCGGCGGGTTTTGTGTCAAGTTTGACGGGAGCAGAACTGCCCATGTAAAAAACGGCTCCTTCTTTGTCAAGTTTGGTTTTGAGAGCGGAGCTTCCTGTGATACAATAAACGGGAAATACCGATTCGGACAAGGAGGGATGGATGTGCTGCGCATCGGGATCTGCGACGATCTGTCGGATGCCCGCCTTGTGCTGCGGTCTGCGCTGGAGCGGATCTTGGACAGCCGGAAGGTGCAGGGACAGTTCTTTGAGTTTTCTTCCGGGGAGAATCTGCTCCGCTGGTATGAGCATCACGCGGGAGAGCTGGATCTCCTCTTTCTGGACATGGAACTGCATGAACTGGACGGCATGGAGACGGCCCGGCGGCTTCGGGCTGCGGATGTGGGGCTTCAGCTGGTGTTTGTCACCGGCCATTCGGAATATGTCTTTGACGGGTACAGCGTGGGGGCCCTGGGCTATATTTTGAAACCGCCCGGCCGGGAGCAGCTGGAAAGGGTGCTGGACCAGGCCCAGGGGGCGCTGGTGCGGGACTTATCCCGCGCCTACATCTGCCGCAGCGGAGACACCTATTACAGGATTCCTCTGTCCTCCATCCGCTATTTTGCCTCGGACCGCCGCCAGGTGCAGTGCGTCGCAGAAAGCCGGACCTATACCTTCTACGCCAAACTGGACGCGGTGGCGGCCGAGGTAGGCAAAGAATTCATCCGGGTGCATCAGCGGTATCTGGTCCGCGCCGGTGCGGTGGACCGGATCGAAAGCGGCGAGGTGATTTTGCTGAGCGGGGAACGGCTGCCGGTGAGCCGGTCCTGCCAGCAGTCCGCCCTTTTGGCCCTGACCCGGGCGGAGCTGGAGGGGTGAAGAATGGTGGATCTTATCTGGAATATCTGGGCCTACGGGCTCTGTTGGCTCAACATTCTGGCCAACGGCTTTTTTCTGTACGATCTGTGCCGGCCCTTTGCAGAACCACGGAAGGGCTGGGTTTGGAAGATCGTGCTGCTTCTGACCCTGGCGGGCAGCAGCGGCATGGTCATCTGGGTCGGGGACCCGAACCTTCTTTACACCCTGCCGGTTTATTTGTTCCTGTTTTTCCTCTGCACCCAGGGAGATTGGACAGGGCGGCTGGCGGTGTGCATCATCTTTTTCTGTCTGGAAATGTCGGTCTGCGCTTTGCTGGATACCTATGTGCGGGTTCTGGACAGCTACCGGCTCTATGACCTGCTGGTGCGGCTGCTGCGGACCGCGATTTTTGGCCTTCTCTGGCTGCTGCTGCGGCGGCGCCTGCCCGCAGAGCAGGTGCGGTTCTCCCGGCGGCTGTGGCAGCTGGTGCTGGGGTTGGCCGCCATGCCGCTGTGTGCCCTGATCGCGGTGGTGCTGCTGACCTTTCAAAAATATGAATCGGCTGCGGTCAATGCTCTGGCAATGAACCAGGGGCTGATCGTGCTGCCCTTTGTACTGCTGACAAGCATCGTGCTGCTGTTCGCTGTTTTGATTCTGGCAGACCATGAGAAGCTGGAACAGCTGAACCGGCTGGCCGCCCTGCGGGAGGTCTATTACCAGGGCCTTCAGCAGCAGGAGAAGCAGGTGCGGCAGATCCGTCACGACCTGCGGAATCATCTTACGGTGGTCAGGGGCCTGCTGGAAGGTCAGGACACACAGGGAGCGATGAACTATCTGGAACAGATGGCCGGGTCTCCGGCCCTGCAGGGCAGCAGACGGTTTTGCGAAAATGAAACGGCGAATGTAGTGCTCTCTGCCAAGGCGGAGGCGATGGAGCAGGCGGGCATCCCCTTTGACTTTGCGGCCTCTCTGCCCAAAGACCTGGCCCTGGCGGATACAGACCTGGCGGCCCTGCTGGGGAATGCCCTGGACAATGCCATCGAGGGGGTGCAGACCGCATCCGCAAAAAGGGTCCTCCTCCGGTGCAGGGTGGACAAGGGGCTTTTCATGCTGCGGACCGAAAACCCGGTGGGGGGAGAGGTCTGCCCCGATCTTTCCACCACCAAAGCGGACAAGACTTCTCATGGCTTTGGCATCCCCGGCATGAGGGAAATCGCCCAGCGGTACCACGGGACCCTGGAGGCGGGAATGGAGCAGGGCCGGTTTATCCTGGTGGCATGCCTGCTGATACAGTAAAATTTGGCGGACGAATAGAGGGTGGTCTGCTGCTGTTTGCTTTTGTTGTTTTGCATAATTTTATCGGACATGATTTGCCGTCTCCTTTCAGAATGGTGTGCTGCAGCTGCATTCTGAAGGTGGGGGCAAACCATGTCTTTTTGTTCTCGCCGCAATTTGCGGAAAAGAGTCTGCTTTATAAAAAGTGTGTGGATAAATTCGGCTTAATGACTTGAAAAATTCCATAAAGTAAAGTAAAATACAAACAATTATACAACTTTTTTAAAAAATATCGTTCGGCACAAAAAAGAAGTTGTTGTACAGAACGGCCGGCTGCGCTTTCCAATCATCTATCCATCGAAAATCAACATAGAACAATGGAGGAATATCGTGAAAACGAGCGATTATGAACTGCTCCGAAAACTCATACGTTTGGAGGACGCTCTGAACAGTCGAAAAGAGCCTGAGAAATTCCTTTGCTACCGTCCGGGAGACCGGGATCTGGACAGGGCGTTTCATGACAGAATGGGAAATGATACCTTTATAGATTATCTGATCAAGGAGCTGCCCAGGCGGGG
The DNA here is from genome assembly GCA_944387955.1 of uncultured Faecalibacterium sp. Lineage (GTDB taxonomy): Bacteria > Bacillota > Clostridia > Oscillospirales > Ruminococcaceae > Faecalibacterium. The sequence goes on along the minus strand of CALXGY010000168.1, from coordinate 20,103 downwards.
ATTTAAGGATAAAAACGGTTTGCCCGATTATGTTGCGTTCTATAAATATTCCTGGATTTCGAGCTATACCTGGCACATGCTGATCTCCGGCAAAAGCAAACCCGGCTATAAAACGATCCGCCGCATCATTATTGGCCTTAAGCTGAATGAAGCGGATGCGGACTGGCTGATGTCGTTGGTCGGTCAAGGGTTCAATCCGGCCGATCCGGCGGACAATCTGCTTTTGGCCTGCATCGAATGCGGGTACAACACCCCCGGAGAGGTAAACGATATTTTTGAGTATTACGCCAAAATGTACCCGGACGGAAAAAAGAGATTTCCCAACCCTTACGAGGATAAAACCACCGAATAAGAGCCCGGCGGCATTTTGATTGGATGACATACAAAATGTTTCGGTCCGATACGGCTATAATTTAAGCATCAGCAAAACACAAAGAAACCTTATGGAGGTAATAAGTATGATGAACGCTACTATCATGGATCGGGTGCAGAAAAAAGCCGCGGGATATATCGGACAGCTGTGCGAAGGCCGGCCTGCCGTGGAGATCGCCGCCGAGATGTATCGTCAGAATCTTCCCGGAAAAAGCGAGCAGACTGCCATGATGATGGCCCAGCACACCAGGGATACGGTGGCGGAGTACTACCGCAGCAAGGCCGCAGCTTTGGAAAATTATGAAGCCTGGGTCAGCGAAGCATTTGCTGAGGCAACCAAGCGTATGGATGAGGCGGAGGCATACAATCAGCTGTATCAGATCTATGTGGGGGCAGTGGCCAACGCAAAATTGAAGCTTGCTGCCACCGCGGAAGAGAAAGAGGCCGTTGAAAACTGGGTAAAAGAGGAGAGCGAACATGATTTTGCTCCGGAGGAAGTGACGCCGGAGGCGCTGGAAGATCTCAAGGAAAAGCTGGCCGCCGCTCTGAAAGATACGAACCTTCTGACCACCCAGCTCGATGCCATGTCGGAAATGCTCCGCAATGAAGAGGCGGATGCCCGGATGGTTCTGGACTTCGGCGCCATCAATGAGGAGGTCATGACGCTGCTGGCGATGCAGACCTATCTGGATGTAAAGAATGGCCTGATTGACGAAATCCCCGGCAGCGCCCGCCTTGAAGAAATTGCGCTGGGCGTCTGTTCTGCAATGGATACCTGCCGTATAGCGGCACAAGTGGCCAGCGGCGAGATGACCGAAGAAGAAGGCGAAAAGCTTTTGGGCATCCTTGGCGGCGTATTTGGCGCACTGCTTGCGATCACTTCGATTTATTACGGCGGGCTCACGACGGCCTTTGTGGTGTATCTGATGCTTGGGTCCAGCCTGATTGCAGCAGCAGCCGGAGTTGTGATGACGGTGGCCATCAGTGAACCTGTATTTAATGGACTTGTCGAAGCCGGGGAAACGGTGGGAAACGTCACTCAGAACACAGTGAAGGTGATTGCCAGCGGCGTATCCATGCTGCTGAGTGCTCTGGTTAAAGGTGCGAAAGCCGTTTGGGCGAGAGTATGTGCCTGGGAAAATGAAATCAAGGCAAAGGCACAGGCTGAGGATAAGGCCGAAGCTGTACAGCAGGCAACTGCAAAACGAGAGACAGCGGAGGTGACGGTATGAACAAAGACACAAACGAAAAAAGGGCTGCATACAACCCTTCGGAAGAGGACCGGGAAACGATCTTCAAATACTTGGGTGAGGCAAAAAGACAGCTGCGCAATAATATCAACGATCTTTTTGAGCAGAAAAAACAGGAAAAAGAGCGGATCACAACCGTTGATGAGTGCAGTGTTCAATGGATGAACATCAACAAAAAATATGATCTGCAGACGCTTCACAAAAAGATGGGGGAGCGCGCTCAGCAGCGGACGGTGCGAAAAAAAGCGGTTGAACGGAGCAATACGATCCAAAACGCCTATTTTGCAGCGGGAGGAATCTACCATCAGCTGGACCGGCTGTCAGAGAGCTTTGAGATGGCGGAGGTTACGGGGCAGAAACTGGCGGTCGGCGTGGTCTTTACCATTCTGCTGGAGCTGGATCATGACCTGAAAAAACTGGCGAACAAGCTGAAAAGCCTGGAGCAAGCCGAAAACGGAAGTCCGGAACTGGAGCGGCAGGATCAGCAAATTTTGGACCTGTGGTTTTCTGCGGGAAAGAGTATGTCCCGGCTGGATGCCCTGAAACTGGAGGAGCTGACCCGTCTGAAAGATGCAATGGAAGAGCTGGACAGGCAGCTGCAAAACTGGAACGGAGACGAGCTGAGCCTGCCGGACTTCCCGGAGGGCAAAGAGAGCGAGGAATTGTGGCAGCTGCTGCAGGAACTGTCCGCGGAGGTCAACCCGGAGTCTCTTGGCTGCGATGTGGAATCTGCTGAGGGCCAAGCGCGCATTCAGATGCAGGCACAGAGGGTCAGGCAGTTTTCGGAAGCGAAAATTTTGCCCCGGTGGAACAGATACTCCGAAGGCACAGCGGAATGAATCTGTCGTCAAAATGCAATAAAAGGAGAGGATAAAATGGAACAGAATAAACATGCTCTGATCCTGGGCCTTGATTTTGGCCACGGTGAAGTAGCCGCTCATTATATTCAGGGGGAAAAGATCGATCCGCTGGTTCTGGATGGGAGCACGAAGGACAAATGCATTATAACCGCTTTGGTTTATGGCTCGGACGGGAATGTTCTCATTGGGCCGGAGGCGGCCAGTCTCAGTTCGGTAGAAGCCTATTTTAAGGCAAGTCCGGCAGAGTGGGATACGGCTGCAGAATCCGGCCGTACCAAAAAACAGCTTATGTCCGACTTTATCCGGCAGCTGTTTGTGCAGATTCGAAAGGCCAATGAGCCTTTGGGGCTGAACATCGACCCTCAAAACACCCTTCTGCTGGTGGGCTGCCCCACCTCGGATGCGTGGATGAACACCGATGCAAGAGAAAACTATGCAGAGCTGGTCCGCGAAGCATCCGGGATTCAGGATGTGGTGATTCTCCCCGAGTCCAGAGCAGCCATTTTCAGTGCCTTCTATCAGGTCAAGAATCTGGTGCTGGATACCACCAAAGGCGTTGCCGTGTTTGACTTCGGCTCCTCGACCGCTGATTTCACCTACTATCTGCTGGGCAAGAAATGCTATGAGTTCAACTGCTGCCTGGGCGCAGCAAAGATTGAGCAGGCCATTGTCAGAAAGATGATGGAGCAGCTCCAGGATAACGTGGTGCAGTCTGATGTTGTGTCCAAAGAGCTGGAGATCCGCAAGCTCAAGGAGGCCTTTTTCCTGGCAGTCCAGCACGATGAAAATTACAGCAAGCCCATTATGCTGGAGTTTGTCAAAAAAGGATACGATGGCAAGCCCATCGTGATCGGGACAAGCCGCCGTACAGGCAAGCCCATGTACGATACTGTGACGGTCTCTGGAAAAATCGACGGAAATACCATCGAATGGGCAACGGAGCAGTACAAATTTTCTATGCCGGAAGATGAGACCTACACAAGGCGGACCTGGTATGAGCACTGCCGGCATTTCTTTGAGCAGGCTCGGAATTACCTGGAAAAGAACGATCTGCCCTGCGATACGATCGTTCTGACCGGCGGCGCCAGCAAGATGGATTTTGTCCGTCAGCTGAGCCGGGAGATTTTCTGCGAACAGAACGAAAACGGACGCATTTATATGGAGGACAATCCTTCTTACAGCGTATCGGTCGGACTGTGCTATCTTGCCCATGGCCAGGAATCTCTGGAGGGACTTCTGGCGGAGGATCAGCCCAAACGGCGTGAGGAATTGAAAGGCAATGTGGATGCCCTCATCGAAAACATCGCGGATGAAATGTCGGGCCTCTATTATGAAAAAACCAGAATTGCGATGGGCAAACTCTCCGGCGACATTACCGTAGGCGAACTTACGGATACAATCAAGGCGGAGCTCCAAGAAATCACCCTGGAAACCCTCAAGGATATTACCAACAAACACAGCACCGCCTGGAAAGATAAGGCGGCCAATATCCTGATTGACCATTCCCGGGAGATCGTGAAAAAGATGTATCCCGGCCTGGAAGGGGCTTTTGATACCAATGTATCGCAGCAGTACTTAGATGGGGTTTTCAAGACTCTGAACATCGGACTGGATACAGGCAAGGTCTTGGGCACAGTGGATCTGGCAACGACGGTCTCCAACATTGTTGTGAATCTGATCGGTTTTGTCGTAATGGCTTTTTTGTGGTGGATTCTGGCCTCGATTCCGGTTGTAGGGCTTGTGATTGCGAGTTTGGGCGGGTTCCTTGTAACGGATGCGCTGGCCGGCTGGATTGCCAGCAACCGGAGTTTTGGTCTGGGCGATGCTGCCAAAAATCTCAAGCACTATGAGAAAAAGAAAATTGAAAACATTGCAAGGATGAAGAGTGAAATCAAGACCAAGGTGCAGAACCAGCTGACAGAACAAATGGGCAAAGACTACGCGGCCTATCTGGAGCAGATGGATCAGGCAGCCCGGGCTACGGTGGAAATCATGTCCCTGCAGCGTTTCCCAGAGGATAAGGATTGATTTTCTCCAAAGGGCTCCGGCGTTCGGAGCCCTTTCTATGGAGGAATGGATATGGTAACGAAGATTGTGTGGAAAAACCTGGAGGAATCCATGAACCGCCGGTATGCGAGGACGATTTCAGGCGGGCGTTTGAAAAAAAGAGAGGTAGAAGTCTATGCTGGAAGTGATTGTTGCAGTGGCGGCCTTTATATTGACGACCACAGCGGTAAGCTCCACGGTGGAGTGGCTTCTGAACGAAGTGATTTTGTCGCCTCGGGCGCGGCAAATACCACAAAAACCGGTCATCGATGAATCCTTGCTCCGGGCGAAGGATCGAGAGATGATTGCCCAGAGCCAGGACATCTTCCGGGAGGTGCTCGGAGAAAATATGATTGCCAATGTATCCGGCAAGACCCCTCAGGAGCGTATTGATACGATCCCAGAGCTTGTAACAAAACTGGCAGATCTTTATGGATTGTCCGGCATTACCCTGCGCTTGTTCCAGGAAAAAAGCAGCAACTATGGGAGCTACAATTGGTCCAATGGCGAACTTGCGCTGAATGTGCAGTATTTGATGTGCAACGATCCGGAAGCGATTCGGGAATTTTACGATACCATCGTGCACGAATTACGACATGCAGTGCAGATCCAGATGGTCCGGCAGCCGGACTTTTGGGGGGCTGATCTGGAATTGCGGGCGAAACTTGCACATAATTTCAATCACTACATCCGTGCGAATCGGGACCCCAAAGGCTATATGGAGCAGCTGGTCGAACGGGATGCATTTACTTTTGCGTATGTAACGATGGAGGGTGTGTGCAAATGCTGAAAGAATATATTCGTTATGTGTTTTCCTACAACAAAATCCGCAGGCTTCTTTTGAGCTATAACTATACTCCCGACGAGTGCCGCTGTGCACTGCGCAAAATACGCCAGATGGATGGAAAGGTGCTCCATGCGTTTTTGCATTGGGTTGCCACCAGCGAATACCCGAAAGGATTTTTGAACGATGTTTCGGTCAAAGATCTGGTGGAGCTGCGGAGGATGACGCCTCCTGCGGCCTTTCTGGCGGCGGATTGGATGGGAAAGGATGCCTCGGCCGCTGCGCATTTTGTCTCCCATGGCAGCAAAGACAGCGAGTCGGGCATCTCCCCTGTGGAAATCCCCGATGACCTCAAAAAGAGGGTGGAGCAGCTGGAGGCGGAGGAAGAATCGGAGAACGAGGCTCCGTTTGAAAGCTCGGATCAAGCGTAAGGGGGAAGCAGTATGAATCGGTTGAAATGCGCAGGAAAACCGCTCCTTACCAGCATCCAGTTTTACCGGGATGCCACGCTGCCGGATTTGCTGCGCCAGAGAGAAGCCTTTTTGAGTTTTTCCGGTTCCCACCTGAATCTGGAAGGCAGAAACCAGTATATCTTTATGCTGCAGGAAATTTCCCGGAAGCCGGCTCTCCTGCAAGACGGCCGGTGGAAAGAGGAATTGCAGAAAAGCCTTTGCGATGAGCCCCGGCTTATAGATGAGCTGGATTCGGTTTGGCAGGATGTGAACTGCTATTTTTCCGAGACCTCCTTTCCGGCGTCGGTCAAAAAAGAGGCTTTTTTGGCGTTTGCTGCGCTCAGTATTTTGATTTCAAGATTCAGTCCGGAAGACTGGAAAAAGAATTCCCCGGAGGAGCTGGTGGATGCATACCAGGGAAAGGCAAATCCAGAGGAAACCGGCAGTACGATTCAGTTCGGACAGGCCAGGAACCTTGCATTGCCGCCTCTGAAGAAGCCTTACATCGTATCCTACAATCCGGATTATCCGATGCGGCAGGGACAGAAGATAGAAACCTATGGAATCGAAGCGTCGTCCATTGGAACCTATGACTGCGTCATCCTGGATCTGGGAGGAGAAAAACAGTGCAAAATCATGCGGGGAGAGCGGCTGCTGGTAAACGTTGTGGAAGATACGATTGTAGCCATCCTTCCCAATAAAATCATTTCCGGCGGAACAAGCCTGGAGCGCAGGGCGGATGGTTCGATTTACATAAACCACCGGCGCTGTCCTCATACCCAAAAGGTGACAAGCTTTGCCGTCCAGGAGAAAACGGGCCTGTATTGCTGGGCCGACGATGGAAAACTGGATGGGAGTTATTTGGATAAGCACCCCAATTGCGGAAAGTATACCCAGAGGATCGTAGAGGTTGCTCTATCTGAAAACTTCTATTATCTGCTGTCGGCGGATGGAATGCTGGACAGCAATGACCCGGTTCGGGAACAGGTGGATCGTCCTCTGGCGGCGCTGAAGGCCCTGAGAAAATTCAGCCGTTAAGAGGGCGGAATCTTTCCGGGAGCATCGCAGCGGACTGCTGGGCGTCTGGCTGCCTTTATACTTCTACACATATTTCGGTCGAAGGGTTGATGGATATGAAAACAGTGATGGAATCCATATTGGAAAACTGCGAGAAAGCCATGCTGGCCCGAAAACCGATTCTTTTGCTGCAAACGAATGAGCTGGAAATCGTTCGCCGTATCATCGAGTCGGATCGGGTCGTGGCCAGAATTTGCCGGAATTCAAATCAAACGCTGGGCAGCCAGCTTTACAGGGATGCCCAAAATATGCCCCAGGAGCGTTATCTGTTTCGGACGGATGGGGTGTATCAGGATCGGCTCCGCAATGTTCATACCTATTCCTCGCTGGCAGAGTTTGCTGGTGCAGTTATGGGAATCACAAAGAGCTACGGGTGGCTGAAAAATCTCTCAGACAATACCGAAGCGGAGTATCCGGAACTGTTTGTCGTCCCGGCGAATCAGGATGAAACCCCCTTTGATGCTGCGATCCGCAAAGGTTTGTATACGTATATTGATCGCTATATTTCCGAAAAGGATGATAATACATCCATAGCGTCCAGCAGCGTCATCCTATATGGCGAAAAAATAGGGCTGCCGGACTATTTGCTGCCGTACTGCGCCATCATTGAGGAGCCATATCCCGGCAGGGATGAGATCGTCAGCATCCTGGAAAATCTTCTGGAATCCCAGAAGATGCCCCCTTTGCCGGAAAGTCTGGCCCGGCGGATCGCAGGAGAATTGACCGGATTCCGGCTGCTGGAAGTAGAGCGGCTTCTTGCGTTTTGCTTGTGCAGCCCGGATGAAAACGGGTTCAATGTGATCTACAACGAAGGCAGGGTCAAACAGATCATTGCCGATGAAAAGAGGCAGATGCTGAAAAAAGACCAGGTCTTGGACATCATCGAACGGACAGAAAACGAAATTTCGGAAATTGGAGGCATGAACCGTTTTAAGACCTGGCTTGCTGCCCAGATCCCCAGCATTCGGGAATCCCAGCGGTTCATAGCGGAGACGGGCGGCCGTCCGTGCAAGGGCGTGCTGATGTGCGGCGTTCCCGGATGCGGGAAATCCATGGCCGCACAGGAAGTGGCGGCCCAATCAAAGCTGCCGCTGCTGCGAATGGAGATCGGAAAACTCCTGGGAAAATATGTGGGAGATTCCGAGCACAACATGATGAAGGCCCTCAAACAGGCGGAAGCCATGGCGCCTTGCGTTCTGTGGATTGATGAGATCGAGAAAGGATTCAGCGGCTCCGGAGATTCAGGCAGCGACCCCACCAGGCGCATGTTTGGAACCCTGCTGACCTGGCTTCAGGAGTGCCGGGCGCCGGTCTTTATCTTTGCTACCGCCAACAGCATTACAGGGATGCCGAAGGAATTTTTCAGAAGCGGGCGCTTTGACGCGCTGTTTTCTTTGTACATGCCGACCTTCGGGGAATGCGTCGATATTCTGCAGAAACAAATGCAGCGCGTTCAAAAAGCGGTTGCCAGTTCCACAGCGGGCGCGGCCAATGCAGCGGGAAAGAAATTGTTTGAGGATGAGACCCTGGAAAAAGAACAGGTGGAGCGGCTGTTCCGGTCGCTGCAGGAAAAAGAAGATCGCTATGTCACAGGCGCAGACCTTGAAAAACTGGTAAATATGGCGCTCAGGCGGCTGTGGACGGGGGAAACTTTTTCCTATCCAATTGCGTACAGCGTCTGGAAAACAGCTTTGCAGGAGGTCTTAAAAGAAACCAGGGTTTATGGAGACGGACAGGAAAATATAGACAGCATAGCGGTCTGCTATATCCGGCTGTTGAGAAACAATTTTACTTCTGCCGCAGATACGCCGGTTTTTGACCGGACGGATTATGTTGTCCATGAGTCTGCTGACCCCGGCTGCCGGATTGAGATCCGCGATCTGGACCCGGCGGTGCGCCAGAAGCTGGATATGTACGATCTGACCATGAGAGACAGAATTAAAGAAAGGATGATCCTTTTAGGGGAGCAGCTGGACATTGCAGACCGCCGCAAAATCATCGGCTGAGTTTGTACGCCATACAAAATATAGGAGACAATATCTATTATAATAAAACCATGGTCGGGACAATTCCAAACAGTTGTCCCGATTTTTTAAATACAGGCAAAACCTCTGTATTTGGCGCAGGCATCCGTGTAACGGTCCGCGCGGCATCTCTCAAAAATTGAGGGAAAAAGAGAAATGAGGTGGGACGGTCTTTATGGCAGAAATCTTGAAATTTTCCTCAAAGCAGAAAAAGCTGCTCCAAAAAGAATTGCACCGGATCGAGCGGCAGGAGCAGAAGCTCCTGCAGGGGGCACGGAACACAAAAAATTCCTCCTGGAAAGCGGCGCTGGAGCAAAAGGTGCCGGAAAAGATCCGTGTGGGGCTTGAGAGCGGGTTCAGCAAAGGATTCGCCATCGTGTTCACCAGCGGGCGTCCGATCATTGAAAAAAGCTACCGGAAGAAGGAGCTGCAGGCCGACCATGCAGTCCGCGACTATGCCATGCAGCGGAAAGGCGGGCGAAGGGAATGGCGCCAGCTGCGCCGGGAAGCAAAACAGGCGGACTGGCTGAATCTCGCCGCGACCACAGCCGAAGGGGTCGGTCTTGGGGCACTGGGCATCGGGCTGCCGGACATCGTCCTCTTTCTGGGAATGCTGCTCCGCGGGGTTTATGAGACGGCGCTGCATTATGGCTTTGACTATGAAGACCGGTGGGAGCAGCTGCTTATCCTCAAAATGATGGCGGCAGCCCTCAGCACCGGGGAGGAATGGGAACGCCGTCACAGCGCGCTGGATGGGCTGCTGCGGGAAGAAGGCCGGGAAGTCTCCGACGAAGAGCTCAAAGAGCAGATGGATGAGACTGCTTCGGTTTTTGCGGTGGAACTGCTGGCGCTGAAGTTTATCCAGGGGCTCCCCATCGTCGGCATCCTGGGCGGAGCGGCCAATCCCGTATACTATGCCAAGGTGCTGAAATTTGTCCGCCTGCAATACGAAAAACGGTATCTGCGGCGTCGGCTGGATCTTTTGGCCGCCGGTGAAAAGCAGGGCAAACGCTCTCTCTGGTCGTTTTTCAGCGCCCGGCCCGCCCGCCCGGAAGAACCTTCTCCGACCGAAGAATCCATGAAAACTTCCGATGAAACGGAAGAAACCGAAAGAAAGCAGGAAGAATGATGGAACAGGAATATTACAGACAGCTGGCCTCGGCCTACCTGAGAGGCCATGCCCGGCAAAACGGCTGGGAGGAGGCGCTGCCCCACTTTCTGCGGGAGGAACTTCCTTGCGAATCGACCCCGGAAGAATGGCAGCAGATCCGGCAGCTCTTTGCTGAAAAGCAGCTGAAGCTCCACGCCTTTAAGAAAATCGATCCCTTGCTCCCGCGGGTGAAAAAGGTGCTGGGTTTCCTTCAAGGGGTCCAGCCCGGGAGCCTGCTGGACGTGGGCAGCGGACGAGGGGCGTTTTTGTTTCCGTTTCTGGATCGGTTCCCCTGGGTGGAGACGACCTCCATCGATCTGCTGGATCACCGGATCGATTTTTTGCAGACCCTCTCTGCGGGCGGGCTCCAGAACCTGAAGGCGGTGCAGGCAGACCTGTGCAGCCAGCCGTTCCCGGAACGGTCCTTTGACGTGGTGACCCTGCTGGAGGTGCTGGAACACATCCCGGATGTGGAAGCCGCTGTATCCGCTGCGGTGCGGATGGGCCGCAAGTATATTGTCGTGACAGTTCCCTCCAAAGAGGATAATAACCCCGAACACATCCATCTGCTCACAAAAGAGGTCCTGACCGGCCTGTTTGAAAAAGCCGGCTGCACCCGGCTGCATTTCGACGGGGTGCACGGGCACCTCTTCCTCACGGTGACCCTGTGAGCAAACCTTTAAACCCGTGCATTTATTGCAGAAAGGGGAATTTATATGAACGAATTTCTGATAAAAAAATATCCGCGTACCCCGCATCTCTGGGGCTCCCGGCTTCAGCCGGGGGACGAGGACCTTTCCCAGATCCCTTTCTCTGAGATCGCAGGCAGGCATCTTGTGATCGAGGAAAAGTGCGATGGCGCCAACTCCGCCATCTCCTTCGACGGCCAGGGGCAGCTGCTGCTCCAGAGCCGCGGCCACTATCTGACCGGCGGGTACCGGGAGCGCCACTACAATCTGATGAAACAGTGGGCCGGTATCCACCGGGATGCGTTTTACCAGGTGCTGGGGGCGCGGTATATCCTGTATGGCGAGTGGATGTATGCCAAGCACTCTGTTTTTTACGATGCGCTGCCCCACTACTTTTTGGAGTTTGATGTGCTGGACCGGGAGACCGGCCGCTTTTTGGATACGCCTTCCCGCCGGGCGCTGCTGGCGGGTCTGCCCATCGCCTCGGTGCCGGTGCTGGCGGAAGGGGAATTTGGCTCCGAAAAGGAGGTACTGGCCTTTCTCGGAGAGTCCCGGTACATCACCGACCGCCACACCGAGCGGCTGCGTGCTTTGAGCCAGCAGGCAGGGCTGGACCCGGCGCGGATCTGCCGGGAGACCGACCCCTCCCGGAACATGGAGGGCCTCTATCTGAAGGTGGAGGAAGGCGGTCAGGTGGCGCTTCGGCTGAAATATGTGCGAGCCAGCTTTGCCCAGTGTGTGGACAACTCCGGCACCCATTGGATCGACCGGCCCATCCTGCCCAATCAGCTGTGTGTGCCGGTGGAACAGCTGTTTGCCCCCCGGCTGGACGGCGGAGAAGGGTGAATGGAATGAAGGAACTGGAGCGGATTTTCAGCGCCTTTCCAGGGCCGCCGGACTGGCGGATCGACTGGCCGGAGATGGAGCAGCAGACGGAACTGGGAGTTTGGGCCCAACGGATGGGGGCCACTCCCCAGGACCCGGTTTGGCACGGGGAAGGGGACGTCTGGACCCATACAAAATTGGTCTGCGAGGAGCTGGCCCGGATGGAATCCTTCCGCCTTCTGCCGGAGCGTCAGCGGCGGGAGCTCTTTCTGGCAGCACTGCTGCACGATCTGGGCAAGACCTGCTGTACACGGCAGGAATCCGGGCGCTGGGTTTCTCCCCATCACGCCGCCAAAGGCAGCGCACTTGCCCGGAATCTGCTGTGGAAGAACTGGGCCTGCGCGGGGGAGCCCGAAAAACAGGTCTTTCGGGAGACGGTCTGCCTGCTGATTCGCTGGCACACCCTGCCGCCCCATTTGGGGGCTGAGGGGAATACCGAGCGGCTGCTGTACATCGCCGCCGCCGGGGAACTGGCGAAGGATTTTTCCCTGGAGATGCTCTGCATGCTCTCAAAGGCGGATCTGCGGGGCCGGATCGCAGCGGACAAGCGGGAACTGGAGGAGCAGGTGGAGTTCTGCCGAATGCTTGCGGAGGAACAGGGCTGCCTCAACGGGCCCAAAAAATTCTTTTCGGATTACACGCGCCGCGCTTTTCTGGCCGGACGGCTTGCCTGGCCGGATGCGGAGCTGTACGACCCCACCTGGGGACAGGTGCTGATGATGAGCGGATTGCCCGGAACCGGGAAGGATACCTGGATTCAGCAGCACTGCGCCGGGCTGCCGATGGTCTCGCTGGATGCGCTGCGGGAACAGATGGGAGTCCTGCCCACCGATCCGCAGGGCCCGGTGATTCAGCAGGCCCAGGAGCAGGCCCGCGCTCTGCTGCAGCGGCACCAGCCCTTTGTCTGGAACGCCACAAATCTGACCTGTTCCATGCGGGAAAGGCTGATCCGCCGGTTTGAAAACTACGGTGCGGCGGTGCGGGTGGTGTTCCTGGAGACTTCCTGGGAGGAGGGGCTGCAGCGGAACCAAAACCGGCCGGATGCAGTGCCCCTTGGGGCGGTGGAAAAAATGCTGGATCAGCTGGAGCCGCCTCTGCCCTGGGAAGCCCAGAGGATAGAGTGGCGGTGTGTATAGCCCCTGTCCGGCCAGGAAGGGGAAAGCCGATGCAAAAAGCTGTTGTGTGCTGCGGCCCTTGGCTCAAACATCAAATTCCAGGCGGATGATTTTATTCGGGAAAACAAACCAAGCAGCGGAACCATGGGTGTGCTGGGATTGGCGCAATCAAAATTCAGGAGGGGAGAATCAATGGTGGAAAAAGTCGATTTTGGGATGGACGATCTCTACTGCGAGCGGGATACGATCCAATATATCAAATCTTATATGTTCATCAAAGGGTATGCCATGGGCCGAAGGCTGCCCCAAACCATGCTGGCGCTTCCCGTAGCCCGGAAGCTCCACGACGGACAGTACCGCAAAAGCGGAGAACCGTATTTTACCCACCCCCTCAAAGTGTGTTCGGTCCTCATCAGTTACGGGATCGAGGACGATATCACCCTGGCGGCAGCTCTTCTGCACGATGTGCTGGAGGATTGCGAGGAACAGCTTCCCGAAGGAGGACAGAGCCTGATTCTGGAGTACGGCGTTTCTCCGGAAGTGGTGGAAATAATTTCTCTGCTCAGCAAGCATTCCGGCCTGAGCGATTCGGAATTGGAAACCTATTTCCGAAAGATTGAGAAGTGTCCCCGGGCCGCTCTGATCAAACTGGCGGACCGGCTGCACAATAGCGGAAGCCTCTATACTTTTACGGATGAGAAAATGGCGAAGTATCTGAGAGAAACACAGCTGTTTTTGATTCCCATGGCTTCCTACTGCAAGAAATATTATCCGCAGTACACAAATGCCTTCAGCATCCTTAAGACCAATATCACCGCCTTGAACAACAGCATGAAGGCGATGCTGGAGCGTCTTGCCCCGGAGCCGAAATCGGTCTGAAACTTTTGGAATGCAGAAAACTGCCCGGAGGAAAAAGAAACCGGCGACGAATCATCGAAACAAACCCAGGGGCCGATGATTCCTTTTGGAATCGGGCTCTGGGATGGGAGAAAAAAGAATGACAAAAATTCGGGATGGAATTTATGGGCTCTGCGTAGCGGATGCATTGGGCGTTCCGGCGGAATGCCGCACCCGGGAAGATCTGCGGAAAAATCCCATTACCGGCATGTCGGAGGGCGGCGTTCGGGGACAGGGGGCCGGTTTCTGGTCGGATGACAGCAGCATGACCCTTTGCCTTGCGAAGAGCATTGCCGAAACGGGATATTTTCACACCCATGATATCATGGAGCGGTTTCGCCAGTGGTTTGAAAAGGGGGCTTATACGCCGGGCGGGGTATGTTTTGACTTTGGCCATACCTGTGCCAGAGCAATCCACCGGTATCAAAGAGGGGTGACCCCTGCCCTGTGCGGCAGCAATAAGCCGGAAGAAAACGGAAACGGCTCCCTAATGCGGATCTTGCCGGCGGCCTTTGTGCTGTACGAAAAATACGGGAAAAATGTTGCCCATTCTTCCCGGGCGATGGAAAGCATCCATACCATTTCCGGCCTGACCCACCGGCACCCGCTGGCCCAGTCGGCCTGCGGGATTTACATTTCCATTGCCTGCCATATTCTGGGCGGAGAGAGCCTGCCCATGGCTGTGTACAATGGGACGGAAAAGGCGCTGCAGTGGTACGAGGGCCACAGCCGGTTTGAAAGCTGCCTGCCGGTTTGGAAGCATCTGGCGTTTGTGGCACAAAGAGAAGAAGCGGCCATCCGGAGCGGCAGCTATGTGGTGGAATCCCTGGAAGCCGCATTGTGGTGCCTGCTGAAAACCCACAGCTATCGGGATTGCGTTCTCAGATGTGTCAATCTGGGGTACGATGCGGATTCAACCGCCGCCATAGCGGGAGGGCTGGCAGGATTGTATTATGGGTATTCTGCCATCCCGCAGGAATGGGTCCGGCTTCTGGCAGGAAAAGAGATCATCGAGGACTGCATACAAGGATTGGAGGCATACTGCATGAATCCCCAAAGCCAAAAAGAAGAGATGCGGCGCAATTTCGCCGTCATTCGCCAAGCGAATCGGAGCAGCTGCTGGAATACGCCCCTGGACCAAAAGAGCGGCGAGAAAGATCTGGACAAATTCCTGGGGTGCCTGATCGGAGGAGCGGCCGGGGATGCGCTGGGTTATGCGGTGGAATTTCTGTCGGAGCCGACCCTCTTTGCCTGTTACGGCAAGGAGGGGATCACAGAGTACCGGCTCCAGGGGGGCCTGGCCCGGATCTCCGACGATACCCAGATGACCTTGTTTACAGCCAACGGCCTTCTGGCGGGCAAGACACGGGGCTGCATGCGGGGCATCATGGCCCCGTATCCGAGCTATATTGCCCAGGCCTATCAGGAGTGGTACAAGACCCAGGCCGGCAAATTTCCGGCGGAGACGGATTTCAAGATCTGCTGGCTGCTCAACCTTCCGGGGCTGTATGCCCAGCGGGCGCCGGGAAATACCTGCATGGACGCCATTGAAGCCGGATGCCGGGGCAGCATTGAGGAGCCCGTCAACAACAGCAAAGGCTGCGGCGGGGTCATGCGGGTGGCTCCGGTGGGGTTGTACCTGGGGGATGCCTGGACGGCGGGTCTGGCGGCGGATCTGGTGGCTGCGGATGCGGCGGCTCTGACCCACGGCCACGAGATGGGCTACATCCCGGCGGCAATGCTGGCCCACATCGTCCGGCTGGTCTCCCACAGTCAGGAGATCTCTCTGGAACAGGCCGTCCAGGACGGCATGGAGGCGGTCCGGCGCATCTTCCCTCAAGCAGAACATCTGCCGGAATTTCTGGAAAAGATCCAGCTGGCCCTGGAGCTGGCCAAAAAGGATGGGCGGGATTTGGATGCCATTCATGCTTTGGGCCCCGGCTGGTGCGGGGATGAAGCTTTGGCGGTGGCCGTCTACTGTGCCCTCAAATACCAGGATGATTTTGACAAAGCCATTCGGGCGGCAGTAAACCATGGCGGGGACAGCGATTCCACCGGGGCGATTGCGGGGAATATCTTGGGGGCATACCTGGGCTTGTCCCGAATTCCGGAAAAGTACACCCAAAATCTGGAGCTGCTGGATGTGCTCACCGAGATTGCGGAGGATCTGTACTATGACTGTCAGATCAACGAATACAGGATTCCCGAAGAGCCCCGGGACATCGCCTGGGAGAAAAAATATGCATCCATTACTTACACCGGCGCAGAACAGGGCTGAGGTCTGCGCTCCACAGCTGACATACATACGGAGAATGACCAATGAAGGATCGAATTAACTGGTTCCGGCTGGAATACGACTATCTGAGCAATTTTTATCCCGCCTGCGTCGAGGTGGACGGCCTGGAATATCTCAGCTCGGAGGCTGCTTTCCAGGCGGCAAAATGTGCAAGGCAGGAGGACCGAAACCTTTTCACGGAACTGGGGCCCAGGGATGCAAAGCAGCTGGGCCGAAAGCTCCCGCTGCGCCCGGACTGGGAACAGGTAAAGGTTCGGGAGATGGAAAAGATCGTCCGGGCAAAGTTTGTGCAAAACCCCCACCTGGCCCGCTTCCTGGCGGAAACCGGGGATGCAGAGCTGGTGGAAGGCAATACCTGGAAGGATACCTTTTGGGGCGTCGACCTCCGGACCGGCAAAGGAGAAAACCATCTGGGGAAAATTTTGATGGCACTGCGGGAGGAATTCCAGAAAAACGGTCTCCCCGAAGAAAAACAGACCCCGCATTACCGATGTGAGGTGAGTGCAGACGGAATACAGGTGCAGCTGCGGGATATTACGCAAATTCCCTGTGACTGCATCGTCAATGCCGCCAACGAAACCCTGCTGGGCGGCGGCGGGGTGGATGCTGCGATCCATCGTGCCGCAGGTCCGCAGCTGCTGGAGGAGTGCCGCAGGCTGGGCGGATGCCGGGTCACCGAAGCCAAGCGGACCGGCGGCTATCGTCTGCCTGCCCGCTGCATCATTCACACGGTCGGCCCCCGTTATCCGGAGCCGGGACATGCCCAGCTGCTGGCCCAGACCTATCGGAACGTTCTGGATCTGGCCGCGGAACATGGCGTCCGCTCCATTGCGTTTCCTGCCATTTCGGCGGGGAAGTTCAGCTACCCCAAGGAGGAGGCGGCCGCCATTGCGGTGGAATCCGTGCGCAGCTGGAAACGGGAACACCCCGATTATAAGCTGGAAATTATCTTTGCGGATGTGGATTTGACGGTGTATCGGTGCTTTTGTGAAGCGCTGAAGATTTGAGGAGGAAAAATCAATGAATACTGAACAGAAAGTGAATGTGATCCAGGGAGATGTAGAGCGGAAAGCTTTGAAGGATACAGCCCATCCGTGGTACGATCCCGACACCAAAGAACGGGAGATCAAATTCCGCGAGGCGTATGTCATAGAGCGCAATGACTGGGACAAGGGCATTGTGGACTGCATCTATCAGATCAAAGGGCGAACATTTACCGATCTGTCTTTTGCTAGGGGCGAGACCCTGGCAAGATATCCGGAACTCTGGGAGCTCCGGCAGCACATGGACGGAACAAAATTCTTGTTCAATTATTCCAGAATCCCCACCTTTGACGAGGCGGATTGGCTGTGGGACAACACCAGCTATTTGGTGGTGTATTGGGATGGGGATGAGGCCGTCCTGATTTCCTGCCGCCACGGCGTAAAGATCCCCAGAATCAAGATCTATATTGGCCTGGAAAAATCCAACCCCAATTTCGACAGATGGCTGGCCATTCTGAAAAATGGGTGAAAGCGGCACCGCCCAGAGGAAAAACCTTGCCTTCGGTGCATCCGCCGTTGTACAATAGCTGCAAATAAACCGGCGGGCAGACCCGCAAAAGGGAGGACGGCATGGAACATTTGCTTGAAATCTGTGTGGATTCGCTGGAGTCTGCACTGGCGGCACAGCAGGGCGGGGCGGACCGGCTGGAGCTGTGCGCCAATCTCATCATCGGGGGCACAAGCCCCTCCTTGGCGCTGGTGCAGCAGGTGCTGGACCGGGTGAAAATTCCGGTCAATGTGCTGCTGCGGCCCCGGTTTGGGGATTTCTGCTTCACCGAATCCGAGCAGAAAGCCACCCTCTGGGAAATCGCCCAGTGCAGGGCTCTGGGGGCAAACGGTGTGGTGGTGGGGGCGCTTTTGCCCGACGGTGCGCTGGATAAAGAGTTCCTTGCCCGCTGCATTCAGCAGGCCCAGGGCATGCACTGCACGCTGCACCGGGCTTTCGACCTCTGCCGCGACCCGTTCGAGGGGTTGGAGGATGCCGTGGAGCTGGGCTTTGACACCATCCTTACCTCCGGTCAGCAGGCTTCGGCTGAACAAGGGGCCCCGCTGCTGGAACGGCTGATCCGGCAGGCGGACGGACGCATTCACATTTTGGCGGGCAGCGGGGTCAACCCTCAGAACATGGCCCGGCTGGCCGCAGTCGGAGTGCGTCAATTCCACTTCTCGGCCAAAAAGGCGGCGGAAAGCCCGATGCTCTTCCGCCGCGAAGGGGTGCCCATGGGGCTGCCTCTGGCCGATGAATACCGCAGAGAGTATGCCGACCCTGTGCTGGTGCGGCAGGCCAAAGAACTGCTGGCCGCGCTGTAAGCCGGCCGGAAAATCTTTTCCCGGAAAGACCCAAGGAGGAAATGCCGTGGAGAACAAAAATCAGCAGATGGCGCAAAGGATCGCCCGCGCTGCGGCCGCTCAGGGCGGCAAGGTCTACTATGTGGGCGGCCTTGTGCGGGACAGGCTCCTGGGCCGGGAAAACAAGGACATCGACATCGAGGTCCACGGGCTGCACCCTCACCAGCTGGAAAGAATTCTGGACCGTCTGGGAGAGCGCACCGAGATGGGAGCCAGCTTTGGGGTCTATGGCCTCAAGCACTATGACCTGGATATCGCGATGCCCCGCAAAGAAAAGGCCACCGGCCGGGGCCATCGGGATTTTGCGGTGGTCACCGACCCCTTTCTGGGAACCGAAAAGGCCGCCCGCCGCCGGGATTTCACCATCAATGCCATGATGGAGGATCTGCTCACCGGCGAGATCGTAGATCATTTTGGCGGCCGGGAGGACCTTGCCCGGGGAATCATCCGGCATGTGGACGATGAAACCTTCCCCGAGGACCCGCTGCGGGTGCTGCGGGCGGCCCAGTTCGCAGCCCGATTCGGCTTTTCCGTGGCCCCTGAGACGGTGGCCCTCTGCCGCCGGATGGACCTTTCCGCACTGCCCCGGGAGCGGGTGGAAGGCGAGCTGTGCAAGGCATTGCTCAAGGCTGAAAAGCCCTCCGTCTTTTTTTCCGTGCTGCGGGAGATGGACGAGCTGGAGGTCTGGTTCCCGGAATTGCAGGCTCTGATCGGGGTGGAGCAGAACCCCCTTCATCACCCGGAAGGGGACGCCTGGAACCATACCCTGCAGGTGCTGGACGCGGCGGCGCAGTACCGTTTCCGGGCAGAAAATCCCGTGGGCTTTATGCTGGCCGCCCTGGCCCACGATTTGGGCAAAGCGGTCTGCACCCAGCGGGGTTCGGGCGTGCCCCGGGCACATCTCCACGAGATCCGGGGCCTGCCTCTGGCCGGGGCCTTTCTCAACCGGCTCACCGGCGAGAAAAAACTTACTGCCTATGTGCTGAATCTGGTCCGTCTGCACCCTCAGCCCGCCCGGGCCGCCGCCGCAAGGCCCTGGCCGGGTGCTACCAACGCCCTGTTTGACCAGGCAATAGACCCGGAGGCGCTGCTCTGCCTTGCTGCCGCTGACCAGCAGGGCAGGGAGAAAGGGCTGGACCTGGATTTTCTGCGCCAGAGGCTGGAGCTCTACCGGGACTGGATGGCCCGCCCCTGTGTTATGGGCAAGGATCTGGTGGCCGCCGGTCTGCGGCCGGGCCAGGATTTTAAGGAAATTCTGGAATACGCTCACAAGCTCCGGCTTGCCGGAACGGACAAGAGCGAAACTTTGACCCGCACCCTCGTTTATGCGAAGAAGATATCCCCAATAGTATAAACTTTGCCAAAACTTGTATCCTTCACAAAGGAAAACAATTGTCCTCAGAAAAAGATTATGGTATCATAAGGAAAGGCAATAGGTTGCAAAATGTGACCATGAACAGGAGAACAGGTGGGGAGCAGACCAAAACAGAAGTGTCCGTTTTTTGCGGAAAAGGACGCAGTGCCCGCTGTTTTGGAATGCAAGGAGCGCAGCAAAAATGAGGAAGACTTTTGATATTGCAGTTGTGGAAGACAATGACCAGGATGCCAAAGCAATCTGGGATTCTCTGATGCGGTATGCAGAGAAGAACGAATTGCAGTTTCGGATTACACGGCATCCCAATGCCATGAAGCTGATCAATGCGTATAAATCCAATTACGATCTGATCTTTATGGACATCGAGATGCCGCACATGTCCGGAATGGAAGCGGCCAAAGCCATCCGCCGGGTCGACCATGGAGTGACCCTTGTTTT
>CALXGY010000167.1 GCA_944387955.1 uncultured Faecalibacterium sp. | reverse complement strand
CCCGGTGCTCTTCAACTGCCTGGGCCATGAGATGGGCGCAGAGGACACCATCCCCGCCCTGCTGGAGCGTCAGGTCCAGAGCAGCGTCCGGATGGAGGACACCCTCCGACGTCTGGGCGAGCTGGGGGTGGACACCTTCCTGGAGGTGGGCCCCGGCAAGGCTCTGTCCGGCTTTGTGAAAAAGACCCTGGGCGGCTCGGTGAAGATCCTGGCCGTCGAGACCGCCGCCGAGCTGGAGGCCGCTGTGGCCGCCCTGAAGGAGGACTGAGCCATGGCAAGAACCGAAACTGCACCCGCCGTCCGCTGTGCCGTCGTCACCGGCGGCAGCCGCGGCATCGGCCGGGCCATCTGTGAAAAACTGGCGCAGCAGGGCTTTGCCGTCTGCGTCAACTACGCGGGCAACGCTGCCGCCGCCGAGGAGACGGTGGCCCAGTGCGCCGCTTACGGCGTGGAGGCCTTCGCCGTTCAGGCCGACGTTTCCACCGCCGAGGGCTGCAATGCTCTGTTCGAGGCTGCCATGGCCAAGTTCGGCCGAGTGGATGTGCTGGTGAACAACGCCGGCGTCACCCGGGACGGGCTGGTGCTGCGGATGAGCGAGGAGGACTTCGACAAGGTGCTGGACACCAACCTCAAGGGCGCTTTCCTCTGCTGCAAGGCCGCTGCCAAGATCATGATGCGCCAGCGCTACGGCCGGATCATCAACATGTCCAGCATTGTGGGCCTGCGGGGCAACGCGGGCCAGGCCAACTACGCCGCCAGCAAGGCGGGCCTCATCGGCCTGACCAAGAGCCTGGCCAAGGAGCTGGCCAGCCGCAACATCACGGTCAACGCCATCGCTCCCGGCTTCATCGCCACCGATATGACCGACGCCATGACCGAGGCTGCCCGCGCAGCCACCCTGGCCAGCATCCCGGCCGGGCACATCGGCAAGCCGGAGGACGTGGCCCAGGCGGCCGCCTTCTTCGCCGCCGAGTCCAGCGCCTACATCACTGGCCAGGTGCTGTGTGTGGACGGCGGCATGGCTGTCTGATCCCCTTCCGATTTTTCGACCGAGCCTTTGATTTTAAGGACAGAATTACAAGGAGAATTTCCTATGGAAAAACGCAGAGTGGTCATCACGGGCCTGGGCACCGTGAACCCCATCGGCAACTCGGCCGCCGACAGCTGGCAGGCCGCCAAGGAGGGCAAGTGCGGCATCGGGCCGATCACTGCCTTCGATACCACCAACTTCAAGGTCAAGCTGGCAGGCGAGGTCAAGGACTTTGACCCCACCACCGTCATCGACAAGCGGGAGGTCAAGAAGATGGCCCGCTTCACCCAGTTCGCCCTCTATGCGGCCGACGAGGCCATCAAGGATAGCGGTCTGGATCTGGCGGCCGAGGATGCCGCTTCCATCGGCGTCATCGTCTCCAGCGGCATCGGCGGCCTGCCCACCATCGAGGCAGAGCACAGCCGCGGCATGGAGCGGGGCTTCGAGAAGGTCAGCCCCTACTTTGTGCCCATGTCCATCGCCAACATGGCGGCGGGCCAGATCGCCATTCGCTACGGCCTCAAGGGCATGTGCAGCTGCCCGGTGACCGCCTGTGCAGGCGGCACCAACGCGGTGGGCGACGCCTTCCACCGCATTCGGGACGGCTATGAGCAGATGATGGTCTGCGGCGGCGCCGAGAGCACCATCAGCGAGCTGGGCATCGGCGGCTTCACCAGCATGAAGGCCCTGTCCACCGCCACCGATCCCGACCGCGCCAGCATCCCCTTCGATGCAGATCGCAGCGGCTTCGTCATGGGCGAGGGCAGAGGCATCCTGGTTCTGGAGGAGCTGGGCCACGCTCAGGCCCGCGGCGCAAAGATCTACGCCGAGGTTGTGGGCTACGGCGCCAACTGCGACGCCTACCACTTCACCGCTCCGGCTCCCGGCGGCGCAGGGGCTGCGGCCTGCATGGCTCTGACCCTGGCCGACGCCGGTGTTGCCCCCGATCAGGTGGACTACATCAACGCCCACGGCACCAGCACCCACATGAACGACAGCTGCGAGACTGCGGCCATCCACACCGCCTTCGGCGAGTGGGCCGAGAAGCTCTGCGTCTCCTCCACCAAGTCCATGACCGGCCATCTGCTGGGCGGCGCAGGCGGCGTGGAGGCGGTGTTCACCGCTCTGGCCCTGCACGATGATTTCGTGCCCGCCACCATCCACCCCCAGAACCCCGATCCCGAGTGCGATCTGGACTATGTGCCCAATACCGGCCGTCAGCAGATTCTGCGCTACGCCATGAGCAACTCCCTGGGCTTCGGCGGCCACAACGCCTGCCTGCTGATGAAGAAGTGGGAGGGCTGAGCCATGGCTGAAACCATGCAGATGCCCGCAGCCCCCCGGGAGGGGGCCAAGGTGCTGGAGGCGTCGGACATCGCCGCCATCCTGCCCCACCGCTACCCCTTTGCCCTGGTGGACCGGGTGCTGGACTATGAGCCGGGCCAGTGGGCCATCGGCCGCAAGTGCGTGACCATGAACGAGCCCTTTTTCCAGGGCCACTTCCCCGGTCAGCCGGTGATGCCCGGCGTGCTGATCCTCGAGGCCCTGGCCCAGGTGGGCGCGGTCGCCGCCCTCACCGAGGAGGGCAGCGAGGGCAAGCTGGCCCTCTTCGGCGGAATCAAGAGCGCCCGGTTCAAGCGCCAGGTGCTGCCCGGCGATGTACTGGAGCTGCGCTGTGAGCTTGTCTCCCGCCGGGGCCCCATCGGCATCGGCCGCGCCGAGGCCCGGGTGGATGGCAAGCTGGCCGCTTCCGCCGAGCTGACCTTTGCCCTGACCGACCGAAAATCGGAATAAACGCCTTTTCGTCCGGGCAAAACGATGCTATACTATAACCAAAAGCTTTGCCAAAGGAGAAAGGTTATGCTGGAGGATGCATTTGAGTCCGTGTATACCAAGTTCAAGCTGCACTTCTACCAAAAGGTGTTTCATCGGTTTGCGACCCGCGAGGCGACCCTGACCACGGTGGAATCCTTCTGTATGGAGGGCATCATCGCGATGGGAGAACCTACCATCGCCGAGTTTTCGCGCTTAATGCAGATCTCCACCCCGAACGCCGCCTACAAGATCGGGAGCCTTGTAAAAAAAGGCTATGTGGAAAAGATCCAGTCCACCACCGACCGGCGGGAGTATCACCTGCGCCCGACCCAGAAGTATCTGGACTATTACAGCATCAGTTACTCCTACCTGCGCACCGTCATCGAGCGGGCGCGCAAGCGTTTCTCCCCTGAGGATGTGGCAAAGCTGGAAGAGATGCTCACCATCGTCAGCGACGAGCTGATGCCGGAGATGGACATGGTCTGCCGCCGTCCCAAGACCGCCGCCGACCAGGCCGAAGGGGCGCAGAACAGCGCCGCCCAGGCTCCTGCCGGGAACTGAGAACGGAAATTTTCCGCCCGGTGAAGATTCTGTTTGCATTTTGGTACGGAATGTGCTATAATCCTATATACTGGCTGTGGGAACACAGCCAGGTATCTGTGCGGTCGTAGCTCAGCTGGATAGAGCGTTGGACTCCGACTCCAAAGGCCAGAGGTTCGAATCCCCCCGGCCGCACCAAACGACAAGCTTCGAAAGAGGCTTGTCGTTTTTTGTTTTTAGTTTCCGGTTCGGTTTTGCCGAGGGGAGAAAGCGTAGTTTGTAATACATAATTGTAGTATATACATATTACAAAAAAGCGCGCCATAATAACAGTAAGAAATTTGCCGGGAGGAATGGTATGGCGCAGGAGGATAAGTTCATTGTACCCCGCCGCAAGCCGACGCCAAGCAGGTCCACCGTTGTGTCCCTGCGGCTGCCGGATGAGATGCTGTCCCGGCTGGAGCAGGTAGCGGCTCAAACGGGCCGGACCCGAAATGAGCTGGTACAGATGTGCATTGATTATGCGCTGTCCCGGCTGGAAATCACGGATGAATAAATTGCAGCAGTCCTCTGTCGGGAGGGCTGCTTTTTTCATCCCTGTTTTGGGCCGGAGAGCCCGGTCAAAGGACGGCGCGGGGGGAGCACTTCCAGGATTGGAAAAGGACCCGGCGTCCTGCGGGGATGCAGATTGCCCGGGGAAACGTTTTCTGCTACAATAGAAAAGAAAAATCTATTTTGGAGCGAAAGGAAGATAGGGTATGCTGCGGATCGCGGTGGTGGACGATGAGCAGGAACAGCGCGCCTTGCTGGAAAGCTGCCTGCACCGGTACGAGCAGGAGAACGGCGTGCAGCTGGGCATCTCGCTGTTTGGGGATTCCCAGACCTTTCTGCGCCAGGACCCCGGCGGGTTCGACATCGTGCTGCTGGATATCCAGATGCCCGGCCTGGACGGTATGACGGTGGCCCGCCAGCTGCGGGAGCGCAACCGCAGCCTGGTGCTGGTGTTCATCACCAACATGGCCCAGTTCGCCATCGAGGGGTACGCGGTGGACGCCATGGACTTCATCCTCAAGCCGGTGAGCTACTACCGGCTGGCCGCCTCCCTCACCAAGGCCCGCAGCCGCCTGCAGACCGAGCAGGGGGTGCCGCTGGTGCTGCACACCAAGGAGGGAACCTACCGTCTGGACTCGGCCCGGGTCTACTACATCGAGATGTACAATCACCACACCATCTTCCACACCGAGGACGGGGTGTTCGATTCCACCGGCAGCCTGAAAAAGCTGGAGGAACAGCTGGCCGGGCAGAACTTTGTCCGCTGCAACAACGGGTATCTGGTGAACCTGCGGCATGTGCGCGGGGTGGAGGGCGGCGACGTGGTGGTGGGCGGCGACCGGCTGCTCATCAGCCGCACCCGGCGCAAGGCCTTTTTGCAGCGGATGTCGGAATATTTCGGAGGGCGCTGAGATGATGCAGCTGACCCAGCTTTCCTGGTACAAAGTGATGTTTCTGGCCGAGCTGCTGGCGGCGGAGGGAATCTTCTGCCGCAGGCTGCGCCGCCGCTCCTGGTTTGGGCTGCGGCTGGCCGCCTGCGTGGGGGCCGCCTTTGGGTTTGCGGCCTGGTACCCTTTGGGAGAGGAGACGGTCTTGTCCAACTCCGTCCTCTTTTTCTCCCTCTTCTTTGTCACCCTGGTGGGGTGCAAAATCTGCTTTGAGGAAAGCTGGTGGAACATCCTATTCTGCGGGATTGCGGCCTACTCGGTGCAGCACATCGCCTTTGTGGTCTACAACATGGTGGTCACAGGTCTGGGGCTGGCGGGCCTGCTGGCCCGGATGGGCACCGCCCTGAACCCCTACGGCGACGCCACGGTGCACAGCGGCCTCAACCCGCTGACCCTCCTGGCTTACGCCGACTGCTATTTTCTGGTGTACTGGTATGTAGGCTACTTCATCAGCCGCCGCATGGCCCGCAGCGAGGACCTGAGCCTGGGCCGCAAGCCGCTGATCCTCTTCTCCGCCCTGGGGTTTGCGGTGAACATCCTGCTGCACATGGTCACCGTGATGAATCCGGCGGCGGACTCGGTCTCGGTGCTGCTGGAGAATATCTATAACCTGCTGTGCTGCCTGCTGATCCTGCTGTGGCAGTTCGGGGTACTCTCCCGCCGCCGGCTGGAACAGGACCGGGATCTTCTGGAAAAGATGCTGGCCCAGAAGGAGGAACAGTACAAGATCCGCAAGGAGAGTATGGAGCTCATCAACATCAAGCACCACGACCTCAAGCATCAGCTGGGGCTGCTGCGCAAGGTGGTGGACGAAAA
>CALXGY010000166.1 GCA_944387955.1 uncultured Faecalibacterium sp. | reverse complement strand
TGCCCACCTCGTCGGTGAAGCGGTTGCCCTCGGCGTTGACCAGGATGGCGCCGTCGCCGCGCAGGCCCTCGGTGATCAGGGCGGCGGTGTTGGCCTCAACGGTGGGGTGGATCTGGATCTGGTCCATATCCACGGTGCCTGCGCCGATGGCGGTGGCCATGGCGATGCCCTGGCCCTGAGCGCCTGCGGCGTTGGTAGTCATGAAGCCTGCCAGGTCGGGCTTGTACTCCACGACCATATCCAGGTTGGCGCCGAAGCCGCCGGTGGTCAGAACCACGGCCTTGGCGTTGACGGTGACGGTGCCGCCGTTCTTGCCGGTGGCCACAACGCCGATGGCGGCGCCGTTGTCGTCGGTGAGGATCTGCTCGGCGGTGGTGTTCAGCAGGACCTCAACGCCCAGCTCCTCGCACTTGGCCTCCAGACGGGGGATCATGTAGCTGCCCACAGAGACGACCTTGCCCTCGTCGTCCAGGGGGCGATGGATGCGCTTGACCGAAGCGCCGCCGAAGCTGGAGACGCTGGGCATCTCGATGCCCTGCTCTGCCAGCCATGCGATGGCGTCGGCGGAGTTTGCGCAGAGGGTGTCCACCAGGACGGGGTCGTTGATGCCCTTGCCGCCGATCATGGTGTCCAGCTCCATCAGCTCGACGGAATCAAAGTAGCCCACGGGGTTTGCCTGATACTCGGCCCACTGCTCGGCCACGGTGGCGGCCAGAGCGGTGATGGTCTCGTTGTCGGCATAGTCCGCAGCAGCGGAGGCCAGGGTCTTCTCGACGCCGGCGGCCTCGCCGAACTCGTTCTCATCCTGAGCGGGGGTCTTGGTGGCGTTCAGGCCGCCGGTAGCGCGGACCGAGTTGCCGCCCACCATGGCCTGGCTCTCGACGATGACCACGCTCTTGCCCTCGTTGGCAGCAGCAATGGCGGCGGTCATGCCTGCACCGCCTGCACCGACCACAACGATGTCGGCTTCCACGGTGGTGTCCTCGGCCTCGCCCTCAGAGGCGGTGCCGGTGAAGTCGGCGGCGTCCAGACCGGCGGCAGTCAGAGCCGCGGCCAGAGCCTCGTTGACGGCGTTGGAGGTGATGGTGGCACCGGAGACCACGTCGATGGTGCCCTTGTTGGCCGAGACGATCTCCTCGGGAGCGTTGGCGATGACCACAGAGCCGATGCCCTCGGTCTCATCGTCGCCCACGATCACGCAGTCGGTGATGACGCCGTCGGTCAGGGTGACGGTCACCGAGACCTCGCCCATGCCCTGAGCAGTGCCGGTGAACTCACCCGACACGCCGGCAGAAGCAGTGCTGGAAGCAGCGGTGGAGCTGCTCTTGGTGCCGCAGCCCACCAGGCCGAAGACCATAGCCGCTGCCAGCGCCAAAGCTGCAATGCGTTTTCTCATATTCGTATCCTTTCTTTATTGGATCGATTGTCTGCCCGCTCCAAAAGCGAACGAGGCAGGAGTGCCCATCCCATACAGGCACATCTCGAGCCGATTGTATCGAATCGTTATCTTCTTGTCAAGAAGGGTATGACTTTTGATGCTTTTTTGTAACCTTTGGGATGGTATTGCGCGATGCAGCGACCTTTGGAACCAAAATAAAATACCGCAGACTCTTTTAAAGTCTGCGGTATTTTTTGGCGGAGCAGCAGGGATTTGAACCCTGGCACCGGTTCCCCGGCCTACGAGATTTCGAGTCACGCCTCTTCGACCACTTGAGTACTGCTCCCTATGCAATTCGGCTGACCGGGCTGGAAAACCAATCTGTCAGCCTTTACATTATAGCAAAAACCCGCTTTCCCGTCAACCGGGAAAGCGGGTTTTTCCGCGTGTTTTGCAAAGGGTTTTCGGCTCAGCGTCCGGCCAGCAGGATGGACAGCACCGCCTTCTGGACGTGCAGCCGGTTTTCCGCTTCGGTGAAGATCTCGTCGGCGTGAGCCTCAAAGGCGGCGTTCGAGATCTCCTCGCCCCGGTGGGCGGGCAGGCTGTGCAGCACCATGTGGTCCGGCTTTGCCCCTTTCAGCAGGCTGGGGGTCAGCTGGTAGCCCAAAAACTCCCGCATCCGCCGCTCGGATTCGGCGTCCGAGTTGGAGTTGTTCCAGATGGCGGTGACCACTACGTCGGCGTCCTTGACCCCTTCCCGGGGGTCATGCAGAAGCTGGAAGGCGTCGCCGTACCGGTGGGCAAACATCAGCACATCGGCGGCGGGACGGTAGGCGTCGGGACAGACGCAGGTGACCTTCATGCCGGCCATCAGGCCGCCCACAATGAGGCTGTTGGCCATGTTGTTGCCGTCCCCCACGAAGCAGAGCTTCTGCCCGGCCAGGGAACCCCGCCGCTCCCGAATGGTCATCAGGTCGGCCAGCACCTGGCAGGGGTGGGCATAGTCGGTCAGGCCGTTGATGACCGGCACCCCGGCATATTCTGCGAACTCCTCCAGATCCCGCTGGCGGTAGGTGCGCCAGACCACGCAGTCGTAGTACCGGCCCAGCACCCGGGCGGTATCCTTCAGCGGTTCGCCCCGGCTGGCCTGCAGCTCGGTGGCGGCGTTCATGTAGTTTCCAAGACCGCCCAGCTGGTAGACGCCCACCTCAAAGCTGGTACGGGTCCGGGTGGAGGCTTTGGAGAACATCAGCGCCACGCTCTTGCCCGCCAGCAGCGGGGGGGTGCCCCCGGCCTTCTGCTGGGCTTTGAGCTGGTCGGCCACGTCCAGAATGTGGACCAGCTCCTGCTCGGTGAGGTCGCGCAGTTTCAAAAGATGGTTCATGACGGCTCCTTTTGTTTGGATGGTTCCGGGTTGGGGAGCGGTTTTATTCGGCCGGCTGCTTCTGGGCCATCTCGCTGAGCACCTCGCCCAGGATCTCCAGGGCTGCGTCCACGTCGTGGGCAGTGAGGGTCAGCGGAGGCAGCAGGCGCAGCCGGGTCTTGGCGGTGAGCACCAGCAGGCCCTTTTCCCGGCAGGCGGCCAGCACGTCGGCGGCTGCGATGCCCTCTTCGAACTGGATGCCTACCATCAGGCCGATGCCGGAGATCTGCTGGATCAGAGGCAGCTTTGCCAGGCCCTCCCGCAGCTGGTCGGCCCGGGCGCAGACATTGTGCATAAAGCTCTGGTCTATCCGGTCCAGCACCGCCAGAGCGCCGGCGCAGACCACCGGGTTGCCGCCGAAGGTGGAGCCGTGGGTGCCGGGGCCCATGCCGCCGGCCACTTTGTGGTTCATCAGCACTGCGCCGATGGGCAGGCCGCCGCCCAGGCCCTTGGCCAGGGTGACGATGTCCGCCTTGAGGCCGTACTGCTCGCAGCACAGGAAGGTGCCGGTGCGGCCCACGCCGGTCTGCACCTCGTCCACGATCAGGACCAGATCCTTCTCGTCGCAGAGCTTGCGCACGGCCCGGACGTACTCAGGGTCCAGAGCGGTGACGCCGCCCTCGCCCTGCACCAGCTCCAGCATCACGGCGCAGGTGCGGCGGTCCACCATCTCGGTCAGACCGTCGATGTCCCCGACGGCGGTGTAGACGAAGCCCTCGTTGAAGGGCCCGAAGTAGTTGTGGAAGACTCCCTGGCCGGTGGCGGTCAGGGTGGCGATGGTGCGGCCGTGGAAGCTGTTCACCAGGGTGATGATCTCGTCCCGGCCCGCGCCGTAGTGGTCAAAGCTGTACTTCCGGGCCGCCTTGATGGCGCCCTCGTTGGCCTCTGCGCCGGAATTGGCGAAAAAGACCTTGTCCATGCCGGTCAGACGGCACAGGCGCTTGGCCAGCTTGCCGCAGGGAGCGGTGTAGTAGAGATTGGAGGTGTGCTGAAGCTTGTGTGCCTGACGGGAGACCGCCTCGGCCCAGTGCAGGTCGCAGAAGCCCAGACTGTTGACCCCAATGCCGCTGGTAAAGTCCAGATAGCTCTTGCCTTCGGGGCTCTGGGCATAGAGCCCGGCGCCCTTTTCCAGCACAATGGGGTTGCGGTTATAGGTGTGCAGGACGTAGTCGTTGTCCCGCCGGATGACTTTTTCCGAATCCATGGTCTGGTTCCTTCCTTATAGAATGTATTGGCTCTATTATACACGATAAAGAGCAGGATGGGAAGCTCATTCCCGGTGGCTGCGGCGGTAGAACAGAGTACCGGAGCCCCGGTTGGAGAAGGTTTCCAGCAGCACCGAGTGGGGCACCCGGCCGTCGATGATGACCGCCTCGTGAACGCCCTGATAGATGGCGTCGGCCATGCCGCCGATCTTGGGGATCATGCCGCCTGCAATGATGCCCGCGGACTTGTAGCCCTCGATCTCGCTGACCTCCACCTCGGTGATGAGGGTGGACTCGTCGTTTTTGTCCCGCAGCAGGCCCGCAATATCGGTCATGGAGACCAGCTTCTCGGCCTTGAGAGCGATGGCGATCTGAGCGGCGGCGGTATCGGCGTTGACGTTGTAGGCCTGGCCCAAATCGTCCATGCCTACGGTGGCGATGACCGGGATGTAGCCGTGGTCCAGCAGGCTGTTGATCAGGGTGGTGTCCACATGGACGATCTCACCTACATGGCCCAGCTGGGGGTCCAGCTCGTTGCAGCGCAGCATCTGGCCATCCATGCCGCACAGGCCCACCCCGCGGCCCCGGAGCTTGGCCACCAGGTCCTTGTTCACCTTGCCGGCCAGCACCTGCTGCACGATCTCCATGGTGGCGTCGTCGGTGACCCGCAGGCCGCCCACAAACTGGCTCTGGACCCCGACCTTTTTCAGCATCTCGTTGATGGCCGGGCCGCCGCCGTGGACCAGCACCACCCGGACCCCCAGCAGGGTCAGGGTGACCAGGTCGTTCATCACCGCGTTTTTCAGCTCTTCGTTGATCATGGCGTTGCCGCCGTACTTGATGACCATGGTTTTGCCGTGGTATTTCTGAATGTAGGGGGTGGCCTCCGAAAACAGGCGGGCCATTTCTTCGTTTTTCATATGCTTTCTTCTCACTCTTTGCAGCAATGTGGCGGACGGAGGGCTCAGGTGCGGTAGTCGCCGTTGATCTTGACGTAGTCGTAGGTCAGATCACAGCCCCAGGCCTTGGCGGAAACGTCCCCCAGGCCCATATCCACCCGCACCAGGATGTCGTGCTCGGCCAGGACCTTGGCGGCCTCCTCCTCGCTGTAGGGGTGGTAGGCTGCGTTCTCGCAGACATACACCTCCCCGGCGGCACTGGACAGCCAGACCCGGACCTTGTCGATGGAGAAATCCCCCGGCGTGTAGCCGATGGCGCAGAGGATGCGGCCCCAGTTGGCGTCCCGGCCAAAGACCGCCGCCTTGAAGAGGTTGGAGCAGACCACGCTGCGGGAGACCGCCCGGGCGGTCTTAAGATCCGGCGCGACGGTCACTTCGCAGGTGATCAGGTGGGTGGCGCCCTCGCCGTCTCCGGCGTGCTCGGCGCACATGTGCTCGGCGATGGCGGTCAGCGCCGCCACGAAGGCCCGGTAATCCTCGCCTTCCTCCTGAATTTCAGGGTTGCCTGCAAGGCCGGAGGCCATGATCAGCAGGGTGTCGTTGGTGGAGGTGTCCAGGTCCACGCTCATCTGGTTGTAGGTGCCGGGAACCACTTCCTTCAGGGCCTTCTGGAGCATGGCGGGGCTCACCGCCGCGTCGGTGGTGTAGAAGGCCAGCATGGTGGCCATATTGGGGGCGATCATGCCGCTGCCCTTGCCGATGGCGCCCACGGTGCACTCCTTGCCTCCCAGGGTGAACTGGATGGCGTACTCCTTGCGGTGGGTGTCGGTGGTCATGATGGCGGTGGCGGCGTCGGCGCTGGCCTGCTCACTGGAGGCCAGTTTGGCGGCCGCGGCCGGGATGCCGGCGGCGAAGGGGTCGATGACCATGGGTTGACCGATGACGCCGGTGGAGCTGGGCAGCACATCCTCGGCGGGGATGCCGAGGGCCTGGCCCACCAGGCGGCAGCACTCCTCCGCCAGATCCACGCCGTTGGCCGCGCAGGTGTTGGCGTTGCCGCTGTTCACCAGGATGGCCTGGGCGTAGCCGTCCGCCAGATGGGCCCGGTCCACCTTGATGGGAGCGCCGCAGACCTTGTTGGTGGTGTAAACGCCCGCCGCAGCACAGCGCACCTCTGCTTTGATCAGGGCCAGATCGTACTTGGTGTGATTTTTGCGGATGCCGCAGTGTACCCCGGCCGCCGCGAATCCCCGGGGCGCACAGATGCCGCCGGGCACTACTTTATACTCCATGTTGAGATTTCCTCCTCATATACAGATAAGCGGGGCAGAGCGGCAGCAGACTGCCTTTACCCTGCGGATAAAACGAAGAAAGATGTTCTAAAAGTTATTCCAGACCGGCCTCTTCGGGCAGGCCCAGCAGGATGTTCATGCACTGGACCGCTGCGCCGGAGGAACCCTTGCCCAGATTGTCGAACAGGGAGATCAGCAGCATCTGCTGGCCGTCCGGGCTGGCGGTGCAGTAGAATTCCATCCGGTCGGTGCCCCGCAGCGCGTTGCCTGCGATCATGCCGTCGGCGGGCAGCTCTCCCAGCGGGTGGACGGTGAGCAGGCTCTCCCCGGCGTAATAATCCGCCAGGCCCTGGGCGATCTGGGCGGGGGTGACTCCCTTCAGAAGCTCCATCCGCAGCGGGACGGTGACCTCCATGCCGGAGTAGTAGTCGTCCACAATGGGGCAGAAGATGGGGGCGGCGCTCAGGCCGGAGACCGCCTGCATCTCAGGCAGGTGCTTGTGGTGCAGGGTCAGCCCGTAGGCCCGGGGAGAGCTGTAAGTATAGGGGCGGTCCTCCGCCTCATACTCGGCGATCATCTTTTTGCCGCCGCCGGAATAGCCGGTCAGGCTGTGGCAGGTGAAGGGGTAGTCCGAGGGGACCAGCCCCAGTTCCACCAGCGGCCGGGCCAGGCTGATGAAGCCGGAGGCGTGGCAGCCGGGGACCGCCACCCGATTGGCGGCGCGGATCTTCTCCCGCTGGCCCCGCAGCTCGGGGAAGCCGTAGACCCAGCCCGGCGCGGTGCGGAAGGCGGTGGAGGTGTCCAGGATGCGGACATGCTCCTTCGCCAGAGGCATGGCCTCCCGGGAAGCGGCGTCCGGCAGGCAGAGGAAGGCGAGGTCGGCGCTGTTGATGACCTCGGCCCGCTTGGCAAGATCCTTGCGGTCGGCCTCGGCAATGGAGAGCAGCTCAATCTCAGGACGGGCGGCCAGACGGTCGGCGATGCGCAGGCCGGTGGTGCCGGAAGAACCGTCGATAAAAACCCGAATGCTCATTCTTTTCCCTCCTCCCAGGCGGCCAGAGCGGCCTCGGCCTGCTGGATCTG
>CALXGY010000165.1 GCA_944387955.1 uncultured Faecalibacterium sp. | reverse complement strand
AGGATGAATCCC
Organism: uncultured Faecalibacterium sp.; assembly: GCA_944387955.1. Classification (GTDB taxonomy): domain Bacteria; phylum Bacillota; class Clostridia; order Oscillospirales; family Ruminococcaceae; genus Faecalibacterium. The sequence continues at coordinate 4,999 of CALXGY010000165.1, read as the reverse complement.
AGCCGTGAGCCGAAGTTTTCGCGTTTCATTTCGTATGATCCTCCTATTAAACTTAAAACCGTCCTTGAAGCAGGGACAGATTTATTGTACGCTCCTGCGCAAAGGGATGCAAGATCCTTTCTTCGACTAAAGCAGAACTTTGTTGCTATTGGACAGATAAGCCGACATTGTGCAGGAATGAGTTGTGAAAAAAATCGATATCTCCCCGGAGAAAGTTGTATGATATACGACGATGACTGCATATTCTCTGCCTGCTTTGGCGGGCCGCTTGATTTGGGCCAATAGCTCCGGTACAATAAGGGCAAAAAAGAGTGCAAAACACAGCGCCGCTCCGGCCGAAGAGCGGCGGGAAAGGCGGGGCAGATGGCCAGAAAAAATACCCACAACACCAAAGGAAAGATCATCGAGGCGGCCTGGGATCTTTTTTACCGCCAGGGATACGACGATACCACCGTGGAGGAGATCATCGCGGCATCGGGCACCTCCCGGGGCTCCTTTTATCATTATTTTGAGGGCAAGGACGCGCTGCTGTCCTCTTTGTCCTATCTCTTCGACCGCAAATATGAGGAGCTTTCGGACACACTGGACCCGCAAACCGACCGGTTCGAACAGCTGATGTACCTCAACCGGGAGCTGTTCGCCATGGTGGAAAATTCCATCTCCCTGGACCTGCTGGCCCGGCTCTATTCCTCCCAGCTGGTCACCCGGGGGGACAAGCATCTTCTGGATCACAACCGCACCTATTATAAGCTGCTGCGGCAGATTATGCTGGAGGGCCAGCAGAGGGGAGAGCTGCGGGCAGATCTGCCGGTCAGCGAGATGGTGCGGGTCTATGCGCTGTGCGAGCGGGCGCTGATCTACGACTGGTGTTTGTCCGAGGGAGACTACTCCTTGCAGCAGTATGCAAAGACCATGATGCCCCTGTTTTTCGGCGGATTTCGGGCTCTGCCAAAGAATTCGGAAAGAATTTGTGAAACTGTACAAAGCTGAAAACAGAATTTGTACAGCATATTTTTACTGAGATACGATATAAAAATAAGAAATGCAGAATTTTGTACAGAATTCATTCTATACATCGTTCTGCATTTTCTTCTGTTTCCCGCCGTGCTATAATAAACGTATTGTTCCGCCGCCCGCACCCGAACAAGGCGGGAAGGCAGCGGCGGAGGAGGGAAAGAAAGGGGTTTTGCAAATGGCACAGGGTTTGATCCTGCTGGCCATCGTCCTCTACCTGGGCGGGATGCTCTGGGTGGGCGTGGCCTATTCCAAGAAGAACAATTCGGTGGACGACTTTTATCTGGGCGGGCGCAAGCTCGGCCCTCTGGTCACCGCCATGAGCGCGGAGGCCAGCGACATGTCCTCCTGGCTGCTGATGGGCCTGCCTGGCGTGGCCTACCTCACCGGACTTGCGGAGGCCAGCTGGACCGCCATCGGTCTGGCCATCGGTACCTATCTGAACTGGCTGATCGTGGCCCGGCGGATTCGCCGCTATTCCTACAAGCTGGGGGCCATCACGGTGCCTCAGTTCTTCTCCAAGCGCTGGGGGGACAAGAGCTATCTGCTCTCGGCCCTGGCGGCGCTGATCATCATCATCTTCTTTATCCCGTACACCGCCTCCGGCTTTGCGGCCTGCGGCAAGCTCTTCTCCACTCTGTTCGGCGTGGATTACCTGGCGGCCATGCTGGTTTCGGCCGGCGTCATCGTGGCCTATACGGTGCTGGGCGGCTTCCTGGCGGCCTCCTTCACCGATCTGATCCAGTCCATCATCATGACCGTGGCGCTGGTGGTGGTGCTGGGCTTCGGCGTCACCCAGGCGGGCGGCCTCTCTGCTGTGATGGAGAACGCCCAGTCCATGGCCGGGTATCTGGCGCTGGACCGGATCTACGACCCTGCCACCGGCGGCTCCAACCCGTATACGCTGCTGACCATCTTCTCGCTGCTGGCCTGGGGTCTGGGCTACTTCGGCATGCCCCACATCCTGCTTCGTTTTATGGCCATTGAGGATGAGCGCAAGCTCACCCTTTCCCGGCGGGTGGCCTCCTCCTGGGTGGTCATCTCCATGGGCATTGCCATTGTCATCGGCGTGGTGGGCAACGGCATGACCAGCGCCGGAGTCATGGCCTCGCTGGAGGACTCCGAGACCATCATCGTACACATCGCCCAGCTCATCAGCCGGTACGGCATGATCCCCGCGCTGGTGGCGGGCGTCATCCTGGCGGGCATCCTGGCCGCCACCATGTCCACCGCCGACTCCCAGCTGCTGGCTGCCTCCTCCTCGGTCTCTCAGGACCTGGGGTGCGACTTCCTCAAGCTGGACCTCAAGGGCAAAAAGGGGATGGCCGTCGCCCGGGTGGTGATGGTGTTCATCTCGCTGGTGGCCGCCTTCCTGGCCCGTGACCCCAACAGCTCGGTGTTCCGGGTGGTCTCCTTCGCCTGGGCGGGATTCGGCGCCACCTTCGGCCCCACCATGCTGATGGCCCTGTTCTGGAAGCGTTCCAATAAGTGGGGCGCCCTGGCCGGTATGATTGCCGGCGGCGTCATGGTCTTTGTCTGGAAGTTCCTCATCGCCCCCATGGGCGGCGCCTGGGCCATCTATGAGCTGCTGCCCGCCTTCCTGTGCGGGTGCGTGGCCATTGTGGTGGTCTCGCTGCTGACCCCGGCCCCCGATAAGCTGATTCTGGATCAGTTCGAACACTACAACCGCTGAAACCATTGAACCACACAAGGGCTGCCGCATCGGGAAAGTTCCCGGCGGCAGCCCTTGCTGCATTTTGGGAATTCGTCCCGACGAGCGCCCGGACAGACCCGGAAACCGGCGCAGCGGGGCGGGGAAAGGACCTCCCACTTTTCCGGAAAAGAGCCGCCGGAGCCCAAAAGCCTCCTTGAAAACCATGAAAAATGCCGTTATAATAAAAAGAAAATTGGTACAATGGCCGAAAAAGGGGGATATAAGGTGATACGGATCGCACTGGTGGAGGATGACCGTCAATACCGTACACAGCTCAACGAATACATCACGCGATATGCTGCGGCCTCCGGACGGGAGATCTGCGTGACCCAGTTTTCCGACGGGGATGAGATCGCCCTGCGCTACAAAGCGGAGTATGACATCATCCTGATGGACATTGAGATGATCTTTATGGACGGCATGACCGCAGCCGAGGAGATCCGGCAAAAGGATCAGGATGTGGTCATCATCTTCATCACCAATTCCCCCCAGTATGCCATCAAGGGATACGCGGTGGACGCTTTGGACTATGTGCTCAAGCCGGTGAGCTATTTTGCCTTTTCCCAGCGGCTGGAACGGGCCATCGCCCGCATGAAGCGCCGGGAGGAAAAGTATTTTACTCTGACCACCCGGGATGGTACTCACCGTATTGCGTATTCCCATTTGTACTATGTGGAATCCGGCGGCCACGATCTGTTCTATCATACGGCGGAAGGGGTCCTTCAGACCACCGGTTCCATGCGGGAAGCCGAAAACCAGTTTGCAGGGGAGCATTTTGCCCGCTGCAACCAGTGTTACCTCATCAATCTTCAGCACGCCGAGGCGGTGGTAGAAGACGAGGTAGTGGTACATGGCGAAAAGCTGCGCTTCAGCCGTTCCCGCAAGAAGAGCTTTCTGGAGGCGCTGAACCGCTATTTTGCAGGAGAGAGCAAATGATCGGAACCGAAGAACTGCTGGCCTGGCAGATCCCCCGCATCTGCACCGCTGCTGCCGACTGGCTGGCCTGTGTGATCTGTATGGCCCGGATGCGCCATCGCTTTTCAAGGGCGGGGCTGTGGCTGGCCGATGGAGCGGCGCTGGCGGTGATTTCCGCCTACATGGTGCTCACCGCAGATTTTGACGGCGTTTGGTTCAACCTGTTTTTTGCAGGCTCGGCGGTGCTGATGCTGCTGTTTTTCCTGGCGGTATGCCGCGAGCCCTTCTGGAAACTGGTCTACTACTGCGCCCGGGCGTTCCTCTATTCGGGATTTGCCAGTTCGCTGATGTGGCAGGTCTACATCTGGTCGGCGCTGCGGTTTTCCGCAGTGCGGAACCTGGTTGCCATGGGGCTGTTCTGGGCGGTCATCTACGGGGCGGTGTTCGGCGCCATCTGGCTGCTGGAATTTCGCAACCAGCAGGGCAGCGGGCTGGACCCCGGCATGCGGGTCAGCCTGTCGGTGTCGGTTATGACCTTTGTGATCTATGTGCTCAGCAGCATCAGCTACGCCCCTTTTGAAACGCCCTTTGGGGGCGGCAGCCTGATGGATGTTTACAATTTCCGCACCCTGATCTATTTTGCGGGCGGGGCGATGCTGTATGGATACCATCTGCAGCTGTACGATTTACAGGAAAAGCGGGAGATGGACGCGCTGCAAAATCTTCTGCACCTGCAATATGAGACCTACAAGCGCAGTCAGGAAAGCATCGATCTGGTAAACCAGAAATACCACGATCTCAAGCATCAGATCGCGCTGCTGCGCAGTCAGGGAAACGAGGAACGCAACGGCGTGCTGGACCAGATGGAAAGCGAGATCCAGTCCTATGAAGCGCTGAACGTGACCGGCAACAAGGTGCTGGATACGGTGCTCACCGGCAAAAGCCTGCACTGCCAGTCCCTGGGCATCCAGATGACCTGTGTGGCCGACGGCCACGCCCTGGATTTTCTCGGCGCCATCGACATCAGCTCCCTGTTCGGAAATGCGCTGGACAATGCCATCGAGAGCGTCAGCAAGATTCCGGACAAGGAAAAACGGCTGATCCATCTGGTTGTCTCCCAGCAGAAGGGATTTCTCTGCATCAAAATTGAAAACTGCTACGAGGGGGATCTGCATTTCTCGGATGGGAGGCCCCAGACCACCAAAAAGGACACCCGATACCACGGCTTCGGGCTCAGAAGCATCGAGTCCACCGCTGAAAAATACGGCGGGACCGTGGATATAAAGGCGGAGAAGGGCTGGTTTGAGCTTCAGATCCTGATCCCCATCCCCATGGGGAAAAACACCTCCAGGTAAA
>CALXGY010000164.1 GCA_944387955.1 uncultured Faecalibacterium sp. | reverse complement strand
GGGCAGCCCAGGCAGTGCATCCCGATCTCCATAAAGTAGGGGGCGGTGGTGCTGTCCATATCCAGGATGTCCCCGATGATGGTCTGGCGGGTGACTTGGAAGGGGGCGTCCCCGCCGCTCGTTTTGCGGATGGAGTTGAAGATGTCAAACATAGCTTTCGGTCCTTTCGGTGTTCTTGGTTACAGGACAGTATACCCAAAAAGGGCCCCTGCGCGGCGGCAGGAGCCCTTCACGGTCACAACTTAGTTCTGCTTGATCCGTGCGAAGCAGTCGGAGCAGTAGACGGGGCGGTCCTCACGGGGCTGGAAGGGCACCTTGCAGGCCTTGCCGCAGGAGGCGCAGACAGCGTCGTACATCTTGCGCTCGCCGGTGGAAGCGGGACGGATGCCGTTCTTGCGGGCGTCACGGCAGGCCTTGCAGCGCTGGGGCTGGTTCTCAAAGCCGCGGGATGCGTAGAACTCCTGCTCGCCGGCAGTCCAAACAAACTCCTTGCCGCAGTCCTTGCAAACCAAAGTCTTGTCTTCGAACATAGTAGTATCTCCTCTTGTTTTGTTCTTGCCCGCGGAAGGATTGTAACCATACCATTGGTTTTTGGACCATTGCGCAGATCGTAAGCTTACCAGGGGCTTGAATGATAATGATCCTCTGTCTGAGGACTTTCCCATTGTACCCTGATTTGGCGGATTTGTCAACCAGAAAACGGGCCCAGGGCCTGAAAATTGTGCCGCTTGGCAGAAATCGGCCGATTCCGATTTTTTTCGCCCTTCTGCGTTTAAAAAGGCCGCACGCCTGTCAAAAGCGTGCGGCCGGAAAGCGTTTTGGGGCAAAAGCCGAAGGGCATCAGCCCTCCAGGACCTCCTTGGTGTCGCGGGCGATCATCAGCTCCTCGTTGGTGGCGATGACCAGGGTGCGCACCTTTGCGCCCCATGCGGTGATCTCGCAGACGTCGCCGCGGATGTTCTTGTTCTTCTCGGTGTCGATGCGGATGCCCAGCCAGTCCATGTGGTGGCAGATCTTGGCGCGGGCGATGGCGTCGTGCTCACCGATGCCGCCGGTAAAGACGATGGCGTCCACGCCGCCCATAGCGGCGATGTAGCCGCCCACGGTCTTCTTGATCTGGTAGTTCAGCATGTCGGAAGCCAGCTTTGCCCGCTCGTTGCCCTCGGCGGCAGCCTTCTCCACGTCCCGCTTTTCGCTGGGATCGCCGGAGATGCGCGGCAGGCCGGACTTCCTGTTCAGGATCTCTTCCAGCTGGTGGCCGGTGATGTCCAGGGTATACTTCAGGTAGTTGACCACAGAGGGGTCCAGATCGCCGCAGCGGGTGCCCATCATCAGGCCGGCCAGCGGGGTCATGCCCATGGAGGTATCCACCACGCGGCCCTGGTCGACGGCGGCGATGGAGGAGCCGTTGCCCAGGTGGCAGGTGATAATCTTCAGGCGGGTGATGGGCTCCTCCAGGTACTCGGCGGCCTTGTGGCTGACGTACTTGTGGCTGGTGCCGTGGAAGCCGTAGCGGCGCACACCGTACTTCTCGTAGTACTCATAGGGGATGGCGTACATATAGGCCTTCGGGGGCATGGTGCTGTGGAAGGCGGTGTCGAACACAGCCACCTGGGGGATATCCAGGCCAAAGACCTTGCGGGCGGCCTCGATGCCCAGGATGCCGGCGGGGTTGTGCAGCGGGGCCAGCGGGCTGAGCTCCCGGATGGTAGCGATGACCTCGTCGGTGATCAGGCAGCTCTTCTGGAACTTCTCGCCGCCGTGGACGATGCGGTGGCCGATGGCGCCGATCTCATTCACGTTCTCGATGCACTTGCCGGCGCCGGTGGTCATCTTCTTGACCAGCTCGGTGAAGGCCTCGGTGTGGGTGGGGAAGATGGCCGGAGTGGTGGCCTTCTGGCCGTTGGCCTCGTGGGTGATCATGCTGCTCTCCATGCCGATGCGCTCGCACAGGCCCTTGCAGAGCACCTTCTCGCCGTCCATGTCGATCAGCTGATATTTCAGCGAGGAAGAACCGCAGTTGATAACCAGAACTTTCATCTTTTTCTGTTGCCTCCTGTATCCTATTTTTCCACGCAGGTGCCGCCGTTTTGGCACAAAAAGTGGAATTTTACAGACTTCTGAACTTATTATATAATAGGAAAAACCGCTTTTCAAGCCAAAAGGGGCAGAATCTGCAAAATGATGCATCCAAGTTTTTTATTCCGTCATTTCATTTCTTTTTGCCCCCGCCCGGCCTCAAACCGTCCTGCCGATACAAGGAGAACCCGTCATGAACTACGCCGCCGTCATTGCAGAGTACAATCCCTTCCACAACGGCCACGCCTGGCAGCTGGAACAGGCCCGCGCCCTGGGCGCCGGGCGCATCGCCGTCTTTATGAGCTGCGGGCTGACCCAGCGGGGTTCTCTTCCGTTGCTGCCCGAACCGGTGCGGGCCAAAGCCGCCCTTTTGTCCGGGGCGGACCTGGTCTTTGCCCTGCCCGCCCCCTACGCCTGCGCCGGGGCCGAGCTCTTCGCCCGGGCGGGGGTGGCCCTGGCGGCGGCGGCAGGCTGCGACAGCCTGGTGTTCGGGGCCGAGGACCCCGACCCCGCCCTGCTGATGACCGCCGCAAAGCTGCTGGCCGGGCCGGACTACCCCGCCGCCCTCCACAGGGCTTTGGAGAAGGGGGCCCGGAATTTTGCACAGGCGCGGCAGATGGCGGTGGAAAACCTCTGCCCCGGCGGGGCGGTGAGCCGCCTTTTGGACAAGCCCAACAACAACCTGGCGGTGGAATACTGCAAGGCGATTGTAGAACTGAAGGCCCCGCTGACCCCCTGCCCCCTGCCCCGCCGGGGGGCCCAGCACGGGGAGACCCGGCCCGGCCCGGCGGACGCGGGGTTTGCCAGTGCCAGCGCGCTGCGGGCCCTTTGGAACGAGGGCAGCGCCGGGGCCCTGGCTGCCTACCTGCCCGAAGGGGTGCTCCCCCTCTACCCGGAGGCCCGGCAGGCCGGAGAGTTCACCGACCCGGCCGCCGAGAGCCTGGCCCTGCTCTCGCTGCTGCGGATGCGGGCCCACCAGCCCGGCGGCTTTGGGGGGGTGCGGGGTCTGTCGGAAGGGCTGGAGCACCGTCTGGCCGACGGGGTGCGGCAGGCCGTGAGCCTCGGCCAGCTCTGGGACCTTCTGACCACGGTGCGCTATCCCCGGGCGAGGATGCGGCGGCTGTGCATGGATGCGGCCCTGGGCTACGGCGAGGCGCTGCCCATTCCCCCTTTGCCCCCTTATCTGCACCTGCTGGGGGGCAGGCGGGCGGCGCTGGGCCTTCTGGGCAGGGCATCCCTGCCCGCCTCCCCCTCCTTGGCAAAGCTGGCCCGGGAGACCCCCGCCTGCGCCGCCTGTGCCCGGGCCCAGGGGTCCGCCTCGGACCTTGCGGCCCTCTGCCGGCCCCGCCCGGCCCCCATGGGGCTCTGCTTCACCCAAAAGCCGGTGCTGCTCTGAGGGCAGCGCCTGCCGAATCGCCTGCAAAACGTCGAAATTCCGGCCGGAAAATCGTCATTTCTTCCACTGTCCCCCGGCGGGTTTTGGGTGTATCATTAATATATCATGTTGGATACAACGATTTCCCATCATCAAAAGGAGGAAACCCCTATGGCCTTTCATGTTCTGGACGAAGCCAACCGCTGCCTGGGCTGCAAAAAGCCCATGTGTCAGGAGGGCTGCCCCATCCACACCAATATCCCGGAGGTCATCCGTCTGCTCAAGGCAAACAAGCTGGACGATGCAGGCCGGATGCTGTTCGAGAACAATCCCCTGACCACCGTGTGCAGCATCGTCTGCAACCATGAAAAGCAGTGCGAGGGCCACTGCATCCGCAACCGGATGCCCTCCCACGACCCGGTGCGCTTCTCGGTCATCGAGGACTATATCTCCACCACCTACGCCAACAAGATGGTGGCAGGCCCCGCTCCCAAAAACGGCATGAAGGCGGCGGTGGTGGGCTCCGGCCCGGCGGGCCTGACCATCGCGGTGCTGCTGGCCCGCTGGGGGTACGACATCACCATCTTTGAATCCCAGGACAAGATCGGCGGCGTGATGCGGTACGGCATCCCCAACTACCGGCTGCCGGACAGCGTGCTGGACGACTTCCAGTACCGCCACCTCCAGCTCAAGGACATCAAGGTCCGGCCCAACACCGCCATCGGCCGCACCCTGACCATCGACGATCTGTTCCGGGACGGGTACAAGAGCATCTTCCTGGGGGCCGGTCTGTGGAAGGCCAACGCCATGCACATCAAGGGGGAATCCCTGGGCAACGTGGCCTTCGGCATCGACTATCTGGCCAACTCCAAGGCCTTCCAGCTGGGGGACAACATCGCGGTCATCGGGGTGGGCAACTCGGCCATGGACTGCGCCCGCACCGCCATCCGCAACGGGGCCCGGCATGTGACCTGCTACGCCCGCCGGGACGAGGAGTGCATCAGCGCCTCGGAGTATGAGGTCAGCTATGCAAAGCTGGAGGGGGTCAACTTCCGGTTCTGCAAGGCCCCGGTGGAGATCCGGGAGAACGGCCTTGTCTGCCGCGACACGGTGAAGGGCGAGGACGGAAAGTTCACCCAGGTGGAGGGCAGCGAGAAGTTCTATCCCCACACCGGCGTCATCGTCTCGGTGAGCCAGGGCTCGGAGAGCGGCCTTGTGCAGACCACCACCGGCATCGACACCAACCAGAAGGGCCTTTTGACCGTGGACCCGGACGGCCGCACCACCCGTCCCGGCGTCTTTGCAGCGGGCGACGCGGTGAAGGGCGCCCGCACCGTGGTGGAGGCAGTGGCCACAGCCAAGGCGGTGGCCGAGGCCATGGACGCCTATATGAAGTCGCTGCCCGCCGACGAGACCCCCGACCCCTACGCCGATATTCCGGTCTTTGACGCCCCCACCCCGGACGCCCTGGGCGAACAGCCCCTCTAAACCGCCGGGGGCTTGACCCGGCCGCCTTCCTTGTGTAAAATAGAGCTGTATTAGGCGAAAGCTTCGATCCACGTTTGTCAGGGAAAATTCCGGCGGACGTGGATCTTTTTTTTACGCCGTCCATACTATAAATCACAAAGGAGGAAGGTTCCTATGACCCAAAAACATCCCTGGCGCAGCGCGCTGCTGCCCGCTCTGGCCATCGCCCTGGGCAACATTCTCTATGCTCTGACCGTCAAACTCTTTCTGATGCACTCCGGCCTCATCATGGGCGGCGCCACCGGCATTGCGCTGGCGGCCAATCGCCTGACAGGTCTGTCCACCTCGGGAGTGCTGCTGACGGTCAACCTGGCGATGCTGCTTTTGGGCTGGGCGGCGCTGGGCCGGGGGTTTGCCCTGAGCACCCTGGCCAGCACCTTTTTAAGCCCGGTGGCTCTGGCACTCTGGGAAAGGCTGCTGGGGGATCTGGTGCTCACCGACGATCTGTTCCTCAACACCCTCTTTGGCGGGGTGGGCATCGGGGTCTCCCTGGGTCTGGTGATCCGGGCGGGTGGCTCCACCGGCGGCATGGACATCCCGCCGCTGGTGCTCCATAAGCTCTTCCGCATCCCGGTGTCGGCCAGTATGTTCTGCTTCGATCTGGCCATCCTGCTGGCCCAGGCCTTTTTCAGCCCCCGGCTGCCCTTTTTGTACGGCATCGCCATGATCTTTGTCTATACCCCGGTGCTGGATAAGACCATCCTGCTGGGCACCACCCGGGTGGAGGTCAAGGTCATCAGCTCCAAAGCGGATGAGATCCGCGCCGCCATCCTGAACCAGATCGACCGGGGCGTCACCCTGCTCCACGGCGAGGGGGGCTATCTGCACCACCCCACCGAGATGATCTTCTCGGTGCTCTCCCAGCGGGAGCTGCCGCGGCTGGAAAAACTGGTCCTTTCCATCGACCCGGAATGCTTCATGGTGGTCAGCCAGGTCACCCAGGTTTCCGGCCGGGGTTTCTCGCTGAGCCGCCAATATCCCGACCCTCCAAAGAATGATTGATATTTTTTTCGCATTCTTTCCCCCGGTTGTTGTGGAAGCCGACAAAATCCCGTCCTGCATACTTGCGCCCCCGGAAAATCATGGTATAATCATACTGAGCAACTAGAGCTTTTCATAAGACGGTTGCCTCGCGGCAGTTCGCTGCTCTGCCGCCCGCTGGAACGTTTGTTCCAACACATCGAGAGTTAAATATGGAGGGTATTACCAATGGAAACGTATGGTATCGAGAAGCTCGGCATCATCGGCCCCAAAGCCGTGTACCGCAACCTGAGCCCCGCCCAGCTGACCGAGGCTGCTCTGCGCCTGGGTGAGGGTTCCCTGAGCAACACCGGCGCACTGGTGGTCACCACCGGCAAGTACACCGGCCGTTCGCCCAACGACAAGTTCATCGTGGATTCCGAGGGCGTTCACAATGAGATCGCCTGGGGCAAGGTCAACCGCCCCATCAGCCGCGAGAAGTTCAACGCCATCAAGGGCAAGGTCGCTGCTTACCTGCAGGGCCGTGAGATCTTCATCTTCGACGGCTTCGCCGGCGCGGACAAGAAGTACACCAAGAAGTTCCGCATCATCAACGAGATGGCCAGCCAGAACCTGTTCATCCACCAGCTGCTGATCCGTCCCACCGCTGAGGAGCTGGCCGAGTACGGCGAGGCCGACTACACCATGCTGGTGGCTCCCGGCTTCAAGTGCGATCCCGCTGTGGACGGCGTCAACAGCGAGGCCGCCATCATGATCGACTACGAGGCCCACATGATCGTCATCGCCGGCAGCCAGTACAGCGGCGAGATCAAGAAGAGCGTCTTCTCCACCATGAACTACGTCATGACCAAGGAGAACGTCCTGCCCATGC
>CALXGY010000163.1 GCA_944387955.1 uncultured Faecalibacterium sp. | reverse complement strand
TAGATGCAGTCCTCCAGCTTCCACACCTCGCCCCCGGGGCCGCGGCCGTAGCTGGGCGGGTCCATGATGATGCCGTCGTAGTGGTTGCCCCGGCGCTGTTCCCGGGCCACGAACTTGCCGCAGTCGTCCACCAGCCAGCGGATGGGCCGGTCGGCAAGGCCGCTGGCGGCGGCGTTCTCCTTGCCCCACTGGACCATGCCCTTGGAGGCGTCCACATGGCAGACCGAGGCTCCCGCCGCAGCACAGGCCAGGGTAGCCCCGCCGGTGTAGCCGAAGAGGTTCAGCACCCGGATGGGCCGTCCGGCGGCCCGGATCTTTTGGGCGTACCAGGCCCAGTTCACCGCCTGCTCGGGGAATACGCCGGTGTGCTTGAAGCCGGTGGGGCTGACGATGAGGGTCAGCCGATCCTCCCCTTCGCCGCAGTGAATCTGCCACTTTTCGGGCAGGCGGCGGCGGTATTCCCAGGAGCCACCGCCCTGGTTCGAGCGGTGATACACCGCGTCCGCCGCCTTCCAGCGGGGGTCCATGGGGGGCGTTTTCCAGACCACCTGGGGGTCCGGCCGGACCAGCAGGGTCTGCCCCCACCGCTCCAGCCGGTTGCCGTCGGTGGCGTCCAGCAGCTCATAATCCTTCCAGTTGTCCGCAGGCCGCATGGCGTGCTCCTTTCCCAATCGTATCTTTTACAGTCTTTTATCCTTTTTGTTTTTACAGAATCCGGCGGCGGATCTTCTCCACGATCCGGTCGGCACAGCGGCGGATGCCCTCCAGGTCCTGGCCTTCCACCATGACCCGGATCTTGGGCTCGGTGCCCGAGACCCGCACCAGCACCCGGCCCATGCCCATGAGCTTCTGCTCCTGGGCCTGGATATACCCGGCCAGCACCTCATCCGCCTGATAGGCGGCCTTCTGGGCGGCGTTGGCCTCCACGTTCACCAGCACCTGGGGGAACTGGGCGTAGATGCCGTTGAGCTCGCTCATCTTTTTGCCGCTCTCGGCCAGCAGCCGCAGCAGCTTGCCGGCGGTGAGCTCGCCGTCGCCGGTGGTGGCGTGGTGCAGCAGAATCACATGGCCGCTCTGCTCGCCGCCGATGACATAGCCGTTCTCCCGCATGTTCTCCAGCACATACCGGTCGCCCACGGCGGTGCACTCGGTGCGGATGCCCTGGGCCTCCATATACTTGATGAATCCCAGGTTGGACATGACGGTCACCACCGCGGTGTCCCCGTCCAGCTGGCCCGCCTCTTTCATCCGGCCGGACAGCAGGGCAATGATCTTGTCGCCGTCCATCTCCCGGCCCTCTTCGTCGCAGGCAAGGCAGCGGTCGGCGTCTCCGTCAAAGGCGATGCCGCAGTCAAAGCCGCCCTCCACCACCGCCTTTGCCAGGTGGTCCAGATGGGTGGAGCCCACCCCGTCGTTGATGTTGCGGCCGTTGGGTTCCACCCCCAAAAAGCTGCACTGGGCCCCCAGCCGGGGGAACAGGACCTTTGCCACCTCGGCAGAGGCGCCGTTGGCGCAGTCGATGCAGACCTTCAGGCCCGCAAGACTGCCGCCGATGGACTCATAGAGATGGTCGGTGTAATCCTTGAGGCCGTCTGTGCGAAGCGAGATGGTGCCCACCTCGGCGCCGGTGGCCAGCGGGATATTCTTGCAGTCCTCGTCGATGTGGGCCTCGATCTGGGCTTCCACCTCGTCCGGCAGCTTATAGCCGGTGCCCGCAAAAATCTTGATGCCGTTGAACTCCATCGGGTTGTGGGAGGCCGAGATCACCACACCGGCGTCCGCCTCATACCGGCCCACCAGGTAGGCCACGGCAGGGGTGGGCAGAACGCCCAGGCTCTCCACATCCGCCCCGACGCTGCACAGGCCCGCGGCCAGCGCAGCCTCCAGCATGTCGCCGGACTGGCGGGTATCCTTGCCGATCAGAATGCGGGGCCGATGCCCCGCCCGGGCGGTGAGCACCGCAGCCGCAGCGCGGCCCAGCTTCACGGCCAGCTCACAGGTCAGGTCTGCACCGGCCACGCCGCGCACACCGTCTGTTCCAAAATACTTTCCCATAAATGAGGTCCCCCTCTTTTTTTCTATCCTATGCGCAAAGGCGCGTTTTGGTTTTAAATCTTCGTTTTTACACCATTGATACGATGCAGACGGCCCGTTTGGGGCGGTCGGACCGCAGCTTTGAAACCGCCGAAGCGGTGCAAAAGGGCTTATCTATTACAATCCGAATTTTTATTCGAAATTTTACAAATCGTATTTTCCATTTCCGTCTGTTTGGGCAGAAACAGAAAATACAAATCGTACAAATTCATGCAAAAATTCAGCATTGTACATTTTTAAAAGAGGCTCTGCTGGCCCGCCTCCTCGGGGCTCACCGGGCGGGTCTGCTCCGGGGCCCGCATGCCCAGGTGGGCATAGGCCAGAGAGGTGGCGCAGCGGCCCCGGGGGGTGCGGGTCAAAAAGCCCATCTGCATGAGGTAAGGCTCGCACAGGTCTTCCAGGGTGATGGCCTCTTCGCCCAGGGCAGCGGCCAGGGTCTCAAGGCCCACCGGCCCGCCGCCGTACATCTCGATGATGGCCCGCAGCAGGCTGCGGTCCAGCTCGTCCAGGCCCAGGGCGTCCACATCCATCCGCTTGAGGGCCATTCGGCTCACCTCGCCGTCAATGACCCCATCCCCCAGCACGGTGGCGAAGTCCCGCACCCGCTTCAAGAACCGGTTGGCCACACGGGGGGTGCCCCGGCTGCACTTGGCCAGCTCGTAGGCTCCCTCGGGGGTGATGGGCTGGTCCAGGATGCCGGCGCTGCGCTGGATGATCCGGGCCAGCTCCTCGGGGGCGTAGAGCTCCAGCTTGAGCAGCACGCCGAACCGGTCCCGCAGGGGGCCGGTGAGCTGGCCTGCCCGGGTGGTGGCTCCCACCAGGGTGAACCGGGGCAGGTTGATGCGGATGCTCTGGGCGCTGGGGCCCTTGCCGATCATGATATCCAGCGCGAAATCCTCCAGCGCCGGATAGAGCACCTCCTCCACCTGGCGGGAAAGACGGTGGATCTCGTCGATGAAGAGCACGTCCCCCTCCTGGAGGTTGGTGAGCAGGGCGGCCAGATCCCCCGGCTTTTCAATGGCCGGGCCGCTGGTGATGCGGATCTGCACCCCCATCTCGTTGGCGATGATGCCTGCCAGGGTGGTCTTGCCCAGGCCCGGGGGGCCATAGAGCAGGATGTGGTCCATGGGTTCCCCCCGGCGGCGGGCCGCCTCCAGATAGACCTTCAGGTTCTGTTTGACCTTATCCTGCCCAATGTAATCCTCCAGCCGCTGGGGGCGGAGGGTATTTTCTTCTGCGTCCGCGCCGGTGAGGCCGGGCTGCACCATTCGTGCGCCGTAGAGCGCCGCTTCGTCCTGCATGGTTTACCTCCTGCCTGCCATGCCCCGCAGGGCCAGTTTGATGATCTCTTCCACCGGCAGGGCGGGGTCGATCTTGGCCACCGCCAGCGCGGCCTCGCTGGGGCTGTAACCCAGAGAGACCAGGGCCGCCGTGGCCTGGGCCCCGGCCTGATTGGAGGCCGCCGGGCTGGACACCGCCGAGAGGTCTTCCAGCGAGACCCCTTCCACAAAGCCCTTGGCCACCTTGTCCTTGAGCTCCAGGGTAATCCGCTGGGCCAGCTTCGGCCCCACGCCGGAGGCCGCCTTGAAGGCCTTGTGGTCCCCCGCCGAGATGGCCAGGGCCACCCGGTCCGGGTCCATCACATCCAGGATGGCCAGCCCCACCTTGGGACCTACCCCCGAGACGCTGGTGAGCATCTCAAAGCAGGCCTGCTGCTGCTCGGTGGCAAAGCCGTAGAGGCTCACGTCGTTCTCGGTGACGCTGAGCACTGTATATAAGGTGGTCTCCTTGCCCGCGCCGGGCAGGGAGGCGGCCACGCTGGCGGGGCACTGGGCGCAGTAGCCCACCCCGCCGCAGCTCACCACCACCATATTCAAACCTTTTTTCAGGATCTTTCCGGTCAGAGAGTAGATCATATTCCTTTATCCTCCCTCTTTTGGGATCAGACGGGCCCCACGGTACGGGGGCGCAGCGGGGTCAGCCGGCTGCCGCTGGTGTGGCAGAAGGTGATGGCCATGGCCAGGGCGTCGGCGGTGTCGTCCGGTTTCGGGACCGCCGGCAGATGCAGCAGGATGCGGGTCATCTCCTGCACCTGCTTTTTCATGGCTTTACCGTAGCCGGTGACCGCCTGTTTGACCTGCATGGGGGTAAACTCGTAGACCGGCAGCCCGGCCTGGGCCGCTGCCAGCAGGATGACCCCCCGGGCCTCTGCCACCCCGATGACGGTGGTCTGGTTGTGCTGGTAAAACAGCTTTTCGATGGCGAGGGCCTCGGGCTTGGTGCGCTGGATGACCTGGCGCACTCCCTGGTACACGTCGTCCAGACGGCGCTCAAAGGGCACGCCCGCCTCGGTGCAGACCGCGCCGTAATCCACCGGCTGAAACCGGTTGCCCGCATAATCCAGAACCCCCCAGCCTACAATCGCGTAGCCCGGGTCGATGCCCAGCACTCTCATCCTTTGCTCCCTCTCTATTGGTACTTACAATCCATATTATTATAGCACGCACACAGGGCCGGAGCAATGGAAAAACCTTCGCTTTTGGGGCCAAAGGGGCCCATGGCCGCGGTTTTTCCAAAAAAACCTGATTTTTTTGCGAAAAAGCTCTTGCATTCCTCGCCGGGATGTGGTATTATAGCCAAGTCGAAAACGACATGGACGGTTAGCTCAGCTGGTAGAGCATCTGCTTGACGTGCAGGAGGTCACAGGTTCGAGTCCTGTACCGTCCACCACAAAAACGCATCCGGAAATCCGGATGCGTTTTTGTTTTCCGGCCGAACCGGGGCCCTTTTTGCCTCATTTTCCGAAATGCAACCGCCGGTTGACGATCTTCCAAGCCGCCTTTCTGGCCTGCAACCGGGTTTTCTGGTATGCTCGCCTTGCAAAAACACCGAAAGGAAGTGCAGATCCATGATCCTTGCAGAAAAAATCCTCACCCTCCGCAAACAAAACGGATGGTCCCAGGAGGAGCTGGCGGCGCGGCTGGGCGTTTCCCGGCAGTCGGTGTCCAAGTGGGAAAGCGCGGCCTCCATCCCGGACCTCGAACGCCTTTTGGCCCTCAGCGCCCTGTTCGGGGTCAGCACCGACTACCTGCTGAAGGATGCGCTGGAATCCCCGCAGGAGGCCCCCGGCGGGGACATCCTCCCGGAAGAAGGGCCGGCCCGCCCGGTCTCGCTGGAAGAAGCGAACCGCTATTTAGCCCTGGTGCGCCGGTACGCCCCCCAAATGGCCTGCGGGGCGGCAGGGTGCATCCTCTCCCCCATCCCGCTGCTGCTTCTGAGCGGAGCTGCGGAGCTGGGGCGGCTCCCCATTGGCCAGGAAACGGCGGCGGGCGCGGGGGTGGCGGCGCTGCTGGTCTGTATTGCTGCGGCCGTCGCTCTGATCATTTTCGCCGGTATGAAGCTGGAAAGCTACGAATTTCTGGAAAAGCTGCCCATCTCCCCCGCATACGGGGTGGCAGGTCTTGCCGAAAAGCGCCGGGAATCCTTCGCCCTTTGTCATCGGCTGTGCACGGCGGGCGGGGTCTGCCTGTGCATCCTCAGCGCGGTGCCCCTCTTTTTGTTCTACTCCTTCGGCGCGGACGAGTGGGCCCTGGTGTGCTGTACCACCGTCGTCCTGGTTTTTGTGGCCCTGGGGGCCGGGCTTCTGATCTGGTCCTCAGAGGTCATGGAAAGCTGTGAAAAACTGCTGGAGGAGGGAGACTACACCCGGGAGAAGAAGGCGGAAAACCGCCGCAACGCGCCTTTTATCGTCGCATACTGGTGCATCGTCACCGCCCTCTATCTGACCGTCAGCCTCCTGTCCGGCGCCTGGGACATCAGCTGGACCATCTGGGTGGCGGCCGGCGGGCTGTTCATCGCCCTTTTGAACCTCTCCAGCCTGCTGTACGCCCGCAAGACCTCCTGAATACCAACGGGAGGCAACGACGCATTCGGAGCCAGCCGGATGCGTTTTTTGTTTTATATCCGCCCTTGCAATCGTTTTGTAAAACATGGTATAACCATAGCAGAGCGACACCGGGTATTTTTGCGGCGCCGGACTGCAAAATCCCGAAGAATAGAGGAGGAAAGACTATGAGCAGAATCTACACATCCGCCGACCAGCTGATCGGCCATACCCCGCTTTTGGAGCTGACCCGGATCGAGCGGGAGGAAGGGCTGTCCGCCCGCATCCTGGCAAAACTGGAGTACCTGAACCCCGCCGGGTCGGTGAAGGACCGGGTGGCCCGGGCCATGGTGGAGGATGCCGAGGCCAGCGGCCGGATCAAGCCCGGCGCGACCCTCATCGAGCCCACTTCCGGCAACACCGGCATCGGCCTGGCCCTGATGGCGGCGGTGCGGGGTTATAAGCTCATCATCGTCATGCCCGAGACCATGAGCCTGGAGCGGCGGCTTATCATGGAGGCCTACGGCGCCCAGCTGGTGCTCACCGAGGGGGCCAAGGGGATGGCCGGTTCCATCGAGAAGGCCGAGCAGCTGGCCAGGGAGATCCCCGGCTCGCTGGTGGTGGGCCAGTTCACGAACCCCGCAAACCCCGCCGCCCACGCCGCCACCACCGGCCCCGAGATCTGGGCCGACACCGACGGCGCGGTGGATTTCTTTGTGGCCGGTGTGGGCACCGGCGGCACCATCACCGGCGTGGGCCACTACCTCAAGGGCATGAACCCTGCGGTGAAGGTGGTGGCGGTGGAGCCTGCTTCCTCCCCGCTGCTGAGCAAGGGAGTAGCCGGGCCCCATGGGCTCCAGGGCATCGGCGCAAACTTTGTGCCGGAGGTGCTGGACCGGACGGTCTGCGATGAGGTCCTGACCGTCACCGAAGAGGACGCCTACGCCATGGGCCGGGCCATCGGCCGGAAGGAAGGGGTGCTGGTGGGCATCTCGGCGGGCGCTGCGGTCTGGGCCGCCGTCCAGCTGGCAAAGCGTCCGGAAAATAAGGGCAAGAACATTGTGGTGCTGCTGCCCGACACCGGCGACCGGTATCTGTCCACCCCCATGTTCGCCCCCAAGACCAACAACAAAGGATAACACTGCATGCTGTATTACGCCGCCCCCATGGAGGGGCTCACCGACCGGGTCTGGCGGCAGGCCCACCAGAAATTTTTCGGCGGGCCGGACCGGTACTACGCTCCCTTCCTCTCCCCGCCGGAAAACCGCATCCCGGTAAAAAAGAAGATGGCCGATCTCCTGCCCGAGGCAAACCCCGGCGCGCCGCTGATCCCCCAGCTGCTGGGCAAGGACGGCTCCTGCGCGGCCTGGATGGTGCGGCTGCTGCGGGAGATGGGCTATGAGGAGATCAACCTGAACTTCGGCTGCCCCGCCGGGACGGTGACCGCCAAGGGCAAGGGAGCCGGGATGCTGCGGGACCCGCAGGCCCTGGACGAGTTTTTATACGCGGTCTTTGCCGAGGCGGGCGGGCCCATCTCGGTCAAGACCCGGCTGGGGGTGTCCGACCCGGCGGAATTTGAGGCCATCCTCGAAGTCTACCGCAAATATCCCCTCTGTGAGCTGATCCTCCACCCCCGGGTGATGAAGCAGCTCTACCGGGGCCAGGCGAACCGGGCCGCCTTTGCCCGGGCGCTGCCAAGCTGCCCCATGCCGGTCTGCTACAACGGCGACCTGACTACCCTTGCCCAGCTGCGGGAGCTGGAAGCGGAGCACCCCCATCTTCACGCCGTGATGCTGGGCCGGGGGCTCATTGCCGACCCGGCGCTGCTGCGCAAGGCCCGGGGCGGCGCGCCCGCAAGCCGGGAGGAGCTGGCCGGCTTCATGGAGCAGCTCTACCATGGATATACCCAGCAGTTCGGCAGCGCCCAGTGCGCCATCAGCCGGATGAAAGCGGTGTGGTATTATGTAATCCGGCTGTTCGAGGGCTCGGAGGAGCTGGAAAAGCAGCTGAAAAAACTGCGCCAGCCCTGGGAGTACGAGGTGACGGCGGACCGCATCTTCGCCCAGCTGCCCCTTTTGGAAGAGCCTCTTCCCCGGCTGTAAAGGGCGCAAAAAAGGGCCGCCTCTCCAAAAAGGAGAAGCGGCCCTTGGACATCGGGTCCAGCTGCTCAGACGTTGAGATAGCTGCGCACCAGCGCCTGAAGAAGATCGTCCCGGTCCACCCGGCGGATCAGCGAACGCGCCCCGTTGTGGGTGGTAATATAGGTGGGGTCCTCGGACAGGATATAACCCACCAGCTGGTTGACCGGGTTGTATCCCTTTTCCTTCAGCGCCGCATAGACCTGCTGCAGGATCTCGCGGATCTCATCGTCCTTTTGGTTGTGGATCGAAAAAATGGCAGTAGGCTCTCCCACGCTCTGCACCCCCTTGTCAAAACTTATGTTCATTGTACACGAATCAGAACCAAACTTCAAGCGCGCCGCCCCGGATTTGCACACTTTGTCCAAAACAAATTGTGAAAACACCGCAACCTGACGGCGCAAACTCCAAAGGAGGTGTTCCCGGATGCTGTATGGGATCGGCTGCGACCTGTGCGGAGTGCAGCGGATGGAAGAACTTTTGACCGGACCCCACGCCGCAGCCTTTGTGCGGCGGGTCTTTGGCCCGGCCGAGCGGGAATTGCTGGAGCTGGAAGATCTGCTCCCAAAAGCCGGTTCCGCCCGCCGGGCCGGGCGCATCGCGGCCCGGGCTGCGGCGAACTTTGCCGCCAAGGAAGCTTTTTTGAAAGCGGCAGGCACCGGCCTTGCCGCTCCCTTCTCCCTGCGGGAGATCGAGGCGGTGCGGCTGCCCTCCGGCGCGCCGGAGTACCGCTTTTCGGGCAGAACTGCCGACTGGGTGGCAGAGCGCAGCCTTTTCGCCCGGCTGAGCCTGAGCCACGATGCAGGGATGGCCCTTGCCTTCTGCACCCTGGAGCAGCCTGCGCCCTGAAGCGCGGCAAGCCCGGCCCCTTTGCTGCATAAAATGGAATATCCCCGCCGCGCATAGCGCCGGGCCCTGCGGGCAATACTTGTATTGCGACAACGGGCTGCGGCACAGCGCCACATAGCGGGCCAGGGCGCCGCATCCCCCAAAAATACAGGGAGGGATATTCCATGGAGGTACACAGAGGCGAAGTTTTTTACGCGGATCTATCCCCGGTGGTGGGGTCGGAGCAGGGCGGCGTAAGGCCGGTGCTGATCGTTCAGAACGAGATCGGCAACCGCCACAGCCCCACCGTCATTGCTGCGGCCATTACATCCCGGCTGGATAAGACCCGCCTGCCCACCCACATCAACATCCGGGCGGCGGACACCGGCCTGTCCAAGGACAGCGTGGTGCTGCTGGAGCAGATCCGCACCCTGGACAAACACCGCCTGCGGGAGCGGGCGGGCCAGATCACCCCCGAGGACCAAAAGCGGGTGGACCAGGCATTGGATGTCAGCCTGGGGCTGAGTTCCTACTGAAAACTTCGCGCAAAAAAGCGCCTGCCGTCGGGCAGGCGCTTTTGGTTTTTATCAGCTGCGGGGGGTGCCGGTATAGTAGTGGTCCAGCAGCGGGGTGAGGATCAGGGCGGTAAAGCCCGCGCTCATGCCGCCGTTGTAGAGCACGAGGCCGCCGTGGATGACGCTGACCGAGGTACAGATGGCCGCGCAGATCACCCCGGCCAGGATGCCCGCCCGCTTGCCGTAGCAGCCCGCGAAGGGGCAAAGCCCGGTGCCCAGGGCCACCCCGTTGATGTACCCCTGGGTGGAGAGGGTCCAGGGGGCCGAGCGGTCCCCCAGGGCGTACAGCCCAAAGACGGCGAGCCAAAGCAGCCCGAAGCCCGCCAGAATGGGCCAGACGTTTTTCGGGTGCTGGCCTCCGGCCGTAAAGCTCAGGGCCGCCAGCAGAACCCCCAGGGTGGGGCCGGTAAAGCCCACCCCTTCGGTGAGCAGGATCACACCATCCATATAGGCCAGCAGCAAAAGCCCGTGGAGCCCCAGATTGATGTAGACGCAGCCCGGCCCGTATTCCTGGATGAAATCGGCCCGGCGGCCGGTATCCTCAAGCAGGCGGCCGTAGCCTGCAAAGCTGCGGCCGTTGATGAGCCAGCCATAAAACAAAAAGCTCCCCAGCACCGCCAGCAGATAGAGGTTGCAGAACCCAAAATAGGAGCGGCCCGCCGCTGCATAGACCGGATCGCAGACCGAGACCGCCTGGGGGGATGCGACCCCCATGGTGTTGTACAGAAGGCCGTGGACCAGGATGCCCAGCAGCCCGAAGGCGAGACCGCCGTTGTAGAGCACAAAGCCCTTGTGCAGCGCCTGGGCCCCGGGCAGCATGGCCGGGATGGTGAAGCCCAGGAAAGCCCCCAGCAGAAAGGCCCCCAGCACCCCCAGCAGATTGAGCCGTCCTTCCGCCCAGTGGATGGCGGCCCAGTCCGGCAGCGGGTAGCGGAAAAACAGCTCGCTCATAAAGGGGCCGAAGGCGGTGGAGAGCATCGCCATGGCAATGTTGTCCCGGAAGCTGGCCCCGGTGCGGCGGCAGTACAGCCAGATGCCGAAGATGGGCGGCCACATGTTCACGAAGTTCAGCCCGAAAAAGGCGTGGGCCACCACCAGCAGATACCCGGCCCAGGAGCCGGTCTCACTGGGGGCATCCAGCGCGTAGATCATCCCGAGAAAGGCCGCCCCGCACAATCCCACATTTAAAAAGGAGGGGCCCAGCCCGCCCAGAGCGAAGGAGTCCGCCGCATAGGGGCAGGGGGAGGCCCACAGCCGCAAAAGCCCCGGCAAAAGTCCGCCCAGCTGCCCGGTGTACAGCGCGCCCAAAGGGGCGGCCGCCAGCAGGCTGGCCGTAAAAAAGAGAGCCATCCGCCGCACCGTGCGGTCATCCCGCTGCAAATTGTCCATTCTGTTTTCTCTCCTTTGTTTTCCCCGACCGCGGGGTATTTGTACATCCTGCATCGAAACGCAATTTATTGTTTAAAAGTATTGGAATTTTCGCACAACTTTTTCTTGACCTGTCCGGCAGCCCTGTGTATACTGAGACTGTATCCGGCCGCCTGTGTTTTTGCGGCGGCCCGTTCCAGACTGTAAAAAAGAAAGGATGATTTGTATGCCCTTGCTGCGCAAGACACTGGCCCTGCTGGCCTCTCTGGCCCTGGTGCTGACCCTGCTGCCCGCCGCGCTGGCCGACAGCGGCACGGTGGAGATCCTCTTCCTCGGCACCTCCGACATCCACGGCCAATACTACGCCACCGACTACACCGCCGACCAGTCCGCCTCCGGCAGCTACCGCCAGGGCCTGACCCGGGTGGCCAGCTATGTCAAGGAACAGCGGGCGGCCTACAAAAACGTCTTTCTGGCCGATGCGGGCGATCTGGTCCAGGGCACTCCCCTGAGCTATTATTTCGCCTTTTACCGCGCAGATGCAGCCGACCCCGGCATGAAGGCCCTGCGGGCGCTGGACTACGACCTGTGGGTGCCGGGCAACCACGAGTTCAACTACGGCCTTGAAATTTTGAACCGCCAGCTGGACCAGCTCACCGCTCCCGCCGATGAAGAGGGAGACCAGGTGGCGGTCTCGGTGGCAAACTACCTGGATGCCGCCACCAACAGCGACGCTTCCAAGGATTGGGCCACCTGGAAGGGGTATGAGCCCTACCACATCTACGATTACGACGGGGTCAAGGTGGCGGTCATGGGCATCGGCAACCCCAACATCCCCAAGTGGGACGTACCCGCCAACTGGGAGGGCATCTACTTTGCCGATCCCATCGAGACCTACCTCCACTATGAACCCGAGATGACCGCCGCCGCCGACCTGATTGTAGTGGTGAGCCACTCCGGCATCGACAGCGACAGCGAATCCGACTTCATGCGCCGTCTGGTGGAACAGACCTCCAGCATCGACCTGATCTTCTCGGGCCACGAGCACCGCAACGGCGTGACCGAAGTGGCCAACGCTGCGGGCAAGACCGTGCCCATCATTTCGCCTTCCACCAAGTGCGGGGTCATCGGCCAGGCCCTGGTGAGCTACAACAAGGCCACCGGCGAGGCCGCCATCCAGGCCGAATGCGTCAACATGCAGAACTACCCGGTGGACCCCGCCGCCGAGTCCCTTCTGGCTCCCTATGAGAGCGCCGCCTGGAACGAGTACATGCTCCAGTCCATCGGCGTCGCCACCGGCGACTTCACCGCCGCCAACCTTGGCACCGCTCCCTCCGCCTTCATGGATCTCATCAACCGGGTGCAGATCTGGGGCGCCTACGACAACACCGGCCTGAACACCCCCGACGATCCCACCGACGACACCCCCGCCATGCTCTCCATCTCGGCCCCGCTGACCTCCGGCGATGCGGCAAACCTCATCGAAAAGGGAGACATCGTGCTGGGCGATATGTTCCGCCTGTACCGGTATGAGAACTGGTTCTATCAGATCCGCATGTCCGGCAAGGAGGTCCGCACCTGGCTGGAGTACGCCGCCTCCAAGGTCCAGCAGGACGAAAACGGCGAGCTGTACATCGACGGCGGTCTGACCTACTACGACGTGATCTACGGCGACGGCTTCTATTACGAGATCGACTACACCGCCCCCGAGGGCAGCCGCATCAGCGCCATGGTCTACAACGGCAAGCCGGTAAAGGACGACGACACCTTCACGGTGGTCATCAACAACTACCGCTTCAACGGCGGCGGCAACTATGTAGCCTACCTCAACGAGCACGGCTGCGAGTTTGTGCCCAACGACGAGTCCCGGGTCATCTACTCCACCCAGTACGACATGATGAAGGGCGAAGACATGGGCCAGGCCCGCAACCTGCTGGCCCAGTACATCACCGAGAGCCGGGAGATCGACCCGGTCATCACCTCCACCTGGCGTCTGGTGGACGGGCCTTCCTGGGTGCCGCAGGTGCTGCGGGCCTGGGGTTCGGCGCTGCGCACCGCTCTGAACCGGGCCGCCTGATTTTCCTTTCAACGACCTTCCCAGACATTTGGAATACGCCTCCCCTTCGACACATCAGCCCCCGCCGGGTCCGGCGGGGGCTGATGCCGTTGAAGGGCATTTGCAGCGCAGGAGCTTACAGCCGGCCGGCCTCGATCTCCTGCTGCACGATCTCCAGCGAGGGGAGAACTGCGGCCGCCGCGCCGGCCAGCTCCTGGGGGATGGGCACAAAATCCGGCACCAGAACGGTGACACAGCCGGCCCGCACCCCGGCCCAGCCGCCGTTGACCCCGTCCTCAAAGACGTAGCAGTCCTCCGGGGCAGCCCCCAGCTTTTCGGCCGCCAGAAGGAAGATGTCCGGCGCAGGCTTGGAGTGCTGGACCTGCTGGCCGCTGACCAGATGGTCGAACTTGTCCAGCAGACCGGTGAGCCCCAGATGATGCTGGATGGTCTTGAAGCTGGAGGAGCTGGCCACCGCCAGCTTGACCCCTTTGCGGTGCAGGTACTCCACCAGCGCAGCCGCGCCGGGCTTCAGGTCCACATGCTCTTCCAGCCGCTGCATGGTGCGCTGGTGCACCATGTCGTGGTAGAGCACCGGGTCCACCGTGGGGTAGTGGCGGCGGATCACCGCGAGGCCGGTTTCCCCGCTGGTGCCGCAGATCTCCTGCGGGAAGGTGGGGCTCGGGGTCAGCCCCAGTTCCAGCGCCACCTCTTTCCAGATGGACTGATAGACCCGCTCGGTGTCCACCAACAGGCCGTCCATATCAAAGATCGCATATTCTTTCATCGCAGCTGTACCGCTCCTTTGTATTTTCCCTCCGGCGGGCAGGCTCAAAGGCCTCCCCCTGGGTATTCCCTATTGTATCACAAGATGCCGCAACTTGGAGAGAGCAAAGATGAAAACTTTTATTTCCCCTCTTGTAAATTTTTCACTTGATACTATAATAGGGGGTAACTGGGGGACACCGCAGCGCGACGCGCCGCGCACTACCGCCGCATGTTTGGAAAAGAGGGAATCATCATGTTGAATATCCAAGTCACCCGCACCACTGCGCCGAAAGCAAAGCCCGAGGACGAGACCAAGCTCGGCTTCGGCAAGAAGTTCACCGATCACATGTTCGTCATGGATTACACCGAGGGCCAGGGATGGCACGACGCCCGCATCGTCCCCTACGCTCCCTTCCAGATTGACCCGGCCTGCGTGGTGCTGCACTATGCCCAGGAGATCTTTGAGGGCATGAAGGCCTACCGCACCGCCGACGACACCATCCAGCTGTTCCGCCCTGAGTGCAACGCTCAGCGCATGCAGGACTCGGCCGACCGTCTGTGCATCCCCCGCATCCCGGTGGAGGATTACATCCAGGCCGTCAAGGCCCTGGTGGACGTGGAGCGGGACTGGGTGCCCCATGCCGACGGCGCTTCGCTGTATATCCGGCCCTTCGTCTTTGCCAGAGACGTGGGTCTGGGCGTCCACGCCTCCAAGGAGTATGTGTTCTGCATCATCTGCTCGCCTTCCGGCGCTTATTACGCCGAGGGCATCGACCCGGTGCGCATCTATGTGGAGGATGAGTACATCCGCGCCGCCCCCGGCCTGACCGGCTTCACCAAGTGCGGCGGCAACTACGCCGCCTCCATCAAGGCCGGCGAGCTGGCCGAGGAGCAGGGCTACGCCCAGGTGCTCTGGCTGGACGGCGTCGAGAAGAAGTACGTCGAGGAAGTCGGCAGCATGAACATCATGTTCAAGATCGACGGCAAGGTCTACACCGCCGCCACCGTCGGCACCGTTCTGCCCGGCGTCACCCGCCGCA
>CALXGY010000162.1 GCA_944387955.1 uncultured Faecalibacterium sp. | reverse complement strand
GAACACCACCATCACCCCCCGGCTGCCGGGGTCCAGGGCGCACAGGACGCTGTCCCACAGGTTCTTTTTGGCGTCGGTGATCTCGCCGGAGATGGGCTGCTGGGCGCCGGTCAGGATGATGGGCTTGCCGGCGTTCTGCACCAGGTAGCTCAGGGCTGCCGCCGTATAGGCCAGGGTGTCGGTGCCGTGGCAGACGATGAACCCATCGTACAGGGCATAGTTTTCCTGGATGACGCGGGTCAGGGCCAGCCAGTGGTCGGGGCCCATGTCGGTGGAATCCAGGCTGCACAAAGCCAGGGTGTGGGGCTCGCACAGCACCCCCAGCTCGGGCAGATGGTCCAGCAGCTCCTCGCTGGTGAGCACCGGCTTTAACCCCTGGTCGGTGCGCACGCTGGCGATGGTTCCGCCGGTGGTGATGAACAACAGCTTTTGTTTCTGCATAGTGTCCTCCTGTTTGTTTGCTCGCCCTTGAGTATAGCACATCCGCCGCCCCATTGCCCGGGAAAATCCAAAAAATGTGAGAAAGTCACGGAAACCGTTCCCAAAAGGTGTATACTATACTCATTACCAAAACACAAACCGCTGATTCGGAGGAATAGATCTATGTCGAAAGTCGTGATTGTTGGTTCCGGCCCCGCCGGAGTCTCGGCCGCTTTGTACACTGCCCGGGCCGGGGTGGAGACCCTGGTCATCAGCCGCGGTTCCGGCGCGCTGGCCCGGTCTGAGGGCATCCAGAACTATTATGGTTTCCCCGAGGCCATCTCCGGCGCCGAGCTGGAGCGCCGCGGCATCGAGGGGGCCAAGGCCGTAGGCGTTCAGTTTGTGGAGGACGAGGCGGTAAGCCTGGGCTTCACCGACCGGCTGGCGGTGGAGGGCCTGCGGGGCGAGTACGACGCCGACGCAGTGATCCTGGCCACCGGCGTATCCCGGGCCGCCCCCAAGGTCCCGGGCCTGGCCGAGCTGGAGGGCCACGGGGTGCGCTACTGCGCGACCTGCGCCGCCTTCTTCTATCGCGGCAAGCATGTGGCGGTGCTGGGGAGCGGCTCCTACGCGCTGCACGAGGCCTCGGCCCTGGCCCCGGTGGCCGGCAAGGTGATCATCCTCACCAACGGCGCAGCCCCCACGGTGGAATTCCCGCCCGAGATGGAGGTACGCACCGAGAAGCTGGAAGAGATCCTCTCGGCCGAGGGCCGGGTGTCCGGCGTGCGTCTGGCCGGCGGCGAAGAGCTGGCGCTGGACGGGGTGTTCGTGGCCCTGGGGGTTGCGGGCAGCACCGATCTGGCCCGCCGGATGGGGGCCGAGATCCAGGGCAGCCGGATCGTGGTGGATGACAAGATGATGACCACCGTCCCCGGCCTGTTTGCGGCCGGAGACTGCACCGGCGGCCTTTTGCAGGTGGCCAAGGCGGTCTACGAGGGAGCCCTGGCGGGCAGCGAAGTGGCCAAAGCACTGCGAAA
Source organism: uncultured Faecalibacterium sp. (assembly GCA_944387955.1). Classification (GTDB taxonomy): domain Bacteria; phylum Bacillota; class Clostridia; order Oscillospirales; family Ruminococcaceae; genus Faecalibacterium. The sequence continues at coordinate 10,893 of CALXGY010000162.1, read as the reverse complement.
GGGTGGTTTCTATGGCGGCTGAGCTGGCAGCCGGCCGGGTGCTGGACACCCCGGTCAGCTCCAAATGTCTGGCCTGCGGCTTTCCCTTCTGGGACCAGCTGACCGCCGCCGAGCAGGAAGCCCTCTGCCGCTCCACCCGGGTGGTGCATTACGATAAGGGGGCCCACGTGCACAGCCCCACCGAAAACTGTGTGGGCATCCTGCTTCTGCGCTCGGGCCAGCTGCGCTCCTACATGCTCTCGGAGGATGGCCGGGACGTGACCCTCTACCGGCTGTTCCCGGGGGAGGTCTGCATCCTGTCCGCCTCCTGTGTGCTGGACGCGGTAAACTTCGACCTGCACATCGACGCGGAAGAGCCGGTGGAGGCCTACTGCATCGGGGCGGGCAGCTTCAAGCGGCTGATGGACCAGAACCTGGCGGTGCGCTGCTATGCCTACCAGATGACCGCCGAGCGGTTTTCGGACACCATGTGGGCCATGCAGCAGATCCTGTTCATGAGCGCCGACCGGCGGCTGGCCATCTTCTTGACCGATGAGCTGGCCAAGACCGGCTCCAATGAGCTGCGGATGACCCATGACCAGATCGCCCGGTATATGGGCAGCGCCCGGGAGGTGGTGAGCCGCCTGCTGAAATACTTTGCCCAGGAGGGGCTGGTGAGCCTCTCCCGCGGGGGGCTGACCGTCCTGGACAAGCCCCGCCTGCAAAAGCTGGCCCGGGAGGGCAGAGCTTCCCGCCGGTGAATATTTTCCTTTTCAAAAGACAGAGCCCTGCCCCGGCCGGAAACGGCCGGGGCAGGGCTCTGTTTGTGCAATGTAGGAAAAAGGAGTGAGAATGGCAAAAGAGTTTATGCTGCGGAGTTACTCCACATCCTGCAGCGCGGCGAAGTCCTCCTCGCCGGTGCGGACCTTGACCACACGGGTCACGTTGTAGACAAAGATCTTGCCGTCGCCGATGTGGCCGGTGTACAGCGCCTTCTTGGCTGCCTTGATGACCGATTCCACCGGGATGGACGAGACCACCACCTCCACCTTGATCTTGGGCAGGAGGTTGGTATCCATGGGCACACCGCGGTACTTCTCGGCCGAGCCCTTCTGCAGGCCGCAGCCCATGACCTGGGTAACGGTCATGCCGGTGACGCCCAGCTCGTTGAGAGCATTCTTGAGGGCGTCGAACTTGTTGAGCCGCACGATGATGGAGATCTTGTGCATGCCGGTATCGTAAACGCCGTCCTTGATGGTCTGCTGACGCACCACCGGCACCGCCGCATCCATCTGCTTTTCGGTGGCCCTGGCGGGGTCGTCCTCCCCCAGGTCGGTATTCTCGTTGGGGCTCATGGCGCCTACTGTGGCGTCGGTGATGGCAAAGCCTGCATAGGCAGAAGCCAGGCCGTGCTCGTGGATGTCCAGACCGTCGATCTCCACCTCCGCGGGGACCCGCAGGCCGATGGTCTTGTCAATGAGCTTGAAGATGAGGAACATGACCGCCAGCACGTAGGCGTCCACGGTCACGAGGCCCAGCAGCTGGGTGCCCAGCTGAGTGAAGCCGCCGCCGTAGAAGAGACCTGCGCCCACGCCGTTTCCGCCGTTGCTGAACAGGCCCACCGCGATGGTGCCCCAGACGCCGTTGGCGAAGTGGACCGAGACCGCGCCCACCGGGTCGTCGATGCGGGCGACCTTGTCAAAAAATTCCACCGACAGCACCACCAGCGCACCGGCCACCGCGCCGATGGCAAAGGCGCCGAAGGGGCGGACGCAGTCGCAGCCCGCGGTGATGGCCACCAGGCCCGCCAGAGAGCCGTTCAGGGTCATGGAGACATCCGGCTTGCCGTACCGCACCCAGGTAAAGATCATGGTGACGCAGGTGGCCACCGAGGCGGCGAGGTTGGTATTGAAGCAGACAAGGCCGGTCAGGGTCATGGCTTCATCGGTGTTCAGAGCCAGGGACGAGCCGCCGTTGAAGCCGAACCAGCAGAACCAGAGGATAAAGACGCCCAGAGCCGCTGCGGTCAGGTTGTGGCCGGGGATGGCGTGGGGCTTGCCCTCCTTGTCATACTTGCCGATGCGGGGGCCCAGCATGGCCGCGCCCAGCATGGCGATGATGCCGCCCACGTTGTGGACCGCCGCAGAGCCCGCAAAATCATGGAAGCCCATCTGTGCAAGCCAGCCGCCGCCCCAGATCCAGTGGCCCGAGATGGGGTAGACCAGCAGCGAGATGGCCGCCGAATAGACGCAGTAGGCTTTGAAGTTGGTGCGCTCGGCCATGGAACCGGAAACGATGGTGGCCGCCGTCGCACAGAATACGGTCTGAAAAACTGCGTAGACCCACAGCGGCACCTGTAGTCCCAGGTGGCTGTAATCCCCCTGGATGAAGGGGTCAAAGCCGCCGATGAGCGCCCCGGCGCCTCCGAACATCAGGCCAAAGCCCACCAGCCAGTAGCAGGGAGTGCCGATGCAGAAGTCCATCATGTTTTTCATCAGAATGTTGCCGGTGTTCTTGGCCCGGGTCAGACCCGCTTCACACAGAGCGAAGCCCGCCTGCATGAAGTAGACCAGAAACGCCGCAACCAGTGTCCAGCATGTGTTGATCGCGTTGAACATGATCCATACCTCCCGTTTTTGTATCAGGGCCGCCCCGCGGCCCTTTTCCCTCCCCGGGGCATAGCGCTCTGCCCCGGGCCCGGTTTGGGAGGCCCTCTATCTCCCCCCAAGCCGGACCGCAAACAACAAAAAAGGTGCTGCCGGATCTCTCCGTCAGCACCTTTGCTTGCGATGGCACGAGTATAGTTTCGGGGGATGAATCTGTCAATAGCGCAGCCCGATTTTCAGCCTTTTTTACAGCCTTGCCAAAACCAGCACCCAAAAGTTCAGCACTTTGTTCAAGTAAAGTGTTCTTTTGCCCGGTCAGTCCTCCTCGGCCTTCTCGGCGCGGGCGGTGCGCATCTCGGCGCGCTTTGCTTCGCGGCGGGCCTCGGCCTTCTCGGCGCGGGCGGTGCGCATCTCGGCGTGGAGCAGCAGGCTCATCAGCGCCCGCAGTCCAAAGGTGCCGGCCAGCAGCATCACCGAGCTGAAGGTGGGCAGGATGATGGTGCGGGAGACCTCGGCCGCCAGCAGGAATTCCAGGGCGGTGGTCAGACCGCTGGTCATCTCGTGGTGGAAGTCATAGTCATCGTGGAAAAAGGTCACCCGGATGTAATGGTAGGAAGCCAGAAAGAGGCTGAACAGGATGATGGCCAGGCCTACGATCTCAGCCAGGCTCACCACCAGGGGGACTACTGTCTCCAGCAGCACTTCCAGGCCTTCTTCCACCAGATGCAAAGCGTTCATGATACGATGTTCCTTCTTTCTTTTATTTTCCAGTCACGTCCAGCCCGCCCCCTCCCTGCCGGGAGCGCAGCCCTTGCCCTGCATCGGCGGAGCCAGCCGCCGGAAGCAGGCGAATGTACGTATTTTTAAGTGTATCGCATAGAGCGAAAAATGTCAATGGATGTCGTCTTTTTCTCTCCGGCGCCCGGCTTGACATCCGCCCGGGAACGTGTTATGCTAACCCCATCAATAACCGATGAGGCGCGGGGCGCAGATCCATCGGGGCGCGGCTTTTGCGGCCGCGCAGCAGGTCGGTATACCGTCCCTGGCAGGCCCGGCAGAGTGCCTGGTGCCTGGCGGGGATTTTTATGTTTTACAGGGAGGAAGTCCATCATGAACCAGCAGACCGAGCGCAGAAAGCGCATCCTTTCCGGCATACAGCCCACCGGCACCTTTACGCTGGGCAACTACATCGGCGCGGTGCGCAACTGGGCCAAGCTTCAGGATGAGTTCGAATGCCTGTACATGGTGGCGGATCTCCACGCACTGACCGTGCGCCAGGTTCCCGCCGAGCTGCGGGCCCACACCCGGGAGGCCGCGGCCATGCTGCTGGCCGCCGGCATCGACCCGGCCCAGAGCATCCTGTTTGTCCAGAGCCATGTGCCCGCCCACACCCAGCTGAACTGGATCTTGTGCTGCAATTCCCAGTTCGGCGAGCTGAGCCGGATGACCCAGTTCAAGGATAAGAGCGCAAAGCACCCCGACAACGTCAACGGCGGCCTGTTCACCTACCCGGCCCTGATGGCGGCGGATATCCTGATCTACAACGCCGACCTTGTGCCGGTGGGCCAGGATCAGACCCAGCACCTGGAGCTGGCCCGCAACGTGGCCCAGCGGTTCAACAACGCTTACAGCCCCACCTTTACCCTGCCGGAGGGGTACATCACCAAGGCCGGCGCCAAGATCATGTCTCTGGCCGACCCCACCCGCAAGATGAGCAAGAGCGACACCAACGTCAACAGCTTTGTGCTGATGACCGACGACAAGGACGCCATCCTGCGCAAGTTCAAGCGCGCCGTCACCGATTCGGACGGCATCGTGCGGTACGATGTGGCCGAAAAGCCCGGCGTTTCCAACCTGATCACCATTTACAGCGTCTTTACCGGCAAGACGGTGGCCGAGATCGAGCAGGAGTTCGCCGGCCGCGGCTACGGCGACTTCAAGACCGCCGTGGGCGAAGCGGTGGCCGACGCTCTGGCCCCCATCCAGGGAGAATACTCCCGCATCCTGGCGGACAAGGCCTATGTGGACAAGGTGCTCACCGAGGGCGCTGCCGCCGCCTGCCGCATCGCCGACCGCACGGTGCAGAAGGTCTACAAAAAGGTGGGCCTGCTGCAGCTGTAAGGTTCTGCCCCGCCGGGAATCGCCAGAATCCGGGCGGTTTCGGCCCGCTTTGATTTTATACCACACGGATAATTGATTCTTTTGTCGAAATTACGCGAAGTTATTGACGGATGGAAGATTTTTCTGTAAACTGAAGAGGACAGGAATTTACAAAATTTTCCTGTTCAGAGGTTCCTGCAGCAATCGGCCGCAGCAGGCGCGCCGTCCGGGAATAGAGCAGAAGGATAAGGAGAATCATGACCATGAAAAGCACTGGCATCGTCCGCGGCATTGACGCTCTGGGGCGGATCGTCCTGCCGAAAGAGCTTCGCACCAGCCTCAAGCTGGACACCAACAGCAAAGTAGAGATTTTTGTGGACGGCGAGACCGTCCTGCTCAAGAAGTACCGTCCCGCGGGAGCCTGTGACTTTTGCGGTGAGATCGACCCCGAGGCTGTCCAATACGGCGGCTACTGCATCTGCAGCGCCTGCCGCCGCAAGATCGGCGGCATGTGACCGCCGCCGGGGCGCCGCTGGGAGGAATCTGTCCTTTGCGCCGGGCTTTTGTCTGCCCGGCGCTTTTTTCTTAAAATCAGACCACAACAAGGGGGCTTTGATCCAATGAGCGAGCTGAGCTATTTTTCGATTCCCTCCAGCGCGGTGGGGCACACCCTGAACGTGCTCTGCTGCGAGCCTTCGGGGCAGCAGCCCCGGGCCGTTTTGCAGATGACCCACGGCATGGCGGAGCATATCTCCCGGTATGAGCCGCTGGCCCGCTGGCTGGCCGACCGGGGCATCGCGGTCATCGGCCACGACCATCTGGGCCACGGCGGCACCGCCCGTTCCCCCGAGGAATACGGCTTTTTTGCGCTGCCGGACGGCAACCGCACCCTGCTGGAGGATCTGTACCGGGTCACAAAGCTGGCCCAGGATTCCTGGCCCGGGGCGCCGCTGTTTTTGCTGGGCCACAGCATGGGCTCCTTCTATGCCCGTCAGTACCTGTGCGAGCGGGGCGGCGAGCTGAAGGGCGCCATCCTGCTGGGCAGCGGCCAGCCCTCCAAGGGGTCGGTGCTCTCGGGCCGGGCCCTGTGCCGGGCACTGGCGGCGGTGCGGGGCTGGAACTGGCGCAGCTCCCTGGTGGAAGCACTGGCCATCGGGCCCTACAACGCTCCCTTTGAACCGGCCCGCACCAACTGCGACTGGCTCAACCGGGATGCCCGGCAGGTGGACCTGTACCTGGCGGACGAGCTGTGCGGCTTCCGCTTCACCCTCAACGGCTATTACAGCATGTTCACCGGCATCCTGCGGCTGCAGGACCCCGAACTGCTGGCCCGGGTGCCCAAGGACCTGCCGGTGCTCTTTTTGTCCGGCAAGGCCGACCCGGTGGGCAACCAGGGCCGCGGGGTTCTGCGGGCGGCCAAGAGCCTGCGGGATGCCGGCGTGGAGCATGTGCGGGTCAAGCTCTACCCCGGTGCGCGGCATGAGCTGCTGATGGAGAAAAACCATCAGCAGGTGTTCGAGGACATCACCCGGTTCATCGAGGGCCATCTGGGCCGCTGAACCGGCTTTTTTCTCAAAAACAGCAGCAGTGCTAGATACTGTCTTAGGCTGTACTTTGCTGGAAGATAAAAGTTTATCGGTTTTGCATCTTCTATTTTTCACGCTGCAATCCATCTGCTTCGCAGACCCAGAGGAGGAGGGCGGGGAATTTCGATTTTCCCCTCCCTACCTCCTCTGGGGACTCCATACCCTCCCCTGAGCGACCAGGGCTGGCCCTGGACCAATAAGCGGAAGAGCCGGAGAAGAAAATGCTAAAAAAATCAAAAAGAGATTTTTTCTTAACGCATTTTCTCCCCCGGCTCGTTTGAATTTGCCTGCCCTGAAACCTGCTTTAAAATTCCAAAACAACAAAAAATCCGCACGTTCTGCGGCCTGCATCGGGCTTTAGAACGGCGGATTTTCTGTTTTTAAAGCAAGTAGATTGTTTTCAGAGGCTAAAATCGCAATTCCATTTTGCAGCAGCCCCTGTTTTTATGTCTTTTTCAGGTTACAGGCAGATTACAGGCTCTGGATGTAGTCGATCATGCAGTCGGCTGCAACGATGCCGCTGGTGTAGGCAACGCCAAGGCAAGCTCCCTCATTCTCATAGTAGGGGCTGGCGTACAGGCTGCCGTTGTCCACGCCGGCGACGTACAGGCCGGGGATGGGCTCCTGCTGGGGGGTCACGGCGCGGCTGTAAGCGTCGGTCTTGACGCCGCCGATGGTGCACCAGATGGAGGGCTCATACTCCACCACATAGAAGGTGTCGCCGGTCAGCGGGTGCAGCAGGTAGCTGCTCTTGTAGAACTGGTCGTCCTTGCCGGCTTCGCACAGGGCGTTGTAGTCGGCGACGGTCTGCTCCAGGTTCTCCAGACCGAAGAACTCGGCGCACTCGGCCAGGGTGCCCTTAAAGGCCCACTGCTCGTCGATGGCCTGCTGCATGTGCTCGTCGAGGTTGGGCAGCAGCTCGGTGGCGTAGCCGGTGGAGCCCACATACCAATCCTTGGGGTTGCCGAAGTAGGCCAGAACGCCCTTGTCGCGGCACTCGTCGTACATGGTCTGGTCCACCACCGCATAGTAACGGGCCACCCGCAGGCTCATCTCGCCGCCCAGTGCCAGAGGACGGTCGGACAGGTACTGCTCGTTCATGAACCGGTCGCCGCAGGGATCCACGATCAGGCCGCCGTAGATGGCAAAGCGCAGCGCGTCGTTGGAACGGACGATGGCATAGCCGGTCTTGCTGGACTTGTAGTTGGCGCCGCCGAACTCGTTGCAGGCCAAAGCCCAGTTGCGGTCGGCCACACCACCGGCCTCGATGACCATGTTGTAGCCTGCGCCGTTGGACAGGGTGTTGCACAGGGGCATGACGTTGATATCGCCGAAGTGCTCCCGAATCATCTCATCGTTGCCTGCATAGCCGCCGGTGGCCACCAGCACCGCCTTGGCGTTGTACTGGTAGTAATCGCCGGTATTGGTATCCTTGACCAGCACGCCGGTCACTGCGTCGCCGGTCTTGATCAGGCGCACCGCCTCGCGGCTGGCCTCAAAGACGCCGCCGTCGGCGGTGAACTTGTCCACCAGGGGCTGGAAGCGGTCTACGCCCTTAACCTGCTTGCCCTCGGCGTTGGCAAAGTTGTGGCGGGCACGGAAGCCCATGCCGTAAGCATCGCGGCGCAGGCCCATGTTCACGCCGTTGTCCATGAAGTTGCCCACAACCCGGTCGCCCTGGGCAGCACACTTGCGCAGCAGGCTGCCGTTGACGGTGCCGCGGCTGAAGCCGTACTCACACTCGTAGAGGGTCTCCACCGAGACGGTGGCGTTCTCCGCCGCCTGGACCCGGGTCTCGGCCAGAGCCGGGCCGCCGGCGGCTGCGCCGTTGGACACGCCGCAGCTGGCGCCCTTCTCCAGCAGGTAGGTGTTGACCCCGGCGGCCTGCAGGGTCAGGGCCGCCTGGATGCCGGCCGCGCCGCAGCCCAGAACCACCGCGTCGGTCTCGATGGTCTTGGTGGGGACGACGGTGTTCAGGTCCACTTCCTCGGCGGCGTCCACGTCCACATTGACGGTCACCTTGGTGCCGGAGGCCTGGCTCATGCAGTCGGCCAGGGCGGTCTTGACCGCGTTGGAAGTAACGGTAGCGCCGGACACGCCGTCCACGTTGCAGGTCTGGGCGTCCAGGATGCGCTCCACCATGGTCTCGGCGATGTCTGCGCCGATGCCCTTGGTCTCGCCCGAAACGTCGATGGTCAGCTCGGTGATGGTGGAAGCGTCAAAGGTAGCGGTAACGGTCACGTCGCTGCTGATGCCGGCGGCGGTGGCGGTGTAGGTGCCCGGGGTGTAGCTCAGGGCAGACGCGCCGGAGGAAGCCGCTCCGGAAGAGGCGGCGGTGCTGGAGGAAGCCGCATCGCATGCGCTCAGGGCCCCCGCTGCGCCCAGTCCCAGGGCGCTGATGGCGGCGGTCTTGAGGAAGCCGCGGCGGTCGATCTTCTTGTTTATTGCAATATCTCTCCTTCATAGATCTTGTTCTGCTCCCCATTCTCCTGCACGGGGGCAGCTTCGTACTTATTGTACATGCTCCTATTGGAGAGGTCAAGGATTTGTTTGGACAATTTTCCGGTTCCCTCTCTTTCCCAGCACCGGGAGATGGAAGCAAAAGAGCCTTTCTTCCGGCGTTTTGCTGGAAGAAAGGCTCTTGTTTTGCAGCTTTTTACCGAAACCGGGGCGGCTTTACTCCTCCGGCATCAGGCCCTTGACCCGGGTCTCGCTGGTTTTCACCAGGTTCAGCAGGCTGGAGGTATACAGCGGGAACTCCCGGGTCAGACTCTCGGTGGTCATGGCCAGGCACTCGGCGTCCTCAAAGGGCTCGCTGCCCGGCAGCTGGGCGCCGTGGAGCACCGCATCCACATTGGCTTCGGCCGAGCGCATCACCGCATCGGCATAGCCCGACCAGCGCCGCCCGTCCACCCGGAAGAGGGTGGGGGCGTTGTGGGGCCCCGCCGCGTAGAGCAGCCGGAACATCTTGTAGACCGCCATCATCAGGTAGATGCTGATCTCGGTCACCAGGGCCTTGTTGTGGCACTGGCCCACCTTGGCGTAGAGCACATTGAGGCTGTTGGAGATCAGCTTTTTGTTCATGGTGGGCAGCACGCTGCCGTGATAGATGCCGTCCTTCATCTTTTCGGGGTTGGGCAGGTCCTCGGCGGTGAGCATCATGCCGTTTCGCTCGGCGCTGCGCCCCAGCAGATAATCGCAGGAAACATTGTAGTAATCTGCCACCCGCACCACAAAATCCAGTCCGCATTCACGGATGCCCTTCTCGTAGTGGGACAGCAGCGCCTGCGAGATGCCCAGATCCTCCGCGGCCTGCTTCTGGGTGATGCCGCGCTCGGTGCGCAGCAGCTTGATGATGCGGTTGAACTCCATGATCCGGCTCCTTCTTCTCCACCTGTTTGGTGGTGGTACGTCCTGGTTTTTGGTTTACAGTAGGTTGATTATACACAAGGGGAAAACATTTTGTAAAGACAAAAATCGCCGAGATTTTTCTCCAAATTTCGTGCTTTTTGTCAAAAGGCTTGCCCTACCCCCAGATGTATGGTACACTGGTGGCGTCTTTTGGCGTATTTTGTGTCCGGCAGGCGGGGCGCAGGCTCCGGGGCCGGCTTTTTTCACCCAATTTTTTCTCAAAGAGGTGTTATTTGTGAAGACCTTCAAGCTTCATCTCATCCGCCACGGCCTCACCGAGGGCAACCTCCAGGGCCTGTACATCGGCTCGGGCACCGACCTGCCCCTGTGCGACGAGGGCCGCGCCCAGCTGGCCGAGCTGAAAGAGCGGTTTCAGTATCCGCAGGTGGACACGGTCTTTTCCTCCCCGATGAAGCGGGCGGTGGAGACGGCCAACATCCTGTTCCCCGGCGCGGCCCACGCCTTTTCGGTGCAGGATCTGCGGGAGGCCCATTTTGGAGTGTTTGAGGGCCGCCCCATCCGGGAACTGGTCAAGGACCCCGACTTCACCAAGTGGATCACGCCGGGTTCCGGCTTCACCCCCGAGGGGGCCGAGCCCACCGCCGACTTCCACCGCCGGTGCAGCCAGAGCCTTCTGAAGCTGTTCGAGTATATGATCCGGATGGACGTCACCGAGGCCTCCTGCGTCACCCACGGCGGGGTGATCGTCAGCATGCTGAGCCAGCGGGCGCTGCCCTCCCGCCGCCCCGAGCAGTGGATGGCCGACCCGGGCTGCGGCTACACCCTGCAGACCGACGTGCAGCTGTGGATGCGGGACGGTCTGGCCGAGGCGGTGGAGATCCTGCCTTTGGGCTATGCCGACACCCTGCGGGGCCAGGCCGAGGCCCAAGCCGCCCAGGCGGGGTTTGAGGAATAATTTCAGCGGAAGAAGAGGCTGTTGCAAAACAGGAGCGCTCTCTGTTGATAAAATCTCTGATTTAGTCCCATTGAAATTTTAGATTTCCCAGAATCATGCAAAAACGCTGCTCCCTCGGTTTTCGCCGATTGGGAACAGCGTTTTTTGCGTAGGTTTATCTGGGCTTTTCCGGGAAGAAGCCGTCTACCGTCCGACTTCTCTCGCTGAGGGAAGTGCCGCACAGCGGTCGGGTTGCCGTTGCCTGAATTTTCGGCGGGCCTTGGTGCGGCCCTTGAAAATTCAGACGGCGGCCCCA
>CALXGY010000161.1 GCA_944387955.1 uncultured Faecalibacterium sp. | reverse complement strand
CGGACCTGTCCTTCATCCTGAACTTTGCCGCGGGCGGCGACGCCATCTCGGTGGTCGCCGTATCATCAAAAAACAAATTATTGAATGAACACAATGCTCCCTACGGCATGTCCAAAGGCTACGGCATGACCGACGTCACATCCGCGGCCACCGTGGCGGTTGCCAATATGAACAAGCCCGGCAGCGTGGGTCTGCCGCTGGTGGGCACCATCGTCTCGGTCTTTGAGCCGGGCACCGACAAGGAACTGCCCATCGGCGAGCGGGGCGAGGTGTGCATCAGCGGCCCCTCGGTGATGCAGGGCTACTACCACATGCCCGAGGAGACCAGCATCGTGCTGCGCCGCCACCAGGACGGCCGGCTCTGGGTCCACTCGGGGGACATCGGCTATATGGATGAGGAAGGGTATGTCTTCCTGGATTCCCGCATCAAGCGGATGATCATCCGACACGACGGCTTCAAGGTATTCCCCTCCATGATCAAGAATGTTCTCAGCACCCATCCGACGGTGGAATACTGCTCGGTGGTGGGCTGCACCGACAAGGACCACATCCAGGGCCGTCTGCCCTTTGCTTACATCGTGCTCAAGCCCGCCGCTGAAAAGAAGAAGCGGCAGATCACCCGGGAGCTGAAGGCCCTGTGCGCCGAGGAGCTGCCCGAGTATGTGCTGCCCGTGGGCTACAAGTACCTGGATAAGCTCCCCTATACCCCCATCGGCAAGGTGGACTACATCCAGCTGGAAAAGATGCTGGAAGAGGAAGGTTAATTCCGTCCGCTGTTCTGTCTCACACACAAGCCGCCGCCGGCCCCAACGGACCGGCGGCGGCTTGACTTTTACAGGGGCCGCGCCTATTATAGAGGTAACGTTTTCCAAAAATGTATCCCGGCCTGCCGGGATGCATCGGACACAAAAAGGAGTAATCATGATGAAAAAACGCCTAATCAGTCTGGCGCTGGCCGGTGCGCTGTTCCTGAGCTGCCTGAGCCTGCCCGTTCTGGCCGCCGAGGGAGAAGCCGCCGAAACCCTGCCGCCGGTTCCGGTCTCCGAGGCAGAGCCGGCCCCTGTGGAGGGGGAGCACCACCCCGAGATCATGCCCCTTGAGCAGCCCGACGCCGTCCCCGCAGAGGAAGCCGAGACCCCCGCAGAGGAGGTCCAGACTCCCGCCGGAGAGGCGCAAGCTCCCGCAGAGGAGATTCAGACCCCCGCAGAGGAGCCGCTGCCCGCCGGGGAGACTGAGAGCGCCGCCGGGGAGGCCGCCGAAGAGGACGGCCAGCTGTTCTATCTGGCGCTGGGCGACAGCATCACCGCCGGGGTGGGCCTTTCCGACCTGGCCTTTCTGCCTGCTCTCATCGGCTTTGATATGACCCCCAACTTTACCGGCTATTCCGCCGACTGCTATGTGGCCGAGGTGGCCGAAAAACTGGGGCTGGACCGGGACCGCGCCATCAACTTCGGCCTGCCCGGCCTGATGACCAAGGACCTGGCCGACCTGGTGCGCACCGGCGCAATGCCCGAGATGAACCAGCCCTCCGGCACCTTTTATGTCTACCCGGAGATTCAGGAGTACATAAAGAAGGCGGATGTGATCTCGATCCAGATCGGCGCCAACGATGCGCTGGTTCCCTTCATCGTCTCGCTGGGCAACGCCACCAACTGGAAGAGCGAGACCCTGGCAAACTCGATGCTCTCGGGCATGCTGCGGGATTTCAGCTTTGAGAGCCTGTCCCTCTTCATCGAGGGAGTCAAAAAGCTGACCCTCACCTCCCAGGAGCGCAAAGACCTGTTCTATGCCCTGGGGGACGGCATGAAGCTGACCTGTGAGCAGGGCTACGCCACCGTGGTGCTCTACCTGCCCCAGGTGGTCCAGGCTATCCGGGAGCTGAGCCCCGACGCCCAGATCCTGCTGATCGGCTACAACAACCCCGTTCCCCTGCTGGCCACCTGGTCCAAGCACTTCAACCGGCTGAACAGCTACGCAAAGCAGCTGGCAAAGGATATGGACCTGACCTATGTGTCCATCCCCTGGACCTCCTGCGCCAACGACGGCCACCCCACCATCAGCGGACACCGGTACATTGCCCGCAAGATCGTGAAGGCCATGGACTGACCCAGCAAAAACTCCCCGGACAAGCGTCCGGGGAATTTTTGTTTTATGCAAAGTTTTTAAGGAGAAGAGGAAACACGAAAGGTTCAGTGACAGCCGGAGCAATGGCCGCAGTCCCCGCCGCAGCCGCAGCTGCTATGGGTCTTGCTTTTGCGCAGCATGCTGCGGAGGATGAGCCCCACCACAGCGGCCAGCGCGCCGGCCACCACAATGGTATATGCGTTTGCGATCAGCCAATCCATGGAAAGACCTCCTTTGAGAATGGGTTCAGCCCGTTTCCCGGGCAGGGCGGGCCATGCGGCCGGTCTGGGCCTTGGGACGGGGTGCCGGGCGGAAGAGCCCCCACAGCAGCCCGGCCAGCAGCGCGACCGCCACAGCGGTCCAGGGGCCGAAGGCCGCTTCGCCGGTGACAAGGCCGCCCAGCTGGTAGACGATCAGAGAGACGGCGTAGGCGAACAGGCACATGTAGCCGATGGCAAAAGCGGTCCAGCGGGGGCTGTTCATCTCCCGCTTGATGGCGCCCATGGCTGCAAAGCAGGGAGCGCAGAGCAGGTTGAAGATCATGAAGCTGTAGGCCCGCATGACCCCGAAGTCGGCGGCCACAGCGGCCCAGATGGGGCTGCTGTCCTCCATGAGGTCCGCCTCTCCTGCGTACTGGTAGAGCACGCCGAAGGTGTTGACCACCTCTTCCTTGGCGATCAGGCCGGTGAAGGTGGCGACGGTAGCCTTCCAGGCCATCTCACCCGCCCAGCCCAGAGGATAAAAGACCCAGGCAAGGCCATTGCCCAGCGCGGCCAGCAGGGAGTGGTTGTTGTCCTCCACGGCCTGGAACACTCCGTCCACAAAGCCGTAGCCCTGCAAAAACCAGAGCACGATGGAGGAGACCAGGATCACGGTGCCCGCCCGGCGGATGAAGGACCATCCCCGGTCCCAGGTGGTGCGCAGCACGTTGCCCCAGGCAGGGGTGTGGTAGGCGGGCAGCTCCATGACGAAGGGGGCCGGCTCTCCCGCAAAGGCAGGGGTCTTTTTGAGCAGGATGCCCGAGACCACCACCGCCCCGATGCCCACAAAGAAGGCCGAGGCCGCCACCCAGGGGGAGCCGCCAAAGACCGCTCCCGCAAACAGTCCGATGATGGGCAGCTTTGCGCCGCAGGGGATGAAGCCGGTGGTCATGATGGTGAGTTTGCGGTCCCGGTCCTGCTCGATGGTGCGGGTGGCCAGGATGCCGGGCACTCCGCAGCCGGTGGCCACCAGCAGCGGGATAAAGCTCTTGCCGGACAGGCCGAACCGGCGGAAGATGCGGTCCATCACAAAGGCGATGCGGGCCATGTAGCCCAGATCCGCCAGGCTGGACAAGAAGAAGCAGAGCACTAGGATATGGGGCCCAAAGCCCAGCACCGCGCCCACACCGGCTACGATGCCGTCCTGGATCAGGCCGTAGAGCCACTCCGCTACCCTCGGCACACCGTCGGCGGTGCAGAGGATCTTATCCAGCAGACCGGGCACCATCTCCCCGAACAGAACGTCGTTGGCCCAGTCGGTGCCCTTGGTGCCCAGGGAGAAGGAATAGCCTCCCATGGCCACCGAATAGATCCCGAAGATGATGACCGCGAAGATGGGCAGGGCCAAAATGCGGTTGGTCACCACCCGGTCAATCCGGTCGGACAGGCTCATGTTGTCCTTGCGGGGCTGGCGGCGCACCGCCTGCTGTACCACCGTTTGAATATAAGCGTAGCGCTGGTTGGTGATGATGCTCTCGGCGTCGTCCTCCATCTCGGCCTCGCAGTCCGCGATGTGCTGCTCGATGTGGGCGGCAAGCTCGGGGTCGAGGTCCAGCTCGGCCAGAACCTTCTCGTCCCGCTCGAACAGCTTGATGGCGTACCAGCGCAAAAACTGTTCCGGCACAAGGCTCTGCACCGACTCCTCGATGTGGGCGATGGCGTGCTCGACGCTGCCGGTAAAGACGTGGGGCGGCTCGGTGTGGCTGCCTTCTTTGGCCGCTGCGAGGGCGGCTTCGGCAGCCTCTTTGCTGCCCTGGCCCTTGAGGGCGCTCATCTGCACCACCCGGCAGCCAAGGGCTTTGCCCAGCTTTTCCAGGTCGATGCTGTCCCCATTGCGCTGCACCAGGTCCATCATGTTCACCGCGATGACCACCGGCAGCCCCAGTTCCAGCAGCTGGGTGGTCAGGTAGAGGTTGCGCTCGATGTTGGTGCCGTCCAGAATGTTGAGGATGGCGTCCGGCTTTTCGGTTACGATGTAGCTGCGGGCCACCACCTCCTCCAGGGTGTAGGGAGAGAGGGAATAGATGCCCGGCAGGTCCTGGATGACCACCTCTTTGTGGCCTTTCAGCCGTCCATCCTTCTTTTCCACCGTGACGCCGGGCCAGTTGCCCACATACTGGGCCGAACCGGTCAGCTCGTTGAACAGGGTGGTTTTTCCGCAGTTGGGATTTCCGGCCAGCGCGATCTTCGTTGCCATTGCGGTTTGCTCCTTTCTCTGGCTCAGACCAGTTCCACCATCTCGGCATCCTGGCGGCGGATGGTCAGCTCATAGCCCCGGACGGTCAGCTCGATGGGGTCCCCCAGGGGGGCCACCTTCCGCAGATAGATCTGGGTTCCCTTGGTGATGCCCATGTCCATGATCCGGCGCTTCACCGGGCCCTCTCCGTGGAGCCGGGCCACCGTCACGGTCTGGCCCACCTTCGCATCTTTCAGTGTCTTCATGATCTTCCTCCTTTTTTCCCATTAAAACAGGATGCGGTTTGCCATTGCCTTGTCCAGGGCGATGCGGCTCTCCTTGACCTTCAGGATCAGGTTTCCCGCCGTCTGGGAGATCACCGTGACCTCCGCCTCCAGCACAAAGCCCATCTCGGCCAGATGCCGGCGCTGCTCGTCCTTTCCGGTGATGCGGCGAATGCGCACCGTCTCGCCGGGTTTTGCCATGCTCAAGGGCATCATTCTTTCCCCTCCCCTTTTCGCCGGAACGGTAAATCACCGTTTCGGTTAGTATTGGTTAACTATTACGTTCCACAGTTTACATAGACTAACTCAAAAAGTCAACCCCAAAATCCGCAAAGAGCAAAAGTTTGTCAAAACAAACCAAAGAGCGGGCTTTCGCCCCGGTGATTTTCCACATTTTACCGGCATCGGGCGCAAAAAAGCCGCAGCCGCACAGCACCTGGTCAAAAGGCGCGCTGTACGGCTGCGGCTCAAAATGGAGGAAGGGCGGCCGGGTCTATGGTCACACCCCCGGCCCCACAGGGAGAAAAGCAAGGGAAAAACCGGCGCTCAGGCGGCCACCGCCAGCCGGAGGATGGAGCGCCCGCTGCGGAACAGCTGCAAATAGATGCGCCTGCACTTGTCCAGCTGGTCAAAGATCCGCCGGGCCGTGTCGGGGTCGCTGTAAGACTTCCAGCAGCCCAGGCAGGTAAAGTTCTGGCCCCGGTTCTGGATAAAGCCCTCCACGTCCTGCAAAGGGTAATCCAGGAACAGCCCGATCTCGTGGGGGAACTCCCCCTCCCGGCGCAGACGGCCCCTCAGCTGGGCCAGAAGCGCCTTTTGGCCGGACTCCCCCGCCGGGTCCCCCGGCAGATGGTAGCCCATCTGTTCCAGAAACCGGCGGCTCTCAGGCCGGGAAAGCAGCTCCCCCAGCCGGGCCGGGCGGTATACATAGATCAGGTAGTGGGGGCTCTGGGCAAAGGCCTTGAGGATTATTACCCGGATGCCCTTGGGGGCAAGCCGGATGTCCCAGTCCTTCACCTGACGCACCAGGGCGGCGCGGTCGTGGGATTCCTGCCGGAACAGGCTGGCGGCTTTCAGCCCCGCCAGGGTGGGGGCACACTGTTCGATCATCACGGTCTCAAAAGGTCGTTCCATTGGCTCCTCCTTTGCGGAAACGGGGCGTTTTCGGTCGATTTAGTGTTTCCGGCCGGAATGGGGATATACCGTTCCGGCTGCTGTGGTTAGTATAAGCTAACCGCTTCCGCTGAAAAAAGGCGGCCGGAGCCGCGTTCTCTCTGCCGGGGTAGTTAGTCCTAACTAACATGTCCGTATGATAGCACATTCCCGGCCCCCTGTCAACCCCGCCGGGCAAAAAAATCTCCCATCCCCTCCCGGGATGTGGTATACTGGAGCTCAGAATCCAAAAGCAGGAGAGATTTTTTATGACCCACCCCTCTGAACTTCTCGCCCAGCGTCTGCACGCCCTGCTGCAAAGCCATCCCGGCCGCCCGGTGCTGGCGGCGCTGGACGGGCGCTGCGGCAGCGGCAAGACCACCCTGGCCGCCGCCCTGGCCCGGCAGTTCCCGGACTGTGTGCTGCTGCACACCGACGACTACTATCTGCCCCCGGCGCAGCGGGTCCCCGGCTGGGAGAAGATTCCCTGCGCCAATATGGACCTTGAGCGGCTGCGGCAGGAGCTGCTGCTCCCGCTCCGGGCGGGCCGGCCGGCGGAATACCGCCCCTGGAGCTGTGCTCAAAAAGAATATCTGCCCGGGGTGCAGCTGGCCCCCCAGCCGCTGGTAATCCTGGAGGGCAGCTACTCCCACCACCCCCTTTTGGCGGACCTGTACGACCTGCGGGTTTTTGTGACCTGCTGTGCCGAGGAGCAGGCCCGGCGGCTGCAGGCTCGGGAGGGCAGCCGATATCCCATGTTTGCCGCCCGGTGGATTCCGCTGGAGGAGGGATACTTCGCCCAATACAAAATCCCCCAGCAGGCCGATCTCATACTGGATACCGGCGCTCCGAGGGAATCTTTTTAAGTATACACCCAAAAGCCGGATTTGTCCTGTGTATCAGGCAAAAAAATCCCCTGTTCGCTCTTTTTTACGAACCGCACAAAAAGCCGGGAAAAGTTTCGGCCTATTGCCGTGTAGACAAAGACCCCCGCTCTGCATATAATAAAAACAAGAAATTTGACACCCGCTCTGTTCGATCGGTGTATCGCCCCGGCTCTTTTGAGAGGCTGCCTTGCTGAGAAGGTTTTTTGGGGCTTGAATCACCAGTTGAACAGAGTTTTTTTATGCTGCCGGACGAGGAGGCTCCCATTTATGGCAAAATACATCATGGCGCTGGACGCAGGCACCACTTCCAACCGCTGCATCCTGTTCAATGCACAGGGCGAGATGTGCAGCATGGCCCAGAAGGAATTTACCCAGTATTTTCCCCAGCCCGGCTGGGTGGAACAGGACGCGATGGAGATCTGGTCCAGCCAGCTGGAGGTAGCCCAGCAGGCCATGGCCAATGTGGGGGCCAACGCCTCGGACATTGCGGCCATCGGCATCACCAACCAGCGGGAGACCACCATCGTATGGGACAAGGCCACCGGTCATCCCATCCACCCGGCCATCGTCTGGCAGTGCCGCCGCACCAGCGACTACTGCGACCAGCTCAAAGAAAAGGGGCTCACCGACTCCTTTCGGGCCAAGACCGGCCTTGTGATCGACGCTTACTTCTCGGCCACCAAGCTCCGCTGGCTGCTGGAGCATGTGCCGGGAGCCCGCCAGCGGGCCCAGCGGGGGGAGCTGCTCTTCGGCACGGTGGAAACCTGGCTGATCTGGAAGCTCACCGGCGGCGCGGTGCATGTGACCGACTACTCCAACGCTTCCCGCACCATGCTGTTCAACATCCACACCCTGCAATGGGATGAGGAGATCCTGGCCGAGCTGGACATTCCCCGCTGCATGCTGCCCGAGCCCAAGCCCAGCAGCTGCATCTACGGCCATGCGCTGCCCCAGTTCTTCGGCGGGCCCATCCCCATCTCCGGCACCGCCGGAGACCAGCAGGCCGCCCTCTTCGGCCACGCCTGCTTTGCGCCGGGCGAGGCCAAGAACACCTACGGCACCGGCTGCTTTTTGCTGATGAACACCGGCGAGACCCCGGTCACCAGCCAGCACGGCCTGGTGACCACCATCGCCTGGGGGCTGGACGGAAAGGTGGAATACGCGCTGGAGGGCTCCATCTTTGTGGCAGGGGCGGCCATCCAGTGGCTGCGGGACGAGCTGCAGTTCATCGGCTCGGCGGCGGAATCCGAGTATCTGGCCCAGAAGGTGCCGGACACCCACGGCTGTTATGTGGTGCCCGCCTTCACCGGCCTGGGGGCGCCCCACTGGGACCAGTACGCCCGGGGCACCATCGTGGGGCTGACAAGAGGGTGCAACCGCTGCCACATCGTCCGGGCCACCCTGGACAGCCTGTGCTATCAGGTGAACGACGTTCTCACCGCCATGGAGGCGGATTCCGGCATCCAGCCCGCAGCCCTCAAGGTGGACGGCGGCGCTTCGGCCAACGATTACATCATGCAGACCCAGGCCGACCTGAGCGCCATCCCGGTGGAGCGGCCCAGCTGCGTGGAGAGCACCGCCATGGGCGCGGCCTACCTGGCCGGTCTGGCGGTGGGCTTCTGGAAAAACAAGGAGGAACTGGCCCGCAGCCGCACCGGCAGCCAGATGTTCACCCCCCGGCTGGAGGAGACCGCCCGGATCAAGCGCATCAAGGGCTGGAACAAGGCGGTGCGCTGCGCCTACGACTGGGCGAGGGAGGATTGACTTGGAGCTGTTGCGAAATAGGGACCTAAACTGCTTGTCGCCCTAAGGCTGGATTTGTCTTTTTGGCATCTTCTGGCCTTTATGCTGCATGCCATCTGCTTCGCAGACCCAGAGGAGGAGGGCGGGGAATTTCGATTTTCCCCTCCCTACCTCCTCTGGGGACTCCATACGCAAGAAAAAGGTCAGGGCGTGTCCGGGTTGCCGTTGCCTGAATTTTCGGCGGGCCTTGGTGCGGCCCTTGAAAATTCAGACGGCGGCCCCAGCTCCGCCTTCCTCAATCCGCCGCAGGCGGCGGTCGGCTCCGCTGCCCTGGACCAATAAAAGGTTGAGTCCCAGGACAAAACACTAAAAAAATCAATATGAGATTTTTTCTTAACGTGTTTTGCCCCGGGGTTCGTTTGAGTGTGCCCGCTTACGCGGGCGGCCTTCGAGCAAAGGAACAGCTGGAACCATACGCAAAAAGGGAGCCTTTCGGCTCCCTTTTTTCATGTTTTATTCCCCGCCTTCCTCGGAGTGAAAATAGGCATAGATGCTTTCAGCCAGTTTCGGCCCCACGCCGGGGGTCTTTGCCAGCTCCTCGGCGGAGGCCTGCCGCACCGCCCCCACGCTGCCGAACTGGTTCAGCAGAGCCTTGGCCAGCTTGGGCCCCACGCCGGGCACCCCGGTGAGGGAGACGGCGTAGCTCTTTTTCTTCATCTGCTGCTTGCGGTAGGCGTTGGCGAACCGGTGGGTCTCGTCCTGGATGGCGGTCACCAGGGTGAACACGCCCCGGTTCATCTGGAGCACGATCTCCCGCCCCTCGGCGTCCACAATGGCCCGGGTGCGGTGGCGGTTGTCCTTCACCATGCCGTAGAGGGGCACGTCTGCAAGCGCCGTTCCGGCCAGGGCCTGCTTTGCGGCGGTGACCTGCCCCCGGCCGCCGTCCATCAGCAAAAGATCCGGCTTGCAGCCGAAGGCGTTGTCGCTGGGCTGCCCCGCCTCGGCCAGAGCCGCGTATTTTTCATACTCGGCGGCCCGGCGGGCCACCGTCTCGGCGAGGGATGCGTAGTCGTCGGTGCCCGCCACCGAGCGGATCTGGAACCGGCGGTAGCCTGCCTTGTAGGGCTTGCCGTCCTGAAACGAGACCATGCCGCAGACGCTGGAGGCGTCTCCCCAGTTGGAGATATCGTAGCTCTCGATCCGCCGGGGCGGCGCGGACAGGCCCAGCAGGGCGGCCAGCTCGTCCAGCAGCTTTTCCTCCCGGGCATAGCGGCCGCTCTCCCGGGCCAGACGCTCCACCGCATTGGTGCGGGCCATCTCGATGAGCTGGGCTTTGTCTCCCCGCTGGGGCACATAGAGCTGTACCTCGCTGCCCCGCTTTTTGCTCAGGGCCTCCCGCAGCGCCTCCCCCGAGGCGGGCATCGCGTCCACCGCGATGATGCGGGGCACCTGTTCTTCGTCGTCCAGGTAGTACCGGGGCAGAAACTCTTCCCGCACCGCCTCCAGGTCCGCGGTGTCGTGAAAGACGAACTCCCGCTTGTCGGTGAGCCGCCCCTCCCGGAACCGCAGCACCGCTGCGCAGACGCTGCTGGGGGTGCCCGCCAGGGCCGCCACGTCCATTTCGAGGGAGGGGTCCACCACCACCTTCTGTCCGGCGCTGAGCTTCTGGATGGCGGCGATCTGGTCCCGCAGCAGCGCCGCGGTCTCGAACTCCAGCCGCTCGGCGGCCTCCTCCATCCGCTGCTGCAAGGATTTCAAAATCTCCTTTTTGCCGTAGCGGATCAGCCGCACCGCCCCCCGGACCGCCTGGTTGTAGTCCTCCTGAGAGATCTTGCCGCTGCACACCCCCATACACTTGCCGATGTGGGCGTTGAGGCAGGGGCGGCCCTTGCCCAGTTCCTGGGGGAACCGCTTTGCGCACCGGGGCAGCCGGAATACATCCATGGCGGTTTCGGCCATCTCCCGGGCCGCAAAGGCGGAGGTGTAAGGGCCGATGTACTCGGCGCCGTCCTCCTCCTTTTGCAGCGCGAAGGAGAGCCGGGGCCACTCCTCTTTGGTGACCTTGATGTAGGAGTAGCCCTTGCCGTCCTTCAGCAGGATGTTGTACTTGGGCTGGTGGGCCTTGATCTGGCTGGCCTCCAGCACCAGCGCCTCAAATTCGCTCTGACAGACGATGATGTCGAAGTGGTCGGCGTGGGCGATCATCTGGGTGACCTTGTTGTCGTGGGGCACGCCCTCCCGGAAATACTGGCTCACCCGCACCCGCAGGCGCTTGGCCTTGCCGATGTAGATGATCTCGTCCTTTTTGTCCCGGATGATGTAGACCCCGGGCAGCAGCGGCAGCATGCAGGCCTTTTGATACAGTTCGGCTTTGGTCATCCGATCCCCTCCCCGGCGCTCGGCGCTCTGTGACAGTATGCCCCGCAGCGGGCAAAACAAAAAGAAGGGCGGAGAAAACTCCCGCCCTTCCAGCAAAACAATGAATTACTCAGCGAAGCCGGACTCCACCAGCTTGACCAGGCCATCCACAGCGGCCTGCTCATCAGCGCCATCCGCGATGATGCGGATGCTGGTGCCGCCCACGATACCCAGAGACAGCACACCCAGCAGGCTCTTTGCATTGACGCGGCGCTCTTCCTTCTCGACCCAGATAGAGGACTTGAATTCGTTCGCCTTCTGGATGAAGAAAGTAGCCGGACGAGCATGCAGACCAACCTGATTTTCAACGGTAACTTCTTTCACGTACATAGTAAAACGCTCCTATCTATTATCGTTTTCGGCAATGCAATTCAGTGTTTACACCTGCTGCGCTGTGTTTATTTTATCGCAAGCAAAGGCGGTTGTACAGGGGATTTTTGTATTTTTGTCGGTTTTCCCAATCAGACCCCCATGAACTTTAGTAAAGTATCTATTTTATATAAAATTTATCCCCATTCCTTGGAGGCACACACAAAAGTTTTCAACAATTTTCCGTTTCGGAACCCTCTTCTTCGGCGGGCAGAGGAGCGTTTTCCGGTGCGGGAGCGTCTTTTTTCTTGTGACGGCGGGTGTTTTTTTTGGGTTTCGGAGTGCCGTCCCAGCCGCCTGCGGCGAGGTAACTCTCCCACAAATCCGGGCGGCGTAGTTTGGTCCGTTCTCTGCTCTGTACCCCCCGCCATTCGTCCACTGCTTTGTGGTTTCCGCTCAGCAAAACCGGGGGCACGGCGCGGCCCTCCCAGACCTCGGGGCGGGTGTACTGGGGATACTCCAGAAGGCCGTTCCAGTAGCTTTCCTCCTCGTATCCCTTCTGCTCGGCCAGCACTCCGGGCTGCAGCCGAAGCACGCTGTCCGCCACCACCAGGCTTGCCAGCTCGCCGCCGGTGAGGATGTAATCTCCGATGGAGAGTTCTTCATCCGCAAAGGCCTCGATGACCCGCTCGTCGATGCCCTCATAGTGGCCGCAGACCAAAAGCAGACTGTCGTACTGGGCCAGACGCCGGGCGTGGGCCTCGGTGTACCGGGCGCCGCCCGCGGTCATAAAGACCACATGGGGAGCGGGGCGGCCTTGCGCGGCCACCTCCTCCCGGATGGAGCGGATGCAGTCGGCGATGGGCTGGGCGTACATCACCATGCCGCAGCCGCCGCCGTAGGGATAATCGTCGGTCTGCTTCTGGCGGTTGAGGGTAAAATCCCGGATCTGGTGGCAGTGGGTCTCGATGTATCCCCGCCGGGCCGCCCGGCCCAGGATGCTCTCGTCCAGCACCCGCTGGCACATCTCAGGGAAGAGGGTCGCAATGTCCACACGCATGCCCATGGCTCATTCCTCCTCCCGCTCGCTGACTCCGCCGTCGTCCAGAAGGCCGGGGATGGGGGTCACGGTGATGTAGCCTTCCGGCGGGTTGCGCTCCTTCAAAAAGGCCTCCACTCCGGGGAACATGTAGGTTTTGCCATTGGGGGCCTTGACCGTGTAGATGTCCTGGGGGCCGGGGCGGTCCACGCTGGTGACCACCCCGTATACCTTGCCGGTGTCGGCGTCCCGCACTTCGCAGCCGATGAGGTCGGCCACATACCAGCGCCCTTCGGGCAGCTTTGCGTCCGCCCGGTCAAAATAGTAGACCTGGCCCCGCAGCGCCCGGGCTGCGTCCATGTCCTCCACCCCTTCAAACTTCACCAGCGCCATCTGCCCCATGGGCCGGATGGAGGCGATTTTTACCGCCTTGCCTCCCTGGGGGGACGGATAGAGCCGCCCCGCCTTGCGCAGAAACTCCACCCCGTCGCACCAGAGCTCCATCTTCACCTCGCCCCGCACGCCGTGGGTGGTGACCACCCGGCCCGCTTCCAGATATTGCTGCATAGACTGCCTCCCTGTTCTAGTATATGATGGGCTTTTCCGCCCGGATAATACAGCAGGCCCCCTGCCCAAAGGGCAGAGGGCCTGCATTTTTTCGTCGATTCAGTCGATCTCGACAAGGACCTTCTCGTCGACCCGCACAGCAGCCGCGCGCATCACCACACGAATGGCTTTTGCAATCCGGCCCTGTTTGCCGATGACCCGGCCCATATCCCCTTCTGCCACGCTGAGGTGGTAGACGATGGTGCCGTCCTCACGAGGGGGATCGACCGTCACCTGAACGGCCTCCTTGTCCTCCACGAGGCCGCGGGCGACTGCCAGCAACAGCTCCTGCATGAGTGGTCCCTCCGCTTACAGAATGTTGGACTTCTTCAGCAGGACGCGAACGGTATCGGTGGGCTGAGCGCCGTTGGCGATCCACTGCTTGGCCTTCTCGCCGTCGATCTTGATGGAAGAGGGCTCCTGGTTGGGATCGTAGGTGCCGATCTCCTCAATGAAACGGCCATCGCGGGGGAAGCGGCTGTCGGCCACGACCACACGATAGAAAGGAGCCTTCTTAGCGCCGGCGCGGCGCAGTCTGATCTTAACTGCCATGATAAATATCCTCCTAAAAACGATTTGTTTTTCTTGGGCCCCAGGGGGGCAGATTTATTTGTACAAACCCGGGGCCTGGAAGGCTGGGTCTTATACCTTGTTTTTGGGTCCTTAACCCCGGAAGCCGCCCTTGCCCATCAGGCCGCTGAGTCGCCGGGCGAAGCCCTTGGGGCTCTTCTTGAGCTGCTTCATCATCTTCTGCATCATCTCGAACTGCTTGAGCAGCCGGTTCACGTCCTCGACCTTGGTGCCGCTGCCGGCAGCGATCCGGCGCTTGCGCTTGGGGTTGATGATGGAGGGCTTTTCCCGCTCCTCCTTGGTCATGGACTGGATGATGGCCTCGATGCGCAGAAGTCCCTTCTCGTCGATCTGGCTGGGGTCGATGCCGGACATTCCGGGCATCATGCTCAGCATGGCCGCCGCGCCGCCCATCTTTTTGATCTGGGCGAACTGGGCCAGCATGTCGTTCATATCGAACTTGTTTTCCATCATCCGGCGGGCGGTCTCCTCGGCGGCCTTCTCGTCCGCCGCGTCCTGGGCCCGCTCGATGAGGCTCAGCACATCGCCCATGCCGAGGATGCGGCTGGCCATCCGGTCGGGATGGAACACCTCCAGGTCGTCCAGCTTCTCGCCCACGCCCTGGAACTTGATGGGCTTGCCGGTGACCGCCAGCACCGAGAGGGCCGCGCCGCCCCGGGTGTCGCCGTCGGTCTTGGTGAGGATGATGCCGTCCACTCCCACCTTTTCGTGGAAGGTCTTGGCCACGTTCACCGCGTCCTGACCGGCCATGGCGTCCACCACCAGCAGGGTCTCATCCACCGGGACGGCCTGCTTGATGTCCACCAGCTCCTGCATCAGCACTTCGTCGATCTGCAGGCGGCCGGCGGTATCCAGAATCAGGATGTCGTGGCCGTGGTCCTTGGCGTAGGCCAGCGCCTTCTGGGCGATGACCGGCGGCTTTGCGCCTTCCAGCGTAAAGACCGGCGCCCCGGCCTGAGCGCCCACCACCTGCAGCTGCTGGATGGCGGCCGGGCGGTAGATGTCGCAGGCCACCAGCATCGGGCGGCGGCCCTGCTTGATGAAGTATTTGGCCAGCTTTGCGGCGTGGGTGGTCTTGCCGTTGCCCTGCAGGCCGCAGAGCATCAGGATGTTCTGACCCTTGCTGCGCAGCTCCAGGCGTGCCGCCTGGTCGCCGCCCATCAGAGCGATCAGCTCCTCATTGACGATCTTCACCACCTGCTGGGCGGGGGTCAGGCTCTCCATGACCTCCTGGCCCATGGCCCGCTCCGAGACCTTGGCGCAGAAGTCCTTTGCGACCTTATAGTTGACATCCGCTTCCAGCAGTGCCATGCGCACCTCGCGCATCGCCGCCTTGATGTCCGATTCGGTCAGCTTGCCGTGGCCGCGCAGCTTTTTAAAGACGCCGGCCAGGCGGTCGGTCAAAGATTCAAATGCCATGTTGGGGGGCCGTCCTTTCCTCTGTGGCTCCTGTCAGCTCTCGTTGATCTCGTCGATGGAGCGCAGCAGCTTGAGCATCCGGTTCAGGGTGGCGACATAGTCCCGGGTGGTCAGCCGGGCATGGGGGCCGGTGGCCTCAAACCGGGCGTCGATCACCAGCTGTTCCAGCTCCTCGAGGGTCTGCTGGATCTGCCGGTATCGGGCTGCAAAGCCCACCTTCTGTTCCAGCTCCAGCAAGCTGTTCTCGCCATGCTTGATGGCGTCCCGCGCACCCTGACGGGTGATGCCGAAGTTCTCCCCGATCTCGCTCAGGGACAGATCGTCGTGGTAATACTGACGCAGCATCTCCCGCTGCTTCTCGGTCAGCACCTCGCCGTAAAAGTCGAGCAGATAACCCATTTCCAGATCTTTTGCCACTGCTGCGAACCTCCCTGCGCGGGGCTGTTGTAAAGGATTTTTGCTTTACGGATGGATTATAGCAGAAAGGGGTGCGGCTGTCAAGCCTTTTCCATGCAGCTTCGCCAAAAAGCAAGGAACTTTTTTGTCGAAAGGGCCGTTTTTTTCGGTGCCGGACCGCTTGACGGGATGGGGCCTTTGGGTTAGGATAAAATCAAGCATCAGGATTTGCCGCGCTCCGGCCTTTCCGCCGGGCAGCGCAGCGGGAAGGAGGCGCTATGTCCATCTATCCAAACCTTTACCAGGCTTTAAATACACGCCCCGTGGTGGAACTTTCCGGATACGCCGGGTTTTACCATCTGCCGGGGAAGCTGTACGCCTGCCTGGATTACGACGGCCCCACCGGCACCGCCCGGGACGGCCTGGCGGAGGGCATGCTGGCCCTTGCAGCGGAAAAACAGCGCCTCTCCCCCGGCCAGGGGCTGATCGAGGCGGCCAGCGGCTCCTTTGCCTTTGCGCTGACCTTAGCGGGGCAGACCGCCGGGCATCCGGTCTGGCTGGCGATGCCGGAGGACGCCCCCGCCCAAAATCAGGAGCGGCTGCTGCGGCTGGGGGCCCAGATCCTCCACTCTCCCGCCCGGCTGGGTCTGGCGGGGGCCCGGGCCCTGGCCGAAAAGACCGCCCAGCAGCGGGGGTTTTATTACACCGACTGGCTGGCCAACGACGACAACCCCGAATACCACCGCCGGGTCACCGGCCCGGCCATCCTTCAGGAGATCGTTCAGGAGGGCAAAAGCCTTGTGGACGCGGTGGTCATTGCGGTGGGCAGCGGCGGCACCCTGACCGGCGTGGGCGAGACGGTGAAAGCCTGGACCAACGATGTCCGGGTGGTGGCGGTGGAGCCCTACGAGAGCCAGGCTTTGAGCGGCGGGTTTCTCGGGCCCCACGGCATCCCGGACATCGGGTTCGGCCTTGTGCCGGAGAACTACAACCCCTATGTGGTGGACAATGTGGCCGCCGTCACCAGCGGGGACGCGCTCCGGGCGGCCCGGGAGGTGCTGCGCTGCGACGCGATCCCGGCGGCCCCCTGCGCGGGGGCGGCCCTGCGGGCGGCAAGGCGGCTCATCGAGGACGGCATCAGCAAATCTGCCCTCTGCCTGTTCAGCGGGCGGTGCATACTGCCCTGAAACCAAAAAGATCCCCGGCGCAAAAGCGCCGGGGATCTTTTTATAAAAGCTTACTTGCGGCTGTTCAGCAGAGCCTCGATCTTCTTGATGGGGTCTGCAATGGCGGAAACCGACATGTCGTGGTTCATAGCCACCACGAAGTAGGCGGCGTACTTGGAGACGTCCACATCCAGATACCAATCGCGCTGGAGCAGCTCGGGGGTGCGGTAGGTGAGGTTGGTGCCCACGACGCAGCTCAGGATGCCCTCCTCCACAGCCTGGTCGAACTTCTCCAGGCCGCTGGTGAACAGCGGGAAGGTGGCGTTGGTGATGATGTATTTGGCGCCCCGCTTGCGCAGCTCGCGGGCCACTTCCAGCATGCTCTCGCCGGAAGCGATGATGTCGTCCGCCACAAAGACGGTCTTGCCCTCCACCGATTCGCCCAGGTACTCATGGGCCACGATGGGGTTGCGGCCGTTGACCACGGTGGTGTAGTCGCGGCGCTTGTAGAACATGCCCAGGTTGCAGCCCAGCACGCTGGAGAAGTACATGTTGCGGCTCATGGCGCCCTCGTCGGGGCTGACCACCATGAACTGGTCCTTGTCGAAGGAGATGTCCGGCATCTTCTTGAGCAGGCTCTTGAGCACCTGGTAGGTGGGCATGGCGTTGTCAAAGCTCAGCAGAGGCACCGCGTTCTGCACCCGGGGATCGTGGGCGTCGAAGGTGACGATGTTCTGCACGCCCATCTTCTGCAGCTCCTGCAGAGCCACGGCGCAGTCCAGGCTCTCCCGGACCTCGCGGCGGTGCTGACGGCCGCCGTAGAGGCTGGGCATGATGACCGAGACCCGGTGGGCCTTGCCGGCCACAGCCTGGATCAGGCGCTTGAGGTTTGCAAAGTGATCGTCCGGCGACATGTGGTTTTCGTAGCCGAACAGTTTATAGCTGACACTGTAATTGCCGGGATCGACGACGATGAAGATGTCATCGCCGCGGACCGACTGCTTGACCAGGCCCTTGGCGTCGCCGCTCTGGAAGCGGGGGCACTCGCAGGGGATGATGAAGGTGTCCTTATGCAGACCGGACTCCTCCGCCCACTTGACGAGGTGGCGGTCGATCAGGCGGGTGAGCTCTTCTGCACCGGGGCAGGCGAGCAGGCGCAGCTCCGCAACGCTGCTGCCCTCAGAAAAAAAGCCCTTGCCGTCATTGTTATTGGCCATAATCGAACTCCTTTATTTTCTTCTTCTCCAACATGTGAAAAGTGAAATGAAGTGGTGATAACCCGCTTTCATTTTATCACATTTTACTTTCCGTTCCAGACGGTTTTACAAATTTCTGCGCCTTGCACATCTGTTTTAGAAAAAAATCCCGGTCTCTGTGTGTTTTCGACAAAAAGCGTTTTTTTCAGTTACAGTGCGGCCACGGCGGCCTTGAGAGCTTCCACCCGGTCGGTGTTCTCCCACTTGACCCCCAGGTCCTCCCGGCCCATGTGGCCGTAGGCGGCGAGCTTGCGGTAGATGGGCTTGCGCAGGTCCAGATCCCGGATGATGGCGGCGGGGGTCAGGTCAAAGACCTTCTCCACTGCGGCCTCGATCTTCTCATCCGGCACGATGCCGGTGCCGAAGGTGTCCACCATGATGGAGACCGGCTGGGCCACGCCGATGGCATAGGCCACCTGCACCTCGCAGCGGGAGGCAAGGCCGGCCGCCACGATGTTCTTGGCCACCCAGCGGGTGGCGTAGGCGGCGCTGCGGTCCACCTTGCTGGGGTCCTTGCCCGAGAAGGCGCCGCCGCCGTGACGGGCATAGCCGCCGTAGGTGTCCACAATGATCTTGCGGCCGGTCAGGCCGGTGTCGCCCTGGGGACCGCCCACCACAAAGCGGCCGGTGGGGTTGATATAGTATTTGGTCTCCTCGTCCAGCAGGTTGGCGGGGATGGTGGCCCGGATGACCTTCTCCATCACGTCGGCCCGCAGCTGGTCCATGGAGACGGTGTCGCTGTGCTGGCTGGAGATGACCACCGCATCCACACGCACCGGCTTGCCGTCCACATACTCCACCGTGACCTGGCTCTTTCCGTCCGGGCGCAGGTAGGGCATCTCGCCGCTCTTGCGCACCTCGGTCAGCCGCTTTGCCAGCTTGTGGGCCAGGCTGATGGGCATGGGCATCAGCTCGGGGGTCTCGTCGCAGGCATAGCCGAACATCATGCCCTGGTCGCCTGCGCCGCCCACTTCGTCGTTGGTGCCCAGTGCGATGTCGGGGCTCTGGCCGTCGATGTTGGAGATGACGGCACAGGTGTCGGCGTCAAAGCCGTACTTGGCGCGGGTGTAGCCGATGTCGGCCACCACCTCGCGGACCACCTTCTGGAAATCGACATAGCATTCGGTGGTGATCTCGCCCATGATGTGGACAAGGCCGGTGGAGGCGCAGGTCTCGCAGGCCACCCGGGCGCCGGGGTCCTGGGACAGGATCTCGTCCAGGATCGCGTCCGAGATCTGATCGCAGATTTTGTCGGGGTGGCCTTCGGTGACCGACTCCGAGGTGAAAAGACGTCTTGCCATAGTAGGTATCCTCCCTGATTTAAGATGGTTCGTCGGGTCCAGCTTCATACATTCCCATCAAGCATGCGGACAAAAAAACGCTCAGGACCCGAAGGTTCTGAGCGTCGCACTCTTATCTTTCGGTTTCCCGCAGGATTTGGCACCTTACGCACTGCGCAGGTTGTCGGGCTTCACAGGGCCTGTCCCCTCTGCCACTCTTGATAAGTCGGTATTCAGTTGTTGACGGGGCCTATTGTAGCAGGATTTTGTCGCATTGTCAAGAAGAAGCGCGAATTTTTTATACACAACGCCGAACTTTTCTTCAAAATGCGTTCCCCTGCCCTCCGGATCAATAACCGGAAGCCTGCTGGCCGTTCAGCAGCTTGACCGCGCGGCTGGTGCCCAGACGGTCGGCCCCCAGGGCCAGGAATTTCTCCATGTCCTCCACGGTGGAGATGCCGCCCGCGGCCTTGACCTTGCAGCGGCCCTTCACACAGCGGACGAACAGCTCGATGTCCGCGAAGGTGGCTCCGGCGGTGGAGAATCCGGTGCTGGTCTTGATGTAGTCGGCCCCGGCCTCGCAGACGATGTCGCACATCTTTTCCTTTTCCTCGTCGGTGAGCAGGCAGGTCTCGATGATGACCTTGAGCACCTTGTCCCCCACCGCCTGCTTGACGGCGCGGATGTCCTCCCGCACGGCGTCGTACTCCTTGTTTTTCAGACGGCCGATGTTGATGACCATGTCCACCTCGGAGGCGCCGTTCTCAATGGCGGTCTTGGCCTCAAAGGCCTTGGAGGCGGTGTCCATGGCGCCCAGGGGGAAGCCCACCACGCAGCAGACCGGCACACGGCCTGCCAGATACTCGGCGGCCTGCTTGACATAGCAGGTGTTGATGCAGATGGAGGCGGTATGGCAGGCGACGGCCTCGTCGCACAGCGCCTGGATCTGGGGCCAGGTGGCCTCGGGCTTGAGCAGGGTGTGGTCTACATGGGCCAGGATCTCTTCTCGGGTCATACGTTTGCTCCTTTCTTTTGTGAGGGGATGCGCGTCCGGCGGATCAGCGCAGGGTCTTGTCGCGGCGGGCTCTGTGGGTCTGACCCATGCCCACCGCGCTGAGGACAATGGCGGTGACGGATACTACGGTGCCGATGATGCCCAGCACCAGACCCGATACCAGGAATGCAAACCCTTTGATTCTGCGCAGCATAACTCTTTACCTCCATAGTTCCTATATTTCAGCCCGGGAACAGCGGTTCCCGGTTTACTGCCTTCCGCCTGCCGGTTTTTCCGGCCGGAACACCACCCGTTTGCTGAACAGGTAGTTGAGCAGGATGACCAGCCCGTTGGAAAAGATCTTGACCCCCAGCCCCCAGAGCACCAGGGCCTGGCCGGAACTGACCCAGCGGCCCAGCACCAGCTCCACCAGCCTTGACCCGGGCTCGGCCAGCCAGTTTCCTCCCGCCAGCATCAGCGCGGCATCCAGCAGCATGGTGCCCAGACGGCAGACAGCGAACCGGGCGAACTGTCCCAGCGCCGCCAGCCCTTTGGCCCGGCTGGCAAAGACCCAGATGCGGTTGGTGAAGTAGGCGAACAGGATGCAGAGCAGATTATCCAGCACGTTGCCCCAGCTGTTGGCCGCCTCGTACCCGAACAGGGCCTGAAACAGCGCATAGAGCAGGATGTTCAGGGCGGTGGTCAGCACCCCGAAAAACAGATAGCGGATCAGCTCTTCCCGCGCGCGCAGCGCAGCCCAAAGCTTTTCCATGGGCGGTTCCTCCTGTAAAAAAGCAGCCCCGCCGCCGTTTACCCGGCAGCGGGGCTGCTTGATCGCTTGCGTTTCAGCGCTGCTCAAGGAGCGGGAGAATTACTCCTCGTCCGCCTTGTTCAGCAGAGCCTTCATGGACAGGCTGATGCGCTTCTTGTCGAAGTCCACATCCAGCAGGGCCACATCCACCATATCGCCGACCTTCAGCACGTCGGAGACCTTCTCCACACGCTCGTTGCTGATCTCGCTGATGTGGACCAGGCCATCCACACCCGGCAGGATGCGGACGAATGCGCCGAACTTGGTCAGAGAGACCACCGGAGCATGGAAGGTGCTGCCCACGGGGTAGTTGTTCTTCAGCTGCTCCCAGGGGTTGTCCTCGGCCTTCTTGTAGCCCAGAGAAACCTTGTGGTTCTCGGTGTCGATGTCCTTGACGTAAACTTCGATGGAATCGCCCACAGAGACAACCTCGGAGGGGTGCTTGATGCGGTTCCAGCTCAGCTCGCTGATGTGGCACAGGCCGTCCACGCCGCCGATGTCCACAAAGGCGCCGTAAGAGGTCAGGCTCTTGACCACGCCCTGGTAGGTCTTGCCCACCTCGACGTTGGCCCAGAACTCCTCGCGGCGGGCCTTGTTCTCCTCCGCGGTGACCTTGTTGATGCTGCCCACGATCTTGCGGCCGGAGCACTCGGTCACGACCAGGCGGACATGCTTGCCCACCAGGGCGGTGTAATCCTCGTCACGGCGCATGGTGGCCTGCGAGCGGGGGACGAACACCTTGACGCCCTTGACATTGACCACGACGCCGCCCTTGTTGTACTCAGTGACGTCGCCCTCGACGATCTCGCCCGACTCAGCGGCCTTGGCGATCTCTTCCATGCCCTTGCGCGAGGCAAGCTTCTTGCGGGAGAGCTGGATGACGCCGTCCTGATCCATGACTTTCTCGACGATGAGGTCCAGCTCATCGCCAACCTTGACCAGGTCCTCGACCTTTGCGGAGGAGTCGTCGGTCAGCTCGCTCAGACGGACAAA
>CALXGY010000160.1 GCA_944387955.1 uncultured Faecalibacterium sp. | reverse complement strand
GGGCGCATACTGTAAAAAAGTGCCCCGTCCCCGTGGGCATGGGAGGAAATCGAATGTACCAAAAAGTATTCAAACGCTGGCTGGATTTTTTCCTGGCGCTGGCCGGGCTGATCTGCCTTTCCTGGCTGATGCTGGGGCTTTGCATCGCCATCAAGCTGGATTCCCCGGGGCCGGTGCTCTTTAAACAGAAGCGGGTGGGCATCCACAAAAAGCACTTCCAGATCCTGAAATTCCGCACCATGCGCAGCGACACCCCCCACGATATGCCCACCCATCTGCTGAAAAGCCCCGACCAGTATATTACCCGGGTGGGGCGGTTTCTGCGCAAGACCAGCCTGGACGAACTGCCCCAGCTTTTGAACATCCTGGCGGGGGACATGGCGGTGATCGGCCCCCGCCCCGCCCTCTGGAACCAGTATGACCTGCTGGAAGAGCGGGACAAATACGGCGCCAACGACGTCCGCCCCGGCCTCACCGGCTGGGCCCAGATCCACGGCCGGGACGAGCTGGAAATCCCCGAGAAGGCCCGGCTGGACGGGGAGTATGTGAAGAACATCTCCTTCTGGATGGACGTGAAATGCTTCTTCGGCACCATTGCGGTGGTGCTCCGCCACGACGGCGTGGTGGAGGGCGGCACCGGCGCTCTGGCCGACCAAAAGCCCAAAAATACCCCGTAAAAGGCCTCCCGGCGGGAAATTGGGGATTGATTTTGCCCCCGAAGCCCGGTATACTAAAAGAGTATCTGTATATGAGAGTATCTTTTGGCCCGGCGGTCCGCAGCGGGGCGAAAGATCGGCAGGCCGCCCCCTGGAATCCGGGCCGGGCGGCGAGTTTCGACCGCAGCAAAGCGGAAAAGAGAGGTACTTTGGGATATGATTACAGTTGAAGAACTCAAGGTCCGGCTGGCCGAGTACAAGACGGCCGTCAAGGACCTGGAAGAAGCGCTGGCCATCGAAGCCAGCAAAAAACGTGTGCAGGAGCTGGAGCACACCATGACCCGCCCCGGCTTTTACGATGACGCCGAGGCCAGCAAAAAGGTCTTTGACGAGGTGGGCGACCTCAAGGGCAAACTGGGCCGGTTCGAGAAGCTCCAGGGCCTTTACGACGACGCCGAGACCATGCTCCTGATGATCGAGGAAGAGAACGACCCCGGCATGATCCCCGAGGGCGAAGAGGCCGTCGAGGCCGTGGGCAAAGCGGTGGACGAGCTGCAGCTGATGACCATGCTGAACGGCGAGTACGACCACAGCAACGCGATCCTGACCTTCCACGCCGGCACCGGCGGCACCGAGGCCCAGGACTGGGCCGAGATGCTCTACCGGATGTACTCCAAGTGGGCCCAGGCCCACGGCATGACGGTGGAGGTGCTGGACTACCAGGACGGCGACGAGGCCGGCCTCAAGAGCGCTTCCATCATGGTCAAGGGCGCCAACGCCTACGGCCTGCTCAAGAGCGAGAACGGCGTCCACCGTCTGGTGCGGGTCAGCCCCTTTGACGCCAACGCCCGCCGTCAGACCAGCTTCGCCTCCCTGGAGGTCATGCCCGAGCTGGACCACAGCATCCAGGTCAACATCCGGCCGGAGGACATCGAGATGCAGGTCTACCGTTCTTCGGGCGCCGGCGGCCAGCACATCAACAAGACTTCCAGTGCGGTCCGTCTGATCCACAAGCCCACCGGCATCGTGGTCAGCTGCCAGACCCAGCGCAGCCAGTTCCAGAACCGCGACTACGCTATGGGCATGCTGAAAGCTAAGCTCTATCAGATCGCAAAGCAGCAGCACATGGACAAAATCGAGGACATCAAGGGCGTACAGAATGAAATTGCCTGGGGTCATCAGATCCGTAGCTATGTGTTCATGCCCTATACGATGGTCAAGGATCACCGCACCAGCTATGAGACCAGCAACGTCAATGCTGTGATGGATGGCGATTTGGATGGATTCATCTTCGCTTACCTCAAAGCTTCCAGCCGTGGGGAACTGCTGGACACCTGATCCACGATCTTATCATTTTAATTCTTAAACCAAAAAGGACACCGGAGAGTTCCGGTGTCCTTTTTCATTGCTTCTATGGGAGGAGGATTCAATCTCCATAATGCGGTTTTAAAATTTCACGAAACAGCGTCAAATATTTATGTAAAGTAATTTTGCTTTCCATAAAATTATGACGCATTTACGTATATTTATCAAATCTCTTTGGAGCGAATAAGGCGTATATCTTCCCCTATAAATCGGCAGGGGACAAAGGATGCCAGGCGGCTGGAAATCTTTTCCGTATACATTTTCTCCAGCAGGGAGCCATCTGTAACGTTGGATGTGACGATGGTAGGTTTGTGTGCTCCCAGCCGGTCGTTCAGCAAACTGTAAAGCATGCTGATTAAAAAGCTGGAGTTGAATTCAGTCCCAAGGTCATCCAAAATCAACAGATCGGCATTCACAGCAGTCTGCATCAAGATCTCCCGTTCGCCGTCCGGATCGGAACCAAAGCGAAGCTCCTCGATTCGGCCAAAAAAATCAGGGCTGGAAACATAGATCACATCAAAACCTTTTTCCAGCGCCGCCCCTGCAATAGCCAGAGCCGCATGGGTCTTTCCCAGCCCTGCATTGCCAATCAGCATCAAATTTTCGCTTTTTAGATCAAATTCCTCCGCATATCCTCTCAGGTCTTCAATAAGTCCGGCCATATAGCTTCGAACATTCTGTCCGCTGACCGAATCTTTGACATTGGGATAGTACTCCAGCTTCATGGTATCGAAGCTCTGCACGGACAGGCTGGACAGCGTTTCGATCTCTTCCCGGCGCATCCGGCGCATCTCTTTGCGCACACATTCACAGGTGCGTCCTTCATAATAGCCTGTGTCCTGGCACAATGTACAGCTGAATTTCGGCTCCAGCGCTTCAGGGGAGCGGCCGCTGGAAATCAAAAGGCTGGCCAGATTCCGACGTGCTTCGGATAAAGCCTGTGCAGCGGCAGAGGAGTCTTTTCCGCTGGCTGCTGCAAGAGCATAGCGAATCCCCCGGACACGCACCTCTTCTTCTGCATGGCGCAAAGCAGGGATGGCGGCCTGAGCCTCAATTCGTGCATCCTCAGCCCGGGCCCGGGCCATCTGGCGGCGTGCATTGACCGTGCGCAAGGCAGCCTGGTGCAGCTCATTTTTGGTTAGCATCGTGCAGCTCCTTTCATTTTAACAGGCATAAAACCCAATTTATTGTTCAGTGCGGTCAATCTTTGCGTTTGCGGCGCAGAGGTCGGTTCATGGCATCCTTCAGAAAATCGTTTCCGCTGGGGCTCTCGCGATCCACACGGATGTTCCGGCTCGCTCCGGCCATAGGAATTGGACCCCGTACATCGTGAATGGTGCGCAGTCCCTTGGCATTCCAGGTTTTGAGGATGCTGTTCCAGTACCACAGATCCTTCTTGGGACCGGCCTGTACTGCCGTTTCCTGAATCATAGCATCGTCATATCCGTAAACCTCATACCAGCGGGCAATGGCTTTCCGTCCGCCCAAGGTCAGCTCAGAAGAGGGGATTCCCAGCAGACCTGCAACATACTGTTCCCGCTGTTCCCGCAAAGCCAGCAATTTCAAATGGGCGTCAGCCTGTTCTCCGGTTTCCACCCCTTCAGCCCGCCAGACCTTGAGTTCATGGACCAAAGCCCCCATTGTACGCTTGCTGCGGCCGGATATATAGCTCAAACAGAGCATTACGGTTTCCGGATCGTATCCATCCTGCATATAAAGAGCGACCAGTTTCTCCATCTCGCTGTGGCTCAGGGGATGGCCGAATCCATCCTGAGCGCACTGGATGAGGCTGGTAATCATCGGATCGGTCCGGGAGGCCGCCGCAATCTCGGACCAGGTCATCGGGGCGGGAGCGCTGGGCTCCGCCGTGACCGTATTTTCCTCGTAGCGTTCCAGCAGTCCGGCCCCCGCCCAGAAGGAAAGAGCACTTTCTGCCGTCAGGCGGCTGCGCAGCTTGAGATCAGCACAGATTTTGTCCGGATCGGTGATGCCGGTCGCAATCACATACAGCGCAACCCGAACATTGTATTCTTCCGCAATGCCCAGCTTCGAGAATATAAGCTGCGGTACTGGGATACTGTCCCCATGCTGGGGTTTGAGGCGGTAGATCATAAAAACCTCCAGTCTTTGGACCTGATCTGCAAATCATATGAAAGGATTTGCTCAGAACAAAAACGAAAAAAGCCGTCGGCCCGGAAAACCAAGGCCAACGGCTGTGCTGGAGCGGGGTACGGGAGTCGAACCCGCCTCACATGCTTGGGAAGCACGGGTACTACCGATGTACTAACCCCGCAGGGTGCTTTATTATTCTAGCAAGATGGACCTTGTTTGTCAAGGGCTTTCCCGGGATTTTTTTGTCTGCCGTTTTCGCCGCCGTTTTTTGCTGTCAAGCTCTGTGCATTCGCGCCGGATTGTGTTATACTGATAACCGATTATGAACAAAAACAGGAGTATGGTATGCCATCCGATCTGAAAAAAGAATTCTGTACTTTGCGAGATACCTATATTGAGCGGCAGTTCGGCCGCCTGAATGATATGCAGCGGCGAGCTGTTTTTACAACAGAAGGGCCGCTTTTGATCCTGGCCGGAGCCGGCAGCGGAAAAACCACTGTTCTGGTCAATCGCATTGCCAATCTCATCCGGTTTGGCAGCGCGCACGGCAGCAGCGAAACACCGCGGGAGGTTA
The DNA here is from genome assembly GCA_944387955.1 of uncultured Faecalibacterium sp. Classification (GTDB taxonomy): domain Bacteria; phylum Bacillota; class Clostridia; order Oscillospirales; family Ruminococcaceae; genus Faecalibacterium. The sequence goes on along the minus strand of CALXGY010000160.1, from coordinate 2,556 downwards.
CCCAGGAGGATCTGGAAGCGCTGCGCACCGCAGTCCGCACGGGTTCTGAAGCGCCTGTCTGGCTGAACGGTATGCTGCGCCGAAACGCTCCCCGCAGCTGGAACATCATGGCTATTACCTTTACCAATAAGGCTGCCGGAGAGCTCAAAGCTCGTCTGCACAGCATGCTCGGAGATGAGCAGGGCGAGGAGGTCTTTGCCTCTACCTTCCACTCAGCCTGTGTGCGCATTCTGCGCCGTTGGGCGGAGGAAATCGGCTGGCCGCGCAGTTTTACGATCTATGATACCGACGATTCCCAGCGCGTCATCAAGGCGGTCTACAAGGAACTGAACGCCGACGAAAAATTTTTGCCCTACAAAGCTGCGCTCAATCAGCTGGGCCGCTGGCGGGATCAGCTGGTCAGTCCGGCTGAGGCACTGCAAGGCAACACCGGCGACACCAAGGGCGCTCTGGCGGCACGTATTTATGCCTGCTATGAAAAGAAACTGAAGGAAGCCGGCGCCTTCGACTTTGATGACCTGATTTATCAAACGGTGCTTCTGCTGCAGAACAAAGAGGAAGTGCGCCGTTTTTATCAGGAGAAATACCTCTATTTGCTGGTGGACGAGTATCAAGATACCAGCGTGGCACAATTCCGTCTGGTAAGTCTGCTCACCGGACCGGAGCGGAACATCTGTGTTGTGGGCGATGACGATCAGAGCATCTATCGTTTCCGTGGCGCGACCATTGAAAACATTCTGAATTTCGAAAAGTATTACTCCGGTGCAAAGGTGATTCGTCTGGAACAGAACTACCGTTCCACCTCCAACATCCTCAATGCAGCCAACTGCGTCATTCAGCACAACACCGAGCGCAAAGGCAAACAGCTTTGGACGGACAATGGGGAAGGGGAGCGCGTGCACCTCTACCAAGCTGAAAACGAAGGGGATGAAGCGATGCACATCGCGGACATCATCGGGCAGCATCTGCGCACAGGCGGTCACCTGGCGGATCATGCAATTCTCTACCGAATGAACGCACAGTCCGCCCCCATCGAAAACTATTTTACCCGCGCGGGTATTCCTCACCGCATCATCGGTGGCCAGAGGTTCAACGACCGCAAAGAGGTCAAGGACATTCATTCTTATATGTCCATTGTGGCAAATCCCCGGGACGATGTGCGACTGCGCCGGATCATCAACGAACCAGCCCGCAAAATCGGCCCATCCACCGTGGAAGCAGTTGCCGATCTTGCGGCACAGCAAGGGGTCAGCATGCTGGAGATTATCCGGAATGCCGACCAGTATGCCCGGCTGAGCCGGGTGATGATGCCTCTTTTCCAATTCTATCAGATGTATCAGAAGCTGTGCGATGCATTGGAGACAAGCCCCCTGGATCTTTTTGTGCGGCAGCTCATTGAGATCACCGGCTACAAGCAGATGCTGGAACAGCAGATCGCTCAGGGGCATGAAGACGCTCAGGATCGTCTGGAAAACCTGGGTCAGCTGGTCAACAATGTAAAAAGCTACTGTGACCAGCAGGGTGCAGACGCCACCCTGGAGGGCTACCTGGAAGAGATCGCTCTCATCAGCGACATTGACAACTACAACGAAGATGCCGATTATGTAACCTTAATGACCATCCATTCCGCCAAAGGACTGGAATTCCCTTATGTGTTCATCGTAGGCATGGAAGAGGGAATTTTCCCCAGCGAGATGAGCCGGTATTCCGAAGCCGATTTGGAAGAAGAACGCCGCCTTGCTTATGTCGGCATCACCCGAGCCAAGAAAGAGCTCTATCTTTCCAACAGCGTCACCCGTATGCTTTACGGGCAAACCAGACGCAACGAGCCCAGCCGTTTTGTGCGGGAAATTGAGCCGGAGTATCTGGAGGAAAGCTGCAGCCCTGCACTGGAACAGCGGCGCAACCGCGGCTGGGGCAGCTACGGCGAGAGCGTTCCCGGCGGAGCTTCCGGTTATTCTGGCGCCTCCGGCTGGGGCCGCAGCGGATATCTGAATCCGGAGTACAATGCTCCGGCCCGCCGTCCGGCGCAGCGTTCCGGGGGCGGATTCGGCAGCAATTACTCCCGCCCGGCCTCTTCTGGCTCTGCCGCTCGTTCTTTCGGCAGCGGCTACGGACGCCCTGCGGCATCGTCCTATTCTGCTCCAGCGCCCGCACCCGCCCCGCGGCCTGCTGGACAGGGCAAAAGTTATGCTCCCGGGGATATCGTCGAACACAAGGTATTCGGGCGCGGCAAGGTGCTGCGGGTCACCCCTGCTGCAGGAGACCACATTGTGGAGATCAATTTTGAAAAGGTCGGCATCAAGAAGACCATGGCGAACTTTGCGCCGCTGACCAAAATTACTTCGGAGGAATAAAGACATGATGACTGTTCGCCTGATCGCACATACGCCCGAACCAGAAAAGGTGGTGGCTGCTGCGGCCAAACTTTGCTACTCGGATGCTCATATCGAGGATCTGCTGGACGGCCTTGACGCGGAACGCACCGCTCGTTTCCTCACCATGCTCAGCGATCTGGGGCATGCAAGCCCCATTGAACATGCCAGCTTTACTTTT
>CALXGY010000159.1 GCA_944387955.1 uncultured Faecalibacterium sp. | reverse complement strand
TGACCTCTTGAATGCCATTCAAGCGCTCTCCCAGCTGAGCTATACCCCCAGATATTTGGTGCCGTCTTGTTGACTGCTTGTTTATTATAGCAGCGATTTTTATACTTGTCAACATCTTTTTTTTCTTTTTTTCAAAAAAAGCGGTGCCAAGCTGACACCGCTTTTTCATTAAAACAGTTTTTCGCCCTGTACATACTTGACATGGGGCTTGCCGTTAGAAAGATAAACAACACGCTCCAAACGCTCGGCCAAGTTGCAGGTGCGGGTGGTGGGAATGTCGGAATCATCCATGACGATTGCGTCAAAGGCATAGCCCGGCTCGAAACTGCCGACCTTGCCAAACAATTCGCCGCCGCCTTTGGTTGCCATGTAAAGTGCTTCCGGCATGGTCAGTGCAGGGGTGTTTTGGTCCACCAAACGCCAGCGCAGCTTGGAGCACTGAATGGCGTCGGTCATAGCCCGGAAGATGGACAGATGGGCGCCGCCTGCCACATCGCTGCCCAGGCCCACTTTCTGCCCCTCCTGCAGATAGCTCTTGACCGGCGCGATGCCGGAGGAGACGTTCATGTTGGACTGGGGGCAGTGAGCGATAAAAACCCCCTGCTGCTTCATGAGCTCCCGCTCCTGGGGGCCGCTCCAAACGCAGTGAGCCATCACCGTGGGGCAGTCGCCTCCGAACAGCCCCGCCTGAGCGTAGGCCTCGCCGTAAAAGCGGGTGGAGGGACAGAGCTTTGCCACCCAGTCGATCTCGGACAGGTTTTCCGACAGGTGAGACTGAGCGGGCACCCCGAACTCCCGCTGCAGCGCCCCCAGCCCCTGCATCAGCTCGTCGGTACAGGTGGGGATAAAACGCGGGGTCAGGATGGGCCGGGTGCGCTCAAAACCGGCGCACTCTTCCAGCCAGCGGCGGGTCTCCGCCAGAGAATTCTGGGTCTGCTCCCGCAGAGAATCCGGACAGTTGCGGTCCATATTCACCTTGCCCACAAAGCACTTCAGCCCCGAGCACTCCAGCAGCTCCATCAGCAGCAGGGTGGCCGGACGGTGCAGGGTGGCAAAGACGCAGGCCCGGGTGGTGGCGCTGTCCCGCAGCGCCTGCACAAAAATATCGTAAGCCCGGCGGGCATAGTCCAGATCTGCAAAGCGGCTCTCCTCGGGGAAGGCGTTCTGTTCCAGCCAGTTCAGCAGCTCCATATCCATGCCGAGGCTCCGGTAAGCATACTGCCCTGCATGCAGATGCAGATCTGTGAGGCCCGGCAGGATCAGTTTATCCCTAAAATCCTCCACCGGCAGTCCGGCAAAGGCTTCGGGAAGCTGGGCAAAGATTCCCTCTGCCCGGCCCTCACGGCAGACCAGAAAGCTGTTCGGGTGCAGTTCCAGCACCCCGCAGCGAGGGGTATGGATGATGTTGCCCTTCAATACAAAGGAATGGTTCATTCTTTCTCCTGTTCATTCATTTATCTACGAATATTGGTTCTTTTTAGGCCGCCGGTTAGTTTACCACAACCCGTCCCGAAAGGCAAGAGAAATTATGAGAAGAATTTTTCCTCCTGCAAAACGGCACTCATCACACAAACTTTTTTAAAGGATTCTAGATTTGGAGATCCCGCGATTTCTCCATTTTATGCAAAGAGCCCAGTTCATCTTCCCGCGTTCGACACCGAGAGCTCTGCAAGCTCCCATCTTTTCCGCTTTCTCCCTGCACACCGTGGCCTGTGCCTTCGGCTGCAATAAATCAAGAGTGCCTATGGAAACAGCAATATCGGGCGGTTTGCGTGAAGGATTCGATAAAAAAGGATGCTTCGCGTGCTGCTCAGCATAAAAGGAGGATTCTGTACATCAAAGACACAAAAGACCCGTTTTCTCTTTATACGTGCAGCAGAGAGCAATATAGCGGAGCGTTACCATTTTCTCCGGCCTGCAAAGCACCTTCACAGAACAGCAGGGGCAAAAGACATACAAACTTTCCTGCCCGCATAATCCCTTCTTTGTCCACATACTGTGTAAAAACAGGGTTCGGGAGGGATCTGTATGAAAGGCGATCCGGAGCAGCGGGCCATCCTGCTGGGGGAGTACATCGCACAGAACGGCGCCACCGTGCGCGCCGCGGCCTGCGCCTTCGGCTGCAGCAAATCGACAGTACACAAGGATGTTTCGTCTCGGCTCAAGAGCCTCAGTCCTGCGCTGTTTGCGCAGGTAAAGGCGGTGCTGGAGCGCAACAAGGCAGAGCGGCATCTGCGGGGCGGTCGGGCCACCAAGGAGAAATATCAGCGTGAGAGCCAGCCCCGCCGGGACGGTCATTGAAAATCTTTCGTTGGACGCAAAAGCAAAGCACAGCGCCGCCCCTCTGTTGCAAGGGTGCAGCGCTGTGCTTTGTCTTTTATATTCTCTATAATTATAACATTTTATTAAATAGTATTAAATATAGAATTTTCTCAAAAACATAGTTCTTGCCGCAGCAAGCTACTACTCAGCCCTCCTTTGAGCGGAACTGCTGGAGCGCGCATTTTTCCAGCCGGCTCACCTGGGCCTGACTGATGCCGATCTCCCGGGCTACCTCCATCTGGGTTTTCCCCGAAAAATAGCGCAGCTCCATGATCTTTTTCTCCCGCGGCGTGAGGCCCCGCACCGTCTCGCGGAATTGCAGTCCGCTGATCCAGCTGTCCTCCCCGTCGGTGTCCCGTACCTGATCCATCACATACATAGCGTCTCCGCCGTCGCTGAATACCGGCTCCTCCAGGCTGATGGGCTCCACCACCGATTCCAATGCAGCGGTCACCTCCCGCCGGGGCTGGCCCACTGCTGCGCTGATCTCGTCCAGGGTGGGCTCCCGCCCCAGCTGCTTTTCCAGCTGTTCTCTTGCCTGCATGGCCCGATAGGCGGTATCCCGCAGCGAGCGGCTGACCCGCAGGGCGTTGTTGTCCCGCAGAAAGCGCCGGATCTCTCCTACGATCATGGGCACCCCGTAGGTGGAAAACCGAACCTTTTGGGCGGGGTCGAAATTGTCAATGGCTTTGATGAGACCGATGCACCCCACCTGAAACAGATCGTCCAGATTCTCCCCCCTTTGAGAAAACTTCTGCACCACGCTGAGCACCAGCCGGAGATTTCCCTCGATCATCCGGCGGCGGGCCTCGCCGTCCCCGGCGTGGGCACGGGTCAGCAGCTCGGTCTTTTCCTGTTCGGATAAAACCGGCAGCTGGGCGGTATTGACCCCACACAGCTCCACCTTGTTGTACATCCTGTATCCCCCGGTTCTTTTTTGTGATACCGGGAGTATGGCCGCCGGGGCTGTCGGGCATACAGCCCCCGCTCTGCCAAATCGCCCCTGTGAAAGCGGGGGCCGTTTTCTTTATTCCTGTTCCAGCTGGCGGCGCAGATCGCGGATGATCCGTTTTTCCAGCCGGGAAATATAGCTCTGGCTGATGCCGATGGCGTCCGCCGCTTCCTTCTGGGTCCGCTCCACTCCGTCCAGCAGGCCGAAGCGAAGCTCCATGATCCTCCGTTCCCGAGCCGACAGCTGCCCCACCGACCGGCGCAGGGTGGCCCGCTCGGCGTCCTGTTCCAGACGCTGGCCCACCTGGTTTGCGTCGCTGCCCAGCACGTCGGACAAAAGCAGCTCGTTGCCGTCGCTGTCCACCTTCAGCGGCTCGTCGATACTGGCCTCCTGGCGGCGGTTGGAGGTCTTGCGCAGATACATCAAGATCTCGTTGCCGATGCACCGGCTGGCGTAGGTGGCCAGTTTGATGTTTCGTTCGGGGGTGAAGGTATTCACCGCCTTGATGAGCCCGATGGTGCCGATGGAGATGATGTCCTCCGAGGGCACCGAGCTGGTCTCAAACTTTTTGGACAGATAGACCACCAGCCGCAGATTGTGGGTGATGAGCTCATCCCGGGCCTGCCGTTCCCCGGCGGCCATCCGGCCCAGCAGTTCCTGTTCCTGCTCAGCGGTCAGCGGAGGCGGCAGACCGGGCGCGACCGCAATATAATGTACGGTTCCGGGCCAGGCCAGGCCTGCCCCAGCCTTCGCCAGCCAGACGGCCAGCCGTTCTCTGATTGCATTCAGCATATCATTCCTCCTTCAAATGCCCAGCTGAGAGGCTGCCTCCGCCCCGATCAGCACGCTCCAGTCCTCCTCCTCATCCCCGGGGCAGAATGCGGCCAGCAGCTCCTCCAGCCGCCGTTGTTTGCCCCTCTGCTCTACGGTCAGGCTTTGCGCCGGGACGGCGGGCAGCAGCTTTCTCCCGGCGATGGTCCGGCAGGGCAAAAACCGCATCTTCAGCTCAGGGTCCGGCGGGTCGGCGCAGCCCTTTTCAGTCAGCTGGCTCTCCAGCCCTTTTTGCAGCGCAGCGGGCAGAGCATCCCGTACTTTGCTGTACCGCACCAGGATCACCGTTCGTCCCCCTGCCGTATCCTGCACGGTAAAACCGGTATCGCAGAAGAGATCCACCTCCAGCTCCGCGCCGCCGATCTCCAGCCGGGCGGGTACACAGCCCTGTCCCGGATGCCCCATACAGGCCAGCAGTACCCGCAGCGCCAGATACACCGCCGCCGTACAAAACAGAAGCCTCCCCGGCGAAACCGGCAGATAAACCGCCAGGTTGGCTGCCTGGATTCCCCCGACCGGTACAAGGACCGCAGCGCCGGTCAAAAGGAGGTTGAGCAGCAGGTACCATGCTCCCAGCCGCAGGAAGGCCCGCCGCCCCGGCCAGCCGTAAACCAGAGCCACTGCGGCCGTACCGCTGGCCGCCCGGTACCCCAGCGCCCACCCGAAGGGAAGCGCCGGGGCCAGCAGGATCAGCGCGCTGAGGGCCGCCGCTCCCGAGCCAAGGAGCAGCCTTCCCCCGCTGCAGCGCTGCCCGGCCAGCAGACCTGCCGCCAGCAGCAAACCCGCCGCGATGGCAAAGTTGACCAAAAGCAGCTCATCCACATAGATCACAGTTCGGATTACGCATCCCCCCTCGGCTGCTTTGCTTGCAGAGCCCGTTATATCATTCCGCCAAAGGGAAAGCTGTCAATGCAGAGAAAGGAAGCCCTCTTCCCCTTTTTTGATTTTTTTTGCAAAAAGGTCTTGCCAAACGCGAAACATTGCGGTATAATACTGCTCGCAGCGCGGCCCTTGGCCGTGTGCAAGATGCCTCTTTAGCTCAGTCGGTTAGAGCACCTGACTGTTAATCAGGGTGTCGCCTGTTCGAGTCAGGCAAGAGGCGCCAATCGCAGCAGATCGCAGGATCTGCTGCTTTTTTGTTTGCATTTTTGCGATTCAGGTCGGCTTTTCTCCCTTTCATGTCGAAATTATGAAATTTTTGCGTGAAATTTGGACAGAAATTAAAAAAAGTCCTCTTGAAGAAACTGTCGCAATGTGGTACACTAAACCCAAGTTCAGCGGCCATGCGGCTTTTGAACCTACTGTACTTCGATCAAAGGGTAGGCGCTCCCTTCTTTTGATAGCAGCTGACCTCTGCTTTGCCCTGTTTCTCCGCAGGGCAGGGCAAAGCAGAGGGCTGTCCGCTGCAAAAGCGTTTGCCCTGAATGCCAAAGTTTTGTTTTGCTGTATTTTGTTCGCAGCAAAAGAGAAGATTTCGGCAGCATAAAATTTATTTTGTTCACCAAGGAAGGCCAACCAGTCTTCCTTCCAAAGGGATCATCTATGCGCTATACTTACGTGCGGCAGCACGATTCCACCGATTGCGCCGCTGCCTGTCTGGCAATGGTGTGCCTCCATTACAAAAAAGAGATCACCATCACGCGGCTGCGCGACATGATGGGTACCGACCTGAAAGGGACCAACCTCATCGGTCTGCAGAAAGCGGCCAACGAGCTGGGCTTCACCTGCGCGGCGGTTCGTGTGGATCGGGAGAACTTTCTCAGTGATTTTTCCCTGCCCTGTATTGCACAGGAGATCACCGATCAGGGTTTGACCCACTTTGTGGTGGTCTTTAAGAAAACCACCATTCCGGATGACACCGCCCGCCGCAAACATGTGCTGAAAGAAGCCGAAGCGGCCAAGGACGAAACCAAAAAACACAAAACCAAAGATTACGTCATCATCGGCGATCCGGCTTCCGAGCTGAAAAAGATTTCGCTGGATGAATTCTATAAAAACTTTACCGGCGTACTTCTGCTGCTGAACCCGACTCCTCAGTTTGAGACCGGCAAGATCCAGCAGGGCAGCATCTTCAAGCGGTATCTAAATCTTCTTCTGCCGCAGAAAAAGCTGTTTGCTTACGCCATCCTCAGTTCCTGCATTCTGACCATTTTGGGCATTGCCTCTTCCCTGTTCAACAAGATTTTGATGGACGAGGTGCTGCCCTACGGGCTGAAAAATCTATTGGTCACATTGATCCTGGTTTTCAGCGTGGTCAACCTCACCTCAGCGCTGATCTCCTTTGTGCGGCAGTGGATTTTGATCCATCTGTCCATCAAGATCGACATTCCGCTGATGCTGGGCTACTTCGGGCACATCTACAAGCTGCCCATGAAGTTCTTTGCCACCCGAAAGACCGGTGACATCACCACCCGGTATTCCGACGCCAGTACCATCAAATCCATCTTCACCAGCATTGCGCTGAGCCTGATTATGGATATCACGATGGCCGTGGTGACCGGCATCATCCTGTTCAAGATGAATGCCACCCTCTTCTCGATCTCGCTGTTTATGACCCTGGTCAGCATTCTGCTGGTTCTGGTCTACAAGCAGCCCTATAAGAAGATCAATGAAGAGACCATGCAGCAGGCTTCGGTGCTCAACAGCCAGATGATTGAAGGCCTGCGGGGCATCGAAACCATCAAGTGCAACGCCAACGAGGACACCGAACTGGAAAACCTGGAGCGGGAGTACATCAAGCGCCTGAAAATCAGCATCCGTTCCAGCAAGATTTCCACCACCCAGTCCCTGTTTACCACCATCCTTTCCACCGGGTTCAGTATGCTGACCACCTATGTGGGCATCAGCCAGGTGCTGGATGGCAGCATTACGCTGGGTTCCTTTATGGCATTCACCACCCTGTCCAGCTACTTCACCAACCCCATCAGCAACCTGGTCAACCTGCAGATGCAGATCCAGGAGGCTTCCATCTCCATGAAGCGCCTGACCGAGATCATGGACTACCAGACCGAGCAGGACGACGAACAGGAGCACACCGAGCTGGAGAAGATTGAAGGCGATATCGTCTTTAAGAATGTCACCTTCCGTTACGGCAACCGCAGCCCCGCGCTGGATCATGTTTCCTTTACCATTCCTCAGGGCAAAAAGGTTGCCCTGGTGGGCAGCAGCGGCAGCGGCAAATCCACCATCACCAAACTTCTGCTCAAGTACTATGAGCCGGAGGAAGGCGAAATCCAGGTGGGCGGAATCAATCTGAACGAGTACACCAACGACTCGGTTCGCCGCGCCATCTCCTATGTGCCGCAGAACATTGAATTGTTCAGCAAGAGCATCTACGACAACATCCGCATTTCCCGCATGGATGCGAGCCTGGATGAGGTCAAGGAGGCTGCCAAGAAGGCAGACGCCCACGACTTTATCCGCAAGCTTCCGCTGCAATACTACACCTTCCTGGAGGAAGCCGGCAACGGCCTGTCCGGCGGTGAGAAACAGCGCATTGCACTGGCCCGCGCCTTTTTGAAAGACAGCAACCTCTACATTCTGGACGAATCCACGAGCAACCTCGACTTTGCGACCGAGAATATCATCTTTGATATGATCTACAACCAGCTGGCCGACCGCTCGATGCTGATCGTCGCACACCGCCTGTCCACCATCCGCAACTGTGATATCATCCTGGTGATGGATCACGGGCAGATCGTGGAAAAAGGCACCCACGATGAACTGATGGCCAAAAATGGCCGGTACTGTGAGTTGTGGAACATGCAGCAGGGCGTTTTCCAACGCAAGAAGGAAACCAAAGCCCCGGTGGCAGGTCCCATCGTCGACGAGGACGATGACGACGCCATCACCTACTAATTTCTTTTGTTGCAACCACGTGCGCACGTGGTTACATAAATGGCTTTTGGACGGATGCGCAGCCTGAAGAGAGCCGACCACATTATCGATTCAATCATTTGAAGGGAGTAATTCATTATGATGATGCCTGCAAACTACTCTGTTATCGCAGAGAACGAGATGACCTACGTCAACGGCGGCGCTTTCATTGATTGCCTGGCCCCCGTTATGACCGACAAGAACTGGCAGAACCTGAACGTCAACCTGATCAAGATCATCGGCAACAGCTTCATGACCAGCTTTGTCGGCAACACCCTGGGTGTGATCTTCCGCGGCGACTACGAGTTCGGCAAGGTTACCAATGGTATCATTGGCAAGCTGAACACCGTTGCTCAGCAGGGCACCGGCGCTGTCACCGCTTGGGGCGTTGTGAACGCTGGCCTGCAGGTTCTGGGTGGCCTGGCTTCCATCTACACCCTGGGCCGCAGCGAGATCAGCACCGGCAGCGCTACCTTCACCGTTGCCTAATCGATCTTCGATTAAAGCGCAGCCTGAATACGGCAGTGTAATTCGTCTGGACCATTTTTGATGGAGCAGATGACAATGCCTCGTTATGGTGTGCCAGGAGGCAGGTGCCTCCTGGCACACCTTATTTTTTGTTGTACTGAGCGCCGGGCCGGCTGCCGCGCAGGCCGAACTGCCTGTGCCGCTGCATTGTCCGACGCCTTTTGCGCACTTTTGCACTCTTCTACCTCTCGATCCATTTGTTGGACCATCGCCACTGGGTGCGGCTTGGGTGGCTTTATGAGGGAAAAATTTACGAAAAGATCAGGTGAATCAGTATGAATACGATCCAAGTCAGTGAAAATAAAACCTTGAAGCTCACCAATGTCCTGTCCCGCAGGATCACCGCAGAGGAACTGCCGAATCTCGGCCTGATCCTGACCCAGATGCTCAATTTTATCCGCAGCCATGATGCACAGCCCGTGGGACCGCTGATCCAGCACGTCTGCGTATCCACCGGCGCAAAGCCCGAACCCCAGTTCTACATCATGCAGCAGGTCAACCAGCTGATTCCCCGGCTGGAGCCCCAGTACCACATGGATGCGGTGCTGCGTGCCCGCGGCTGCCTGTACGCCCACTATGTGGGACCTATGGCGAAGCATGAGCTCGCCGCACAGAAACTCAGCATTCTCGCATTTGAGAATGACATTAAGTTGAAAAACAGCGTCTACACCATCTTCGTCAATCAGGATGAGGACGAAGGTGTGGTGGATGTTTTTATGGAGATCGAATAATATGACCACCGTCAGAAACCTGTACGAGCTGCAGGACCGCCGGATCATGATGGAAAAAAAGCTGCCGCCCTATGGCTATGCTTTGGTTCTGATCGTGGCCGCTCTGCTGGTAGGATTGACCATCTGGAGCATCTATACGCCCCGGATCTACATCAGCCAGGTCAGCGGCACTGTCCAGGCCGCCAACAAAACCTATGTCATGTCCTCCTATTCCGGCGCCATCACCGAGCTGAAGATCTCGGAGGGCAGCTATGTCAACGAAGGCGACATGCTGGCCCACATCAAGAGCACCGATCTGGATCTGCAGCAGAGCCAGCTGGAGGACCAGCTGGCCATCTACCAGACCCAGCTGGAGCAGTACAACAAGCTGATCCGCTCCATCCAGGACAATACCAACTACTTCAGCGAAACCGATCCCGCCGATCAGCCTTACTACTTCCAGTACGAGAACTATCAGAGCCAGGTGGCCCAGAAGACCTTTGATTCCTCGGCTTACCAGGCCGCAGGCTATACCGAGGCCCAGATCCAGGCTCTGATGGAGCAGAACCAAAGCCAGCTGGAAGAGCTGTACTATTCCGCCCTGCAGTCGGCCTCTCAGAATGTGACCAACCTGCAGAGCAACATCGACAACATCCAAAGCCAGCTGGACGCCCTGAGCACCGGCGCCAACGACTACTACATCTATGCCACCACCTCGGGCGTCATCCACATGGATACCGCCTATAAAGAAGGCATGGTGCTGTCGGCCGGGTCTGTTCTGGCCACCATTTCCAGCGAAAATTCGGACTACGAGATTGTGGCTTACGCCTCTCTGAGCGACCGCCCGCTGCTGCACGAGGGAGATCCCTGCACCATCGCCATTACCGGCCTGGCGCAGACTGCCTATGGTACCCTGACCGGTACCGTGACCTCCATCGACAGCGACGTAACCAGCACCGGCGAGACCGCCTTCTATAAGGTCATCGTCAAGCCGGACAGCACCTATCTGGTCAGCAAAAGCGGCGATAAGGTGGACCTCTCCAACGGTATGAGCGTGACGGCCCGTATCCAGTACGACGAGGTCACCTACTTCCAGTATGTACTGGAGGCGCTGGGCGTGCTGGTGCGCTGAGTCCGATTCCGAACAAGAGGTAATATTTGAAGATGATACGAAACGCGAAACGAATGGCCGCCTGCTTTCTGCTGGCTGGCCTTCTGGCAGCGGGGGCAGCTGTTCCCACAGCGGGAGCTGCCTCGGTGCTGGTGGGCCCGGCGCTGAGCGTCCAGTGGCCCTGGCAGAAGCCTGTACCGGTGGAAAGCATCGAGCTGGGCAGCTATAAGTCCACCATGACTGTGGGCGAAACGCAGCAGCTGACCCCGGTGGTTCTGCCGTCGGATGCTACCAACCCCATCCTCACCTTCGTGTCTGAGGACAGCAACATCGTGGTGGTGGGAGACAATGGTATGATCGGCGCTGTGGCCGAGGGCACCACCCGGGTGGCTGCCACGGCGGACGGGGTGACCAGCTACTACCAGATCACGGTTCTGCCCGACCCGGCGACGGTGGTCACCGATATGGACCTGACCCTCTCCCCTTCCACCCTCTCGGTGGGAGAAACCGCCAATCTGTCCATTGCGGTCAGCCCCTCTTCTGCCGCCTCTACGGCTCAGGTAACCTTCTCCTCTTCCAACAGTAAGGTCGCCACCGTGAACAACTTCGGCAAGGTGACCGCCGTAGGCAAGGGCAAGGCCACCATCACCGCCCAGTGCGGGGACGTGGTGCGCTCGGTGGAGGTGACCGTCTCGGTTTCCACCGACGGCATCCACCTGAACACCAACTATGTGGTGCTTAAACCGGGTGCGAGCTTTACCATCACCGGCAGCGTTACCCCCTCCTCTGCCCCCCAGGGGCTGAGCTTCCGCTCCAACGACCGGTCGGTTGCCACCGTCAGCTCGGGCGGCGTCATCACCGCCGTGGGCACCGGCAGCACCTCCATCGTGGTCACCAACGGGGATTCCTCCTCCATGGTGACGGTCATCGTCAACCAGAGCTCCAGCAGCTCGGGAACCACCGACGATCCCAGCGGCTCCTCTGAGTCTTCCCCGGAAGATCAGCAGACCGAAACCGACCCCATCCTGCAGCAGATTTCCCAGGCCGAGGGCAGCAGCCTGACCCTGGCCCAGAGTGACGTACCGGTGCTCACCAAAGCCTATCTGGATGCGCTGCGCAGCTCCGGCAAAACCCTGACCCTCACCGGTTCGGGATATCAGCTGACCATCCACGGTTCCCAGATCAAGAACACCTCCAACGAACTGGATACGCTGCTGGTCTTTACCCCGGCAGAAAAGGGGCTGGAGTTCGTTCTGAACAACGGCAGTGCTCTGCCCGCTGCGGTGGAGATCCATCTGGAGGGCGAAAACGCCGGTTACTCCCGGCTCTACCTGCTCAACAGCGCGTCGGACCAGTGGCAGTACCTGGACAACCTGAAGAACGGGGTAATCACCGCCGATACGGCAGGCAGCTATCTGCTGACCAACGAGACCCTGACCTTCATCGGCATGAACCTTTACGCCCTGATCGCGGCAGGCGTCGTCCTGCTGGCCATTGTGGTGGTCTATATCGTGGTCAAGAAGCGGTATTGGTTCTGGTAAGCCTGGGCCATATAAAGCCTTTTTCCGGCCCTTTTTGAGGGCGAAAAGGACAAGACTCCAAAGCGCGGCGTCCCAGCAGGACGCCGCGCTTTTTTGCTCCATCAAAAAGCTCCCTGCCGGCAGTACAGCGCCGGCAGGGAGCTTGCTGTGTTTATAATACCATTCGTAATAACCAGTATGATTATTCCACCGTTACGCTCTTGGCGAGGTTGCGGGGTTTATCCACGTCGCAGCCACGGAGCACCGCCATATAATAGGCGAAGAGCTGCAGCGGCACAATGAGCTGCAGCGGCATGAAAATGTCCTCATACTCCTCCAGCCGGATGACGTAATCCGCCACCCCTTCGGGCACCTGGGCCCCTTTGGTGGTGAACAGAATCACCGAAGCCCCCCGGCTCTTGGTCTCCTTGATGTTGGAGAGGGTCTTTTCATAGACCGATTTCTGGGTAGCCAGGCCGATGACCGGGATACCATCGGTAATCAGGCTGATGGTGCCGTGTTTGAGTTCTCCAGCCGGGTAGGCCTCGCAGTGGACATAGCTGATCTCCTTGAGCTTGAGGCTTCCCTCCAGCGAAAGGGCATAATCAAAGCCCCGGCCAATGAAAAAGCAGCTCTGAATATTTACAAAACGGCTAGCCAGATACTTAATATACTCGCAGTCATCCAGCCGCAGCTTCTGGATCTCGGAGGCCTTCTGGAGCTGGGCGGTATAACGGCGGGTTTCGGCCTCATCCAGCCGCCCCCGGGCATAAGCAAGCCGCAGAGCGAACAGATAGAGCACGCACATCTGCACCGTGTAGGCCTTGGTGGAAGCCACTGCGATCTCCGGCCCGGCATAGGTATAGAGCACATAATCTGCGGCCCGGGCGATGGAACTGCCCACCACATTGACGATGGCCAGCACCGGCACCCCGCGGCTCTTGGCCAGTTTGAGGGCGGCCAGGGTATCGCTGGTCTCTCCCGACTGGCTGATGATGATGACCAGATCCTCCGGGCTCAAAATCGGGTCCTGATACCGGAACTCGCTGGCAATGGTCACCTCGGCGGGCACCCGGGCCAGCTTTTCAATGGCGGTGCGTCCCACCATACCTGCATGCATGGCGGTACCACAGGCCACCAGATGGATCTTGGAGATCCGGCGCAGCGCCTCGTCGGTCAGTTCCGGAATACGCAGTGCAGGCATCCCCTCCTCGATCCGGGGGCTGAGGGTGGCTGTGATGGCGGCGGGCTGCGCGTGGATCTCCTTGAGCAGGAAATGGGGGTAGCCGCCCTTTTCCGCTGCTTCAATGTCCCAGTCGGCGGTGAGCACCGGGTGTTCCGCCGGCTCGCCGAATTCATTGTAAAACCGGATCTCTCCGGCTTTGCAGACCACGATATCCCCTTCATCCAGCACGCTGTACCGACGGGTATACTTGAGCAGAGCCGGGATGTCCGACGCCACAAAGTTTTCACCCTCACCATACCCCACGATCAGCGGGCTTTCCCGCCGGACCGCAAAAACAGTATCCGGGTAATCGGCAAAGAGCACCGCCAGCGCATAGCTGCCCCGAACCTTGCTCAGAGCATCCATCAGGGCTTTGATGGGGTCTCCCTGGTAGCAGCTGTCGATGAGCTTGACCAGTACTTCGGTATCGGTTTCGCTCTCAAAGGTATAGCCATGGGCGGCCAGAAGCTCCTTGAGGGAGCCGTAATTCTCGATGATGCCGTTGTGCACGATGCTGACCTTGGGGGTCGCATGGGGATGGCTGTTCACGTCGCTGGGTTCCCCGTGGGTAGCCCAGCGGGTATGTCCGATGCCGCAGCCGCAGCTGGGCAGCTGGGCGGCGGCCAGCTTTTCCCGCAGGGTGGACAGGCGGCCCTTGCTCTTGACCACCCGGATGCCCTCTTTCTCAGCCAGGGCCACGCCTGCCGAGTCGTATCCCCGATACTCCAGCTTGGTGAGACCTTCCAGCAGAACATCCTGGGCGCAGCGTCTGCCTGCATAGCCAACAATACCACACATAAGAAAACACCTCCAGACCGACCCCTTTGCAGCCGCATTTTCTGCGGGCGAGGTCGGCTTTCTACATATATATTCTCTTGTATGGCTTGCTTTGAGGGAATCTGTTCCGGTATTGCTGCCGGTTTTTGCCCCTCTCTGTCGGCTGGTATAGCCCTCAGCCGGAAAAACATCCGCCGAATCTTTCGATGATTTTTCTCCTCGTCACCCTCACGGCTATCACCCGCGTGGCCCGGCGCTTTTTGTCAACTGGCGGCGCTGCCTCTCCCCTTTCTCTTTATCAAAAAACCGGTCCGGTCAATGGCGGCCCAGCATCCGGTGCAGCCTTGGCTGCCAGAGGACGCAATAGACCCGCAGCAGATTGACCAGCGCCCGGTCGTAAAGCAAAAAAGCAATATTTCCCAGCAGCAGCGTAAAACCGGCCAGGACGAGAGCCGCAGCCTGAAAGGCCTGCTCCATCTCTCCGGCCGGAAAGAAGATCAGCAGCAGTCCATACATGACCGCCACAGCTCCGTTGCACAGCAGGATCTTGGCCGCCCAGCGCAGCACAGCAGGGCGCAGCCGGTCAAACCAGGGCTTGACCAGCGGATAATATCCCAAAAGCAGCGCATAGCTCAGGGCGACCTCTTTGTCCGGCACGAACAAGATGCCCAGAAGGCTCACCGCGCCGTAGGCGGTCAGGGCCAGCTTGCGCCCGCACTCGGTGCAGACCACCGAAACCAAAAAACCTGCTGCCGCAGGGGCGATAAACATAGCAATCGGGAACACCGCCCCCAGCAGCATCACGGCCACCGATACGGCGGCCGCCATCCCGCAGAAAGCAATGTTCCAACTGTTCTGGTGAGATTTCATGGCGTCTCCCAATACAGATCCGGGCGCTCCAGCGGGTCCACCGCATTGCGCAGCCCCAGGATCATAATGTTGTCCAAAAGGGAACGGTTGAGCTTGATGTCCAGCATCGCATAGGCACGGGCCAGCTCATTTACCGCCCCGATGGCCTGACGGCGTGCGTTCTCCTTGGCAGCCTCGCAGCTCAGACCGTTTTCCAAAAATACATTGTAGCGGTTCTTTTTCTGGTCCTGGGCCTGGCGCTCAGCCATGTCCAGCAGGCAGAAGGCCCGCCCAATGCAGCTGCCGATAAAAAACAGATTTTTCCGGGAGGCAAGCTCCTCGGTGGACAGCAGCGCATACACCGCACCGTAAACGTTGCTCATGGGCTCGGCGGCCGCCTCATAACTGCGCCCCCGCAGCGCGGTCTGCACCTCGGCCTGGGCCCGCTGCTGACAGATCAGCCGCTCAATGGACGGGTCCTCCCGGACCGCTTTTTCAAAGGAGCGGCGCAGGCACAGCTGGATCAGCCGCCGGAACAGCCGCTTTCCGAGGGGCATCTCGCTGGGCTTCTGATCCATCAGCTGGTGCCAGCCCATCAGCATCTGGACCTGGGCCGCCATGCGGATGCCCTTGGTCTGACACATCATCGGGCGCCAGTGAAAGGTGCCGGGCAGGTGCTCCACCCGGCAGGTGGCGGGACGTCCGGCCAGGCTGTCGGACAAAAGAGCAAACACTACCCCCTGATGTCCCAAAAGTGTGCAGGAGAGTAACCCATACTCCACCCGCAGCTGACGGTATACGCCCCGGGCATAACGCAGATAGGTGTTGTAATCCCGGATCGTCAACTCACTGAAATAAGGCTGCAATCGGCCTTTCATGGACGGCACATCCCTTCAATCCGAGCCGCGGCAGCTCGTCTGCCGCATGCTATAAAGGTAGTATAATCCATTTTTGTTCCGCTTGCAACTGTCAACATCAAATGTCCAGGCATTTGTCGCTTTTTACAGCTCAAATTCAGGGCATTTTATTTTATTTTTATCCTAAATACGTTTATTTTTCATAGTTGAAAATTTTCTCATTTCACCCATCTTTACTTGTACAAAAATTTGAACGAGCCTTTTCGGGCATCAAAAAAGCCGTCCCAACGGGCGGGACGGCCAAAATATTTGCGAAAAAAGCGGCTCAAACCTTATCTTTTCTGCCCGGCGCGGCGCTGCGTTTGCCGTCAAAACCGCTCTTGGGCATCGGTTTTGCCGCCTGGGGAGCGCCTTTGCGCTCGGGCAGAGTGTAGTACATATACACCTGGCAGGGGATCATGCCGTTGTACATCTTGCGGCGCTTGGCAGCACGCTTGCCGTAGTGGGTCTCAAAGTCCATATCTGCGGTAATGGCATAAACGCCCGCGCAGGGATGGGCCGCCATCTGCTGACCGAAGGTGCGGGCCAGCCGGGCCGCGCCTTCGATGGTGCTCATCCGCTCGCCGTAGGGGGGGTTGGTCAGCACGATGGCCTCGGGACGGGCTGCAAAGTTGGCCACATCCGCCACCTCGAACCGGCAGCACCGGTCCACCCCGGCCAGCCGGGCATTGGCGTTGGCCAGCGCCACTGCGGCGGGGTCGATGTCGTAGCCGACGCCCTCGAACTTGGCGTCCAGCTTGGACTCCGCCAGAGCCTTCTGGCGCTGCTCGGCCCAAACCGAAGCCGGGATGAACCCATACCGCTCGGCGGCAAACCGGCGCTTGAGGCCGGGAGCAATGTTCAGCGCCTTGAGGGCCGACTCAATGACCAGGGTACCGCTGCCGCAGAAGGGGTCCTCCACCAGGCTGTCCCGGCGTACCCGGCCCAGGTCCGCGATGGTGGCGGCCAGGGTCTCCCGCAGCGGGGCCTCCATGGCGTTGCGGCGATAGCCCCGCTTGTGCAGGCCCTCGCCGGTGGTGTCCAGCATGATCTCGCACTGGTCCTTGCGCAGCATGAACCGGATCTTGTACTCCACACCGGTTTCGGGCAGACGGCTGGTGTGGTGGCCCTGCATCAGCCGCTTGACAATGGCCTTCTTGATCACACTCTGACAGGCCGGGATGCTGGTCAGCTTGCTGTTGAGGCTGGAACCGGTGACCGGGAAGGCTGCATCGGCGGGCAAAAACTCTTCCCAGTGGATGGCATAGACCCCGTCGAAGAGGGCGTCGAAGTTGTCGGCCGGGTATCTGGCCAGCACCAGCAGCACCCGTTCGGCGGCCCGGAGATTGAGGTTTGCGGCGGCGATGATCTCCGCCCCGCCCGAGAAGCTCAGGCGGCCGTCGGTCACCTGGACATCCTCCGCTCCCAGACGCCGCAGCTCAAAGGCGGCGGTGGACTCGCAGCCGAAAAAGCAGGGGGCCACCAGTTCAAATCGTGCAGACATATGATCCTTTCCTTTCTGCTGCCGGCAGTCTGCCCGCAGCCAAAAAACAGGCCCGCCCCGCTGAGGGGCAGGCCCGCTGCAATTTTCATTCCGTTTTTCAGCGGCCCCGACGGCTGCGGGGGGCATAGCCGCCGCCCCGGCGGCTGTTGGTCTCGTGGTCCAGGTCCGCCATCTTCTCTTCGCTCTGGCTCTTGAAGCGGCTCATCATGTCCTCAAAGGACATATTCTCGCTCTTGTAAACCGGCTTGGGCTGCCAGACCCGGGGTGCCTCGCTGCGGGCGGGACGTTTGCCCCGGGGCGCACCGGAACCCGAGCCGGAGCGGGCCGGGCCGCGGCCGCCCTCCCGCGGAGTACGGGGTGCAGGCGGAGGCAGCAGCCGCTTGATGGACAGCGCGATCTTGCCATCCGGCGCAATGTTGATCACCTTGACCCGCACCGTCTGACCGTCCTGCAGGACGCTGTGGATGTCCTGCACATACTCGTTGGACACCTCGGAAATGTGGACCATGCCCGTCTTTCCCTCGGGCAGGGCAACAAAGGCGCCGAAGGGTTTGACCCCGGTCACCTTGCCTTCAAATACGCTGTCTACCTCAATCACCAAAACACGATTCTCCTTGTTCTTGTTTCAAAAAATGATGCGGGCCGCCCGCAAAAGCAGCCCTCTGCGGTTTGTCAGTTGCCGGAAACGTCGATGATGATCCGCTCATTGGGTGCCGCATACCCATAGGAATCCCGGGCGACCCACTCGGTGGCCTCGTCCGCATCTCCGCTGAGGATTCGTTCCATCTCCTGGTTTTCGGTCTTTTGCTGTTCGATCTGCTCGTTGAGGCTCTCCAGTTCAGCACGCTTGGAGCTGATGGTCACCTGATTGGAAATATAGGCTGCCAGCATGCTGAACAGCAGCAGAAGGAAGAACAGTCTGCCGGCTGAACGCAGTACCTTTTTCCTTTTTTTGCGGCTCTGCGCCATTTGTTCTCCCCCATTTCCTTCCCGCGGGCGGACAGGCCGCGCCGCACTGATTGCCTATACATTGGAATTATACAACAACTTCTGCTCCTTTGGCAAGGTATTTTGCTCATTTTTTCTTCGTCTTTTTTCCGCTTTCTTCGCTGCCCGCGCCGCCAAAAACGCCGCCCAGGCCCTGGCCCCGGTCTGTTTCCACAGCCATCCAAGAGCGTGCAGCGGCAGCGCCGCCAAACGGAACAAAAAGGCCGCCGCCGGTGTCAGCAGCGCCTGGGCCGCCGCCGCTCCGGTCATGCCCCCCGCCAGCATGTACCACCGCAGCGAACCGGCAGCACTGTATCCGGCCGCATAGCTTTGCAGCAGGGTCAAAAGCAGCCCCACCAGCAAAAAATCCGGCAAAATCGCCCCTCTTCCTTTGGGCGGGGCAAGGCTGCGCAGCGCGCCCGCCGCCGCCCCAAGGCACAGGCAGGCCGCAAGCTCCTGCCCTGCCTGCCAGGGCTGGACCAGCGGAGCCATCAGCGCACCAGACGGCGGAAAAAGCCGCCTGGGGTGCGGGTCTCGGTGTACTCCATCGCATCGATCCGGCCGCTGAGCTTCGCCTCCCCCAGATCCAGGTCCAGGGCGGTAACACTGAGCTGTGCGCCGGACAGGTGCAGCACCCCGCAGCCGGTCTCAATGGCGGCGCTCTCGGGCTCACAGTGGATCACCCGCCGAACCCCTGTGACGGTCAGGTTCTTCCGTCCTTCCAGGATCAGATCATGAGGGGTTCCTTCGGCAGCCGCCTGCGCGTTTTGCTGCTGCGCCCGCTCCTGGTTTACTCGTTCCATCTGCATCGCGTTTCCTCCTTGCCGGCACTCCGCCTGTAAACCATCCTATGCGCACAGACTGCCGATCATGCCGGAAACAAAAAACCGGGCTGTTGCAAAATGCTTCACGGTCTGCACCACCCGACCAGGCTCCCTCGCCAAGGGAGCTGGCGAGCGAAGCGAGACTGAGGGAGTTACCTTAAAATCAAAAAGTATTGATGCCGCTTGGTGAATAATTCTGCCCATAACAGCATCAATACAGCCATCTTCTAAGGTAACTCCTTTTGCCGCTGCGCGGCACTTCCCTCAGAGAGGGAAGCCTGAAGATACACGGCTTCCTCTTGGAAAAGCCGCAGATAAACCTACGCAAAAAACGCTGCTCCCTCGGTTTTCGCCGATTGGGAACAGCGTTTTTTGCGTAGTTCTGGGAAATCTAAAATTTCAATGGGCC
>CALXGY010000158.1 GCA_944387955.1 uncultured Faecalibacterium sp. | reverse complement strand
GACCCAAAAATATCCGGTGCTCTCCACCACCCCAAAGCTGCTGCCCACCGGCGCAGACTGCAAAATGCCCAAGCTAATTGTGCCGGAAGAGATGATAGGCCCCATGACCGAGTTCAAGCAGATCATCGGGCGGGGCACCCGTCTGCGGGAAAAAGAGGGCAAGACCCACTTTGTGGTGATGGACTTCCGCAACGTGACCCGCCTGTTTGCGGACCCCGATTGGGACGGCCCGCTGGAGATCCACGAGGGCTTCGGGACCGCCGGGGAAAAAGAGATGCCGCCGAAGGACCATGAGCAGCCCGGCGGCGATCCCGATCAGCCCGACGGCTCTGCAAAGCAGCCCCTGCCCATTGTGGATGAAAACGGCTGCAAGGTGCAGATCATCCAGAAAACCGTCTCCATCTATGACGCCGACGGCAAGCTCCTGCGGCAGGAAAGCATCGTGGACTACACCAAAGAGAACATCCTGGGCCGGTATGCTTCCCTGGACAATTTCATCCGTCAGTGGAGCGCCCAGGAGAAAAAGGAGGTCATTCGGGACCTTCTGCGCCAGCGGGGCATCGACCTGGAACAGGTGAAGAGGGAACAGGGGATGGCGGATGTGGACGACTTCGACTTCATCTGCCATGTGGCCTTCGACAAAAAGCCCCTCACCCGGGCCGAGCGGGCGGGCAATGTGAAAAAGCGGGATTTCCTGAGCAGGTACAGCCCTGCCGCCCGGGAGGTGCTGGAGGCGCTGCTGGACAAGTACAGCAGCACCGGCATCTATGAGATCGAGAAGACGGAAATTCTCCGGCTGGAGCCCTTCCTCAAGATGGGCAAGCCTGCCAGGATCGCGGGCTATTTCGGCGGGCGGGAAGGTTACCGCCAGGCCCTGAAAGAACTGGAAAACGAAATTTACATGAATGAGGTTATTTGACGCATGAGCAATTTATCCGGATTTGTCAAACGGCTGCGGGACATTATGCGCAACGACGCGGGCATCAACGGCGACGCCCCGCGCATCGAGCAGATCGTCTGGCTGCTGTTTTTAAAGGTATACGCCACCAAAGAAGCGGACTGGGAATGGGCGGATGAAGACTATCAGTCCATCATCCCCGAGCCCTGCCGCTGGGACAGCTGGGCGGCCAGAAAAGACGGCAGAGAGATGACCGGCGACAAGCTCCTGGACTTTGTCAACAACACCCTGTTCCCCACCTTGAAGACCCTGCCGGTGGACGCCGATACCCCCATCCGCAAGGCCATTGTGCAGACCATGTTCGCCGAGGCCAACAACTACATGAAGGACGGCGTGCTGCTACGGCAGGTGGTGAACATCATCGACGATCTGAAGCTGGACGACTACCGGGAGAGCCACGCCTTTGGCGAGATCTACGAGACCATCCTGAAAGAGCTGCAAAGCGCAGGCTCGGCGGGCGAGTTCTACACCCCCCGGGCGGTCACCGACTTTATGGCCCGGACCATCCGCCCCCGGATCGGGGAGCAGATGGCCGACTTTGCCTGCGGTACCGGCGGCTTTCTGGTCAGCTGGCTGAAGGAGCTGCACAAACAGGTCAAGACCACCGAAGACGGGGCGGCCTTCAGCCATTCCATCTACGGCATCGAGAAAAAGCAGTTTCCCTACATGCTATGCGTCACAAATCTGCTGCTGCACGACCTTGACAACCCCCAGGTCTACCACGCCAACACCCTGCAGCGGCATCTGCTGGACTACACCGCCGCCGACAGCTTTGATGTGATCCTGATGAATCCCCCCTACGGCGGCAGCGAGAAAGCGGATGTGAAAAACCATTTTCCGGGGGACCTTGCCAGCAGCGAAACCGCGGACCTGTTCATGTCGGTGATCATGTACCGGCTCAAGCCCGGCGGACGGGCGGCGGTGATCCTGCCCGACGGCTTTTTGTTCGGCACCGACAACGCCAAACTGAACATCAAGAAAAAGCTGCTCAGTGAGTTCAACCTCCACACCATCGTCCGGATGCCGGGCAGCGTCTTTTCCCCGTATACCTCCATCACCACCAACATCCTCTTCTTTGACAACACCGGCCCCACCGAAACCACCTGGTTCTACCGGCTGGATATGCCCGAGGGGTACAAGCATTTCAGCAAGACCAAGCCCATGAAGCTGGAACACTTCGACCCGGTGACCGAGTGGTGGGACAACCGCCGGGAACTGACGGTGGACGGCTTCGACAAGGCCAAACAGTTCACCGCCCGGCAGCTGGCCCAGGAGCTGGGCTACAACCTGGACCAGTGCGGCTACCCCCACCAGGAAGAAGAGATCCTGGCCCCGCTGGACCTGATCCACCGGTACGAAGAGCAGCGGGCCTCGCTGAACGCCGAGATCGACCGGGTCCTGGCTGAAATCACCGCCAAGCTGGGAGGAAACGCCGAATGACCCCGCAGGAACTGAAAAACAGCATTTTGCAGCTTGCCATCCAGGGCAAGCTGGTAGAGCAGCGCCCCGAAGAGGGCACCGCCCAGGAGCTTTACGCCCAGATCCAGGCCGAGAAACAGCGGCTTATTAAGGAAGGCAAGCTCAAAAAAGAAAAGCCTCTGCCCGAGATCACCGAGGAAGAGAAGCCCTTCGAGATTCCAGAGGGGTGGATGTGGGTGAGGTTTGGAAGTATCATAAGTCTAGTGTCAGGCACTGACTTTAAGCCTGATGAGTATAACGAACAAGGCCGGGGAACTGTCTATATTACCGGAGCAAGCAGTTTGTCTAGCGATGGGGTTATAGTTTCAAGATGGACTGAAATCCCTAAAAATTTCGCATACAGAGGAGATGTTTTGCTTGTTTGCAAAGGTTCTGGATATGGTAAAACAGTGTTTTGCGATGTAGACAAAGCGCATATAGCTCGTCAGATCATGGCTATAAGATTAATGGAGGCCATGGACATGAGCTATATTCGATTTTTCCTACAAGCAAGCATTTCTTATGTTAAAGCCAAGGGACAAGGAGTGATTCCGGGGATTGATAGAGGAAGTATTCTAAATATGTGCTTTCCGCTCCCACCTCTTGCAGAGCAAAAGCGAATCGTGGCAAAAATTGAGGAACTTCTTCCCTTGGTGGACCGCTATGAACAGGCCTGGACCAAGCTGGAAGACTTCAACCGCCGTTTCCCCGAGGATATGAAGAAGTCCATCCTTCAGCAGGCCATCCAGGGCAAACTGGTAGAGCAGCGCCCCGAGGAGGGAACCGCCCAAGAACTTTACGCCCAGATCCAGGCCGAAAAGCAGCGGCTGATTAAAGAGGGCAAGCTCAAAAAAGAAAAACCCCTGCCCGAGATCACCGAGGACGAAAAGCCCTTCGAGATCCCCGAGGGGTGGATGTGGGTGAGGCTGGGTAATATTACCTCTAAATTAACAGATGGCTCTCATAATCCGCCAACCAATTCGGGGGAAGGGTATCCGGTTATAAGCGCGAAGAACATAAAAAATGGCCTTATTACATTTGAAAATGTAGATAGGTATACCGATCAAGAAGGATTTGAAAAAGAAAATCCAAGAACAAATATTCAAAAAGGAGATGTTATATTAGGGATTATTGGTGGATCAATAGGAAATGTGGCAAT
>CALXGY010000157.1 GCA_944387955.1 uncultured Faecalibacterium sp. | reverse complement strand
CAAGCACCATTTTGCCGCAGCGGAAGGCCTCGGCCACCGCGTAGGAGACCTCCACACGGGACAGATCCATCTCGGTCACCTGTGCACCTTTGGCGCGCAGGATCTCAGCCAGCGCATGAGCGGCGGCGCGGGTGTGGCCATGGATGGAGGCACTTGCTACCAGAATATCCTGCGCTGCCTCCGGCTCATAGGAAGCCCAGGTGGTGTACAGCTTCAGATAGGAGGACAGGTCCCCGGTGAGCACCGGCCCATGCAGCGGGCAGATGGTGCGGATGTCCAGCGCCGCAGCCTTTTTGAGCAGTGCCAGCACCTGAGGACCGTACTTGCCCACAATATTCAGGTAGTAGCGGCGGGCTTCCTCGACCCAGTTGTCCGGATTCTCATTCCCCTGCACCGCGCCGAAACGGCCGAACCCATCGGCAGAGAAGAGGATCTTCTCGCTGGATTCATAGCTCACCATAACCTCCGGCCAGTGAACCATCGGCGCAAAAACAAAGGTCAGGCTATGGCTGCCCAGCTCCAGCTTGTCCCCTTCCTTGACCACCACGCGGCGCTCAGGAGAAACAAAGGAAGCACCGAAGAACTGTTCCATCATCTGGAAGGTCTTGGCGTTGCCCACCAGCTGCATCTGAGGATACTGTGCAGCCAGCCGGGCCACATTGGCGCCGTGATCCGGCTCCATGTGGGAGACAACCAGATAATCCGGGGTACGGCCGTCCAGCGCAGCAGCCAGATTTTCCAGCCAGGGTTCGGTGGCGCGGGCGTCCACCGTATCCATCACAGCTACCTTTTCATCCAGGATGACATAGGAGTTATAGCTCACGCCAGCCGGGATAGGGTACTGACTTTCAAACAGATCCAGGTCGGTATCGTTCACGCCAATGCCCCACACGGCATCGGTCACTTTTTTTACATTCATATCTGTTTCTCCTCTCAGCGCATTTTTTAAACCCGCGCCTTTACCCCGCGGATGATTCCCTGGTCCGGCGCGCTTGTATCATAACACAGCCCCTTGCGGAAATCAATCCCCAGGAGACTCATCCTCGTCGGAAAGCAGAGCCCGGGCAGGGCGGCCAGGTTCAGCTTCCAGCTCCAGCACCGAAGCAGCCTGATTGTCCTCCAGCGTCTGCACCTGGCGCAGCTTGCGGTTGATGGCCCGCGTACGCACTCCAATCAGCTGATCCAGCTCCTCATCGGTCTGGCGCAGACGCTGCTGCATCTTATCCAGTCCGCGGCCAAACTTTTCAAATTCGGTTTTTACTGCGCCCAGCACCTGCCAGACCTCGCTGGAACGCTTTTGAATGGCCAGGGTCTTGAAGCCCATCTGAAGGCTGTTGAGCAGCGCCGCCATGGTGCTGGGGCCCGCCAGATTGATCTGATACTCCCGCTGAAGCACCTCCAGAAGGCCGCAGTTCACGACCTCGGCATACAGCCCTTCAAAGGGTAAAAAGAGGATGCCGAAGTTTGTCGTGTAGGGCGGCTCGACATATTTCTGACGAATGTCCTTTGCTTCTGACCGCAGCACCTGTTCCAGTGCGCGGCGGGCCTCAGCCACCGCCTGTGCATCGCCGGAAGCCGCCGCATCCTGTAAATGAGCATAAGTATCGCCGGGGAATTTGGAGTCAATGGGCAGCCAGACCGTGTTGCCGTCGATGCCAGGCAGCTTGACTGCATATTCCACCCGCTGTGCGGAGCCGGGAATGGTCGCTACATTGGTCTCGTACTGTTCGGGCGCCAGGATCTCTTCCAGAATGGCGCCCAGTTGGATCTCACCCAGAATGCCGCGGGTCTTTACCCCCGAGAGTACCTGTTTGAGCCCGCCCACATCCGACGCGAGGGTCTGCATCTCTCCCAGCCCCTTATAGACCTGTTCCAGCTGCTGATTCACTGCCTGGAAGCTTTCGGTGACCCGCTTTTGCAGAGTATCCTGGAGCTGTTCGTCCACTGTATGTCGGATCTCATCCAGTTTGCGGGTATTTTCCGCCCGCAGTGCCTCCAGACCTTCGGCCAGAGTCTGGCGCATCTCACTGAGTTTGCGCTCATTGGTCGCCTCCAGCGCCTGCATCCGGCGCTCCAGGGTACGCTGCTGGGTATCCTGGCTGCCGGTGAGCAGCCGCCCCATGCCCTGGACCGACCCCTGCAGAGTCTCCCCCACTCCGCGCACAGCGGTATAGGTCTGATCGGCCAAAGCGGCCTGGCTGGCACGCAGTTTGCGGTCGTAGTCCTCCCCCTGCTGCGTCAGCCGCTGATCCAGCCACTCCTGCATCTGCTCGGGGGCGTTGTCCTGGTCTTTACGCAGCGTGCGCAGAAGCAGAACGGCCAGCAGGACATTTGCTGTCACCAGCAGGATCAGATAGAGCACCGCCACGATCTGTTCCATGATGCGTTCCTCTCTTTCCGCCGCAAAAGTCATCTTTAGCGGCATTGTTTGACAATCAGCCTGCTGGTTCTTCCAGCTCCTGATACAATACTGTCTGTTTGCTGCTGACCAGTTCGCTCCCGGTGAGTCCCACTCCGTCCAGCTCGATTTCCCCGGTCTGATTATCGTAGGGGTCGCTGCGGAAGCCGGTCATGGGCGGTTCAAACGGCGCCTGAAATGCCCGGTTTGCCACCATGCGGCCCGGGTCCAGACTGCCGAAATAATGCAGCCGCAGATCCTCCCGGCCTACCCGGGCCATGGAAGCACCGTAAGAGCAATCGGCGTACATCCAGCCCTTGGGAGCAATATAGAACATCGCCCAGTCGTGGCAGCCGCAGCGCTCAGGCGAAACGGCAAGGCCGCTCTGCCACCGGGCCGGGATGCCTGCGATCCGGCACAGTGTGATAAAAGTCAGCGCCATGATGCCGCAGTCGCCCCGGCGGTCCCGGGCACAATGTTCCGAAATGTTCTCCAGTACAAAATAGCCAGGCTGATAATGATAGCGGACATTCAGGGTGATGTAATCGTAGATCCGCCGGGCCTTCTGGGCCGGAGTGGAGCACCCGGCGGTAAGCTGGGCTGCCAAAGCCCGCAGATATGGGGTAAACAGGATATGCGGCGCTTGTTCCCCGGTGTCGAAATCCGGTTGAACGGGGTCCGGCTCAAAGCTCATCGGATCGGCATATGCTGCGGTGCTGATGTAGCTGTACTGGACCTCAAAAGAACGATTGGTGTGGAGATCTGTCTCCCAGCAAACGGTGCGCTGAAGAGCATCCTCCGGGGCAATGAAGGAGGGCGGTTCGGAAAACTGTTCCAGCCGGATTTCAGATTGAGCGGGACAGGCCGCCGGCAGCGGCAGCCATGCACGAAGATGCAGGCTGCTGCGCCCCAGCTCCCGCGCCTTTTCCATTGCTGCGGCAAAGGCCTTGTTCGAGATGGCTATGCTGGTCCGGATGGCAATTTGCGCCGAGACCGCTCCCCTCTGCTTCATCTGCTGGGCCTGACCTTCACGGCGAAGGCGAGCCGATGCCGCATCTTCCGGTGGAGTCAGACGGCGGGCCGCAAAGGAGGAATCGGTCGCCAGAAGGGTCTGGTCAAACCGGTCCAGATAACGCCGTTCTCCCTCTACAAAACGCCAGTCCACCCGTCCTGCGGCTGTGAGGGTGCGCAGCTCTTGCAGGGTAAAACCTTTCACCTGCTGCTGCATTCGGGCCACAGCCTGCTCCTCGGTCAAGCAGTAATAGGACGGCAGCCGCCGCATCATCTCCCGCTGGGCAATCATCGCAGCGCTCAAAGAGTTCACACCCCAGGGAGTGGGATTTGGGGCCGCAGTTTTGTCTGCGCCGTTCTGGGTCGAGGTCCAATCCTCTGCCAGCAGCTCGTCGATCCGGGCAATGGCCTCTTTATAAAACCCTGCTTCTTTCAGCCGGGCAACATCGTCCGGCAGACCCGCAGCCAAGCTCAAAAAGGTTTGATTGAGATCGTAAGACATCCTTTGCGCCTCCTTCTATAAATAAGTATCTGCCGTCCTCTTCCCTTTTCAGACCGCTTCGCCGGGCTGTGCTGCCTCTTCGGCCTGCAAAGCCGGGTTGGTCAGTTCTTCCCAGTAGTCCACCGCATCCAGCAGCCAGCCCTCAGCGTCGGTGCCTCGCCCGGTGGAACAGGAATGGGGCGCGTTGCAGAAAACCCGCTCTATGTGGGGCACACCATTTTCCTCAAGTGCTTTTTCCAGTTTGGGGCCCTGGATGGGCTGCCACAGAGTTATCAGGGAAAGATCGTTCAGGCCATACCAATGGTACACCGGAGGGTAATCCGGAGTAATGTAGTCGCTCACCACAAGATCATAGTACCGCTGGTCAAAGCAGCCGTCATCCATCACCATGTGATAGGTAGGACTGAGAGTAAAAAAGGAATTGACCCCGTATCCCATCATCAGCAAGCTGGGCTTCGGCACCCCAAACTGAGGGTATCCAAATTCCTTTGTTCCAAACAATCCGGCCAGATGCGCACCAGAAGAAAATCCCACAAGCGCATAGTTGTCGGTCTGAACATCAAACTGTTCGGCGTGCGTGGTAATGTACTGCACCGCACGGCCCACATCTTCCAGCGGAGCGTTGTTGATCGCGTCGTTCCAGATGCGGTAGTTCAGAACAAATACGGCATAGCCCAGTTCGTGCAGCTGCCAGGCGGTGGAGCAGCCCTCCCGAAGGATCGCACTGTTCTCCATCAGGTTGCCTCCCACGACCAGCGCGTATTTGGCATTTTCGCTTTTTGCCGGGAAATAGTAGATCTCACTGCGCCGGCGCGCAGGAACCTCCGCCACCTCCTGCTCGGTGTAAAGTTTGTAGGTGATTTGGGTCCCCGCATTGTAGTTTTCAATGATGAGATTCAGTCCCTGAGCCGTATCCACAGACATTTCGCCCCGCACATAGTTCCAAAGGGTCGTATTTGCATTCTGGCATTCGGCCTCAGGAAAGAGCCAGCCCTTCTCATACAAAAGGATTCCGCTTTGCTGCAGCGATTCATTGGCGCGGATCTCTTTCATGATCATATCGGCGGTGATGTTTGCCTCTCCCAGTGCGGCGGCCGGCAGGACCAGCGCTGAGGCCAGAACAAGTGCGCCCAGCGCGCCGACAAGAACCTGTTTGAATCTCATAAATGTTCCTCCATCCTGCTTTTTGCCTCTTCCGAATGGGCCAAGGGAATTGCATTCAGGGCAAAACAGCGGTATAATATGCAGTCGGGACTGCGCACAGAACCGGACCTGCAGTCTCCTTGTTTTTTCTATTCTACCACAGTGCCATACATTGTCAAAATATTTTGTCTTTTACGGTTTCAGGAGGGAGCGCCATGTCGGGAACCATCCTTACCAACTATCACACCCACACGCCCCGATGCCATCATGCCGAAGGCTCTGAGGAGGAATACATCCAGGCTGCTCTGAAACACGGCTATCAAATCCTGGGATTTGCAGACCATGCACCCTGGCCCTATGCCACTCCCCGGTTTGTGAGCCATATCCGGATGCTGCCTGAGGAACTGCCGGGGTATGTTCACACCTTAAAAGAGCTGCGTGCGAAATATGCCGGACAGATTCGGCTGCACATCGGCCTGGAAGCGGAATATTTTCCGCGGTATATGAACTGGCTGCTGGAAGTCAAAGAAGAGCTGGGCATCGAGTACCTGATTCTGGGCAACCACTACGACCGCACCGATGAAAACGGCGATTATTTTGGCCGCTCCTCCACCCCCGATCAGCTGAAACGTTATGCAGAGATGACCGTTGCCGGAATGGAGAGCGGCGCCTATCGGTATCTGGCCCACCCGGATCTGTTTTTGAACCGGTACCCTGCTTTTGACCAGGCGGCAGAGGAAACCTGCCGTATCCTCTGCCAGGCTGCGGTCAAACTGGATCTGCCGCTGGAATACAATCTGATCGGGCCAACTCTGCGCGGAGAAGGACGCCTGGGGTATACCACCCCGGAGTTCTGGGACATCGCTGCTGAATACCCGGTCAAGGCCATTCTTGGCTGTGACGCCCATCGTCCGGGAGGACTCCTGAGCGCAGAGCGCATGGAAGCTGCCCGCGCCCAGCTGAGCGCCCGGGGCATCACGGTGCTGGATTCTCTTCCCGGCCTCGAGTAAAACAAACCCTTGATTGTGCCGTGAGTCCAAATCTGTTATACTGACCTCATCCCCACGTTTGCCTGAAACAAGCCCTGCCCTCTTCCGCACCGGAAAGGCAGGCAGAATGGAGGTTTGGTATGTGGACTCGCAAACTCTTAAAGGACAACGCAAAGCAAGCGCTGCGCGGACGATACTGGCGGGTGTTTTTGGTTTGCCTGGTGGGCGCGCTGCTCACCGGACAACTGAACACCGGCAGTTCCGCAGGCTCTGACCCTTCCGCCATAGGCACCGTCGATCTGGGGCCGGTTGCCATAAATACGGTCAACCCGGCGATTCAGCGGTTGCTCTATCTGCTGCTGCCGCTGGGGCTCCTTTTGACGGTATTGCTGTTGCTCGCGCTGTTCCTTGTGGTACAGGCCCTGTTCATGTCCATCGTGCGGGTGGGCTGGTGCCGGTACATGAACCTTAACCGCTCTGAGGAACCGCTGTTCCTCACCCTCTTTTCCGGGTTCGGGCCGAACTATTGGAGCCTGGTCCGGGGGTGCTTTTATTCGGACATCCGCATCTTTCTGTATACGCTGCTGCTGATCGTGCCCGGCATCATAAAAGGATACGAATACCGGTTTGTGCCGTATCTGCTGGCTGAAAATCCGCAGCTTGCACCCGCACGTGCAGCCGAGCTGAGCAGCATCATGTCTGATGGAGAGAAATGGAGGATGTTCGTGCTGGACCTTTCCTTCATTGGCTGGCGTCTGCTGGGCGCTCTGCTGTTCGGCGTCGGGACCCTCTTCGTGATTCCTTATTATGAGGCGACCTTTGCCGAGCTGTACGCAGCCATGCGTGCAAAGCTGATGGCCAGCGGCTATTCCACCGAAGCAGAACTGCGGCCTGATGCCGGCCCCTTCTACGGTGATTCATCTTTTTAAACGGTCCGGGCAGGACCTGTGCCTTCCCGGCATGAAACGGAACAAACCATGAGTGAAATGTTGATCCGGCCCATGCGGCCTGAGGACTGGAAAGCAGTCTCCAAAATCTATAAAGAAGGCATTGCCACTGAGCATGCCACCTTTCAAACCGAGTGCCCGCCCTATTCCGCCTGGGATGCCTCCCACATCAAGGAGTGCCGCCTGGTGGTGCTGGACGGGGAAAAAATCGCCGGTTGGGCGGTGCTTTCCCGGGTAAACATGCGCTGGTGCTACCGCGGCGTTGCTGAGGTCAGCATCTATGTGGGCGAACAGTTCCGGGGCAAAGGTTTTGGATACCATCTACTGAACGCTCTCTGCCAGGAAGCGGAAAAGGCCGGATACTGGACACTGCAGTCCACCGTACTGCAGGACAATGAGGCCAGCCGCCGCCTGCACGCCAAATGTGGATTCCGCATGGTGGGCCGGAGAGAGCGAATTGCCCGGGATTGCCATGGCCGCTGGCTGGACACCTACCTCATGGAACGCCGCTGCGCTGCAGACGAGCCGGAGGGCTTCCGCAAACTGTAATAGACAAAAGAACGCCGCTCCCGGCGCTTCCTCAATTCGAGGAAGGCTGCCGGGGGCGGCGCTTGTTTATGCGTTCAGATCTGCTTGGGGGCCTTGCGGCTCCAAAGCGGTGCAGACCAAATCAGACGCAGATCTCCACCCGCTGCTTGTGGCGCATCAGGCTTTCAAGAACACAGCAGAATTTATCCGCCAGACAGACGATCACCGCCTCGCGGCAGGTGGGCAGATGGCGGAAGGTCAGCGGCCACATATGGCAGGAGATGATCTGCTGTTCCTTCTTGTTGATCTGGAAATACCGCTGCGCATTCAGGCATGCGTACATCGGGTGGGAAAACCCGTGCATCTGCAGGATATGCCGCAGGCCGGTAAAACTGGAGCTGACATGCCAATCGTACAGATAAAAATCGTGGAGCAGTGCACCGGTCACCAGGGAACGCTCATCCGCGCCCAGGCGCATACGGCGGTTGAGCCAAAAACTCACCCGCACGACGTTCAAGCAGTGGTCATAGGTGGTCACCATGCCATGCTGGATGTACTGGCGCATTTGCTGCACCTCAGGACTTTCCTCGTACCGTGCCAGCATGGCATGGAGGTGTTCACGTTCTGTTTCAGACAAGCCCATGGGCTCCTCCTCCCTTCCTTCCGGTCCTTCCGGTTTGTGCAGGTATCTCTGCGCCGCGGCTCAGGAATGCAGCTGAACCGGCGACGAGCTGCCGAAATTTTCCGCCTGAGAGGGATTCTCTCGGCGAAGGGTCATATCCACAAGATACTGTTTGCCATCTCCCAGCGCTTCCAGCTCAGCCAGTTTTGCTTTGGCTGAAGCATCGTCCGGGTACCATTGCAGCAAAAAGAAGTTTTCTGCCTCGACTCCATAGTAGAGCCAGCGGCCGTCCGCACGCAGCAGATCATCCAGATGATCCACCTCGTCGCCATCCAAAAGCCCCAGGCCTTCCTCTGCATAAAGGCTCTCGGGCTCGACCTGCAGCGTTTCAATGACCCGGATCGAACTTTCCAAATATTCATCCTGTGGAATGCTGCGGCCGGTACGATCCCACCCGGTCAAAAACGCCTGGGTCAGAAGCCCTTTGACCGAGATCTTGGGCACCGTCGGATCAAGTACCATATCTATCCCTCACTCTTGTATCTTGGTTTTGGACAGAGGTTCGCCGGTTTGATGCAGCTTACCTCCTCCAATGTAGTATACCCTTTTTCAGATGCAACGTCAATCCCTCCGCGGGCAAGAGGAAAGTTTTCACAAACGACAGATGCACCGGATCATACATAATATGCAAATCGGTCGGACAGCCAATCCAGCGCAAGTTTTACCCAGTTTGCAGCGCGGGGCAAAGGCGTGTTTACCTCAGCGGTACAGATGCTGGCGCCGTGGATTCCCTCCGCAAACAAATGTGCTTCACAGGGGACTTTTGCTTTTTGCAGCGCGTCCAACAGCAGCAGCGTATTCTGAACCGGCACCGTCTCGTCGTTCATTGTATGCCAAACAAAGACCGGCGGCATTCCGGGATGCACCGCTTTTTCCAGACTGAAGCACTGATGCGCTTCAAGATCCTCGCTCCCAGCCAGCTGCACAAAGCTTCCCCGGTGGGCAAACAGGCCCGCGGAAATCACCGGATAAGCCAGAATCAATGCGTTGGGGCGGTTCTGCGCAGCCGCCTGGTCCGGCTGAGGCAGATCCAGAACAGCCGAAGAAAGCGCCAGATGCCCGCCCGCTGAAAAACCACAGACCGCGATTTTGTCCGGCTGGATGCCCCATTCGGCGGCATGAGCCCGCAGCAGCCCCAGCGCCTGGCTGATTTGGCGCAGCGGAAGATAATCCCGTGCTTTTTCTCCTACTCCATAGTACAGAATGGCGGTGTGATAACCCGCCGCAGCAAACTGCAGTGCAGCAGGGTCTGCCTCCCGGGCGCTGACATGTTCGTATCCGCCGCCGGGAACCACCAGTACCATCGGCCGGGTGAGCACCTGGGGCATGCTTTCCTGTATATCCCGCAGCCAGCAGACCAGCTTTCCCCCGCCGGTCAGTTTCAGTTCCTTGATCTGCATAGGTTTATTCTCCTTTTCCTTTTGGTCGTCCGGATTTACAGCTCGATGGGACCACAATGCCGCCCCTCAGGGTGGGAAGCCAGAAACTCCACACACAGGTCTGCGCAGATCCGGCACAGTTCCGGACAGGGGCGCTTGCTGTAATAAGAAGCGTCCCGCGCTTGAGCCTGTGCGCCGGCGCTGGGTTTCACTCCGGCTTTGGCCAGCAGTTCCCGGCAGACGATGCTGCCGCCGCCATTGCGCTGACGGTAAAGTTCCGCTGCTTCCTGCACCAAAGCATAGATCCGGGATTTATCGGTCGGGTCAGCCGGATCGGCATAGACCCAGCCGATGACCGTGACCACCCCGCAGAAGGCCCCGCAGACCTCCCGCATCCGTCCAATTCCTGCGCCAAAACCGGCCGACAGACGCAGTGCCATCTCTTCGGTCATGCCCAGCTGCTGGGCAAAGGCCGCAGTCACGCTCTGGCTGCAGTTGTATCCCTTCATAAAATATGCATAGGCGGCATCGCCTTGTTTGCTCATGGTTGCTCCTCCCTCATTTGACCTTTTCACCTTTTATTTTACTGCTATGGCGGCAGGAGGAAAAGAGGAATTTTAAATTTTTTATGAAGCAGGAGTTACGGGGCTTGATTTTTTGTCCGGTTGGGTGTATATTAGCACTCGAAAGCAAAGAGTGCTAAACAAGCTGCGGTTTTTACCGCGCCTGCTTGGATAAACAAAGAAAAGAGGTTTATACAGTTATGGCTATGCAGCAGTTCCAGGCCGAAAGCAAAAAGCTGATGGACCTGATGATCAATTCCATCTACACCAACAAGGAGATTTTCCTGCGGGAGCTGATCTCCAACGCATCCGACGCCATCGACAAGCTCTATTTCAAGAGCCTGACCGATACCAGCGTCGGCATGAATAAGGAGGATTTCCGTATCCTGCTGACTCTGGACAAGGAAAACCGCCTGCTGACCATCTCGGACAACGGCATCGGCATGACCCGCGCCGAGCTGGAAGAAAACCTGGGCACCATCGCCCATTCCGGCAGCCTGGATTTCAAGAAGGAGAACCCGGACGAGAACATCGACATCATCGGCCAGTTCGGCGTCGGCTTCTACTCTGCTTTCATGGTAGCGGACAAGGTCACGGTCATCTCCCGCGCATACGGCAGTGATGAGGCATGGCAGTGGGAGTCCAGCGGCGTGGAGGGCTATGAAATCACCCCCGCCGAGAAGGATACCCCGGGCACCGAGATCATCCTGCACATCAAGCCGGACACCGAGAACGACAAGTACGACAGCTTTGTTTCCGAGTACGGCATCGTCGCCATCGTCAAGAAGTCCAGCGACTATGTGCGTTATCCCATCCAGATGGAGCGTACCAAGAGCCGCCAGAAGCCGGAACCCGATCCCAAGCCCGAGGACTACACCCCCGAATGGGAGGAGTACACCGAGCTGGAGACCCTCAACAGCATGATCCCCATCTGGAAGAAGCAGAAGAGTGAGGTCACCGACGAGGAGTACAACGAGTTCTACAAAAACAAGTTCGGCGACTACGCCGACCCGGCCCGGGTGATCGTCAGCCGCACCGAGGGTACCGCCAACTATAACGCCCTGCTCTTCGTGCCGAGCCATCGTCCCTATGATTTCTATACCAAGGAGTACGAGAAAGGCTTGGCTCTGTATGCCTCCGGCGTGCTGATCATGGACAAGTGCGCCGACCTGCTGCCCGATTACTTCAGCTTTGTCAAAGGCATTGTGGACAGCCAGGATCTGAGCCTCAACATCAGCCGCGAGATGCTGCAGAAGGACAGCCAGCTCAAGCTCATCCATAACGCCCTGGAAAAGAAGATCAAGAACGAGCTGAACGCCATGCTGGTCAACGACCGCGAGAAGTACGAAAGCTTCTGGAAGGAGTTTGGCCGTCAGCTCAAGTTCGGTGCCTACTCCGACTACGGCATGCACGCCGAGCTGCTGCGCAGTCTGCTGCTGTTCTACTCCGCCAAGGAGCAGAAGCTGGTCACCCTCGAGGAGTATGTAGAGAAGATGCCCGCCGAGCAGAAGTACATCTACTTTGCCGCCGGCGAATCCGCCGACCGTCTGGCCAAGCTCCCTGCCGCTGAACTGGTGCTGGACAAGGGCTATGACCTGCTGCTGCTCACCGAGGACGTGGACGAGTTCTGCCTGCAGATCATGCGTACTGCTCCCCGCAAGGATGCCGAGGGCAAGGACGGCACCGTCGAGTTCAAGAACGTCAACAGCGGCGATCTGGGCCTGGAATCCGACGAGGAGAAGAAGGCCGCCGAGGATGCCACCGCTGAGAACAAGAGCCTGTTTGACGCTATGCAGGCCGCCCTGTCCGAAAAGGTCAAGCAGGTTCGGGTCTCCACCCGCCTGAAGGATCACCCGGTCTGTCTGTCGGCGGAAGGCCCCCTGTCCATTGAGATGGAAAAGGTTCTGTCCCGTCAGCCCGGCGGTGAAGAAGTCAAGAGCGACAAGATCCTGGAGATCAACCCGAACCACCCGATTTTTGAGACCTTGAAGGCAGCACAGGAGGCAGGCGACACCGAGAAGGTGGAGAATTACAGCCGTCTGCTCTATGCCCAGGCCCAGCTGATCGAGGGTCTGCCGGTGGACGATCCTGTCGCTTATGCCCAGGCTGTCTGTGCTCTGATGAAATAATTGATTTTCCTTTTCCCAAATAGCTCTTAACAAACCGGCCGCGCTCCGCTATAATGAAGTGGAGCGCGGCTTTTTGCTGCTCCATCATCCAGGAGGTAAAAACGCTATGTACCCAGGACGCCGGCATTATCTTGCACACATCCCGACCATTGCTCTGCTGCTGATCTTTGCACTCGCCCCATGGGCGGGGATTGCGCTGTTCATCCTGCGCAGCATCGACCGGGATTCAGAGAAAAAGGAGCAGCGCGCTTTTTTAAACAATACAGCTTCTGCTCCCGGCTCTTCGGGCCGAACTCCTTATGAATATCATTTTTCCCCGGATGCTCCTACCGAAGAACAGCGCAAAGCCCGAAAACGGCAGAAAAACTTCATTACCCTATGCGGAATATTGGGTGCTTTTCTGCTTCTGGCTGGCTTGTCCAACCTTGGTGATGTGTTCGGAACCATTGGGCTTACCGCTTCTTTCCTCGGACTGAACTGGGGTGGATTATTTTCTTCTCTGGGGCAGGTACTGGGCGGCGGCGGAGCGCTGGCTCTGAGTGTCCGGATGAATGAAACCCGCAAGCTGGAACAGCGTCTGGATAAAATCGTGGGCGACCAGGATCACCTTTTCCTTCCGGACCTCTTTGCCGCAGCCGGACTCAGCTACAAAGACGGGCGGCGCATTCTGGAAAGTGCCATTGAACATGGCTGCTTCGGCGCAGCAGCCTACATCGATAACCGGACCGACTATTTGATCGTTCGGGGAGCTGCCCCTGAACCGGCTCCCGCCTCCTCTGCTGAGCCGGATATTTCGGAAGAGGGCAGCCAACAAAACCTTCTGTACCAGCTGCACGAGGCCAACAAAGCCATCTCCAACCCGGTGATGACCCAGAAGATCGACCGGCTGGAGCGGATCAGCGCCCGGATCTTTGCACTGGCAGAGCAGGACCCCGACAAAAAGGCCCAGCTTCAAAAATTCATGGACTACTATTTGCCGACCTCTCTCAAGCTGCTGAACACCTATGCGCAGATGGACCGCCAGGGAGTGCAGGGGCAAAACATCCAGGAGACCAAACAGAACATCGAGCGGTCGATGGATCTTCTGATCCGGGCCTTTGAAAATCAGCTGGATAAGCTCTTTCAGGCGGATGCGCTGGATGTCTCTGCGGATATTGCCGCGCTGCAGGGCATGATGAATCTGGACGGGCTGACCGGCAGTTC
>CALXGY010000156.1 GCA_944387955.1 uncultured Faecalibacterium sp. | reverse complement strand
CCTTGCGCAGGGTGTAGCCGCCCAGCAGCCCCTCCGGCTCATAGAGGGCCGCCAGGGCGTCCAGGGTCTCGCCGGTCAAAAGCAGCGCCCCGGGGGTCTGGGCCGGGCCGGAAGGCCGGGCCGGGCCCTGGCCGGTCTGGGCCAGATACCGCCGCAGTTCCAGCTGACGGCGCAATAGTTCCAATAGCTTTTGGGAGAGGGGTTCAAAGGCCTCCCGGCTGTGGCAAAACTCCAGCTGCTGGCCGTAGCGCAGGGTGCGCTTTTGCTCCACCGCCTCCAGCATCTGGGGCAGGTCCTTCACGATATACCACCGCCCGCCGCCGCTGATGCGCAGCCGCAGCGAGGCCAGCTGCCCCCGCTGCAAGGTCAGCTCGGGTTCCAGCCGGACGCTCCCCGCAGCGGCCGGGGGCCCGGCCTGCGCCGGTTCGGGCAGGGGGTCCATCTCGGCAAACTGTTTCAGCAGCACCCCCACGGCGGCGTCGGATTCCGGCTCGGGGTCCCGCCATTTGCGGCCAAAGAGCATTTCCAGGTTGGAAGCGTAGCTGGTGCGGCGGCTCTCCTGGGCGGCGGCCAGCTCGCTGCCCCGCACAACGCCGGGCACCGCCGCGGGGGCGGGGGCAGAGGGCTTTTCTCCCTGGAGATGGGCCAAAAGCAGCGCGCCGATGTGCTTGCACAGCGGCCCCTCTCCCCGCTGGTTGTAAGGGCAGCTGCACCCGGCGCTGACAAAGGTGCCGTTCTCCCGCAGCCAGACCTCGGTCTCATACCGGTGTTTTCCCTGCACCACCCCTTTGATGTGGAGCACCCCCGGCTTGCTGGTGGTGCAGCTCATCTGCCGCACCGCGCCCCGGTCCGCGTAGGCCTTGGCCCGGCTGTATATGGTGCTGCCCAGCAGATAGCGCAGATCCTGCTCGTCCATTCTTCTCCCTCCTCCCGGTCAAAAAGGCCCGGCGGCATCCCCCGCCGGGCCGTCTGTTGTTTATATTACCCTTTTCCGGCCCCGGGCGCAAGGGGCAGCTTGGGTCACAATGCGGCAAAGAGCTTTGCGCCTTTGGTCCGCAGCCAGAGCAGCAGCCCCCCGCTCAGGGCGGCCAGCACTCCGGCCAGCACCGCCAGATACCCAAGGGGGTTCCCGCCGCCCCAAAGGAGCCAGTACCCGGCCCCGCCTGCCAGCACCAGCGCCCAGCCGATGCAGAAGGTCAGCCGGGAGGCCATGCTGTGCTTGAGGGCGGCGGTCTCGCTGGTCCAGCAAAGGTTCGGCATCCGCACCCCCAGCGCAAGGCCCAGCGCCGCCAGCAAAAGCCCATAGAGCAGCGCGGTGAGCGCCGCCAGAGCCATCTCCCCGGCCCCGAGGCCCAGAGGCCCCCCGGCGCACAGGACGCAGAGGACCAGCGGCAGCGCGGTGAGCAGCATCTGCAATTCCAGCTTTGCCCGCAGGGGCAGCCAGGGGTCCACCGGCAGGATTTGCAGCTGCCACAGGCCCCGACCTTCCAGCGAGACCGAGGGCGCGGTGAGGAGGTTTGCGGAGGCCACCGAGCAGAGCAGCCCGCAGAGGGCCAGCGCCTGCATCCCCGGCCCCCGGTGGGCCATCCGGGCCCCAAAGTCTGCCAGCAGGTCCGGCCGCCAGAGGGCAAAGACCGCCAGCCCTAAAAGCAGCACGCTGCCCAGAGCACAGTTGAGGATGTAGGCGGGGCTTGCCGCCAGCTGCCGGGCCTCCCGGGCCAGCAGCGCCCGCCGGGGGCTGTGCACCCGCCAGCGCCCTTCCCGATAGACCGGGCGGGGGGTGCTGGAACCAGCCCCCAGCAGCCGCCCATACCGGCCGGAAAGCAGCCAGACCGCCGCCGCCAGCATGCCGCCCCCCGCCAGAAGGCAGTAGAGCAGCGCCAGAGGCTCCCCGGCTCCGGCCCGGCCCAGCAGCACCAGCGGCAGCACCCGGCCCGCCGCCGCGGCCACTGCCTGGGCGTTCACCAGCAGCCAGTTGAGCCAGGCCGAAAACTGGATGCAGACCAGATAGTACCCGCCGATGACCAGCAGCGAGCACAGCACGGTCACCGCCGAGCGGTACCTTCCCACCCGGTTCGCCGCAAAGGCCACCGCCCCGCCCAGCAGGCAGGAAAAGGCCAGTGCCCCGCTGCCCAGGGCCAGCAGCAGCCCGCCCCCGCCCAGCAGCGCCCCCGGCAGGTCCGCCGTGAAAAATCCGTAGACCCCGTAGGCGGGCAGCAGCACCAGCACAAGGCAGCCCCCTTCCACCAGCGCCAGCTCCACCAGCCGGGCCGCCAGCAGCTGCACCGGCGGGATGGGCAGCGCCAGCAGGGTGTCGCTGTCCCGGGGGGTGTAGAGGACGCCGTGGGCCATCACCGCCCCCTGAAAGACCGCCAGGGCCAGCCCGGCCAGCCCCGCCAGCGCAAAATACAGCCAATCCAGCCCCATGGGCAGCAGCACCCCGCACAGCGGCAGGCAGATGGCCGCAAAGACCCCTTCCGCCAGCGCCGCCAAAAGCAAAAACAGGCCCGCGTACCCTGCTATGGCCCCCTTGGAGCGGGGGCGGCCGGTCCTGCCGTCCCAGAAAAAGGAGGCGGTGAGCTCTTTGAGCTGCTTTTTCAGAAGGGCTTTAAACATCCGGCGCGCCGCCCCCTTCCAGCTCCAAAAACAGCTCTTCCAGCGAGTCGTCCCCCAGCACCTGGGCCGCAGGGCCCGCCTTGATGAGCCTGCCCTTGCGCAGGATGGCCAGCTGGTCGCAGAGCTTTTCGGCCACCTCCAGCACATGGGTGGAAAAGAAGATGGCCCCGCCCCCGGCGCAGAACTCCCGCATCAGCTCCTTGAGCCGGTAGGCCGCCTGAGGGTCCAGCCCCACAAAGGGCTCATCCATCAGCAAAAGCCGGGGTTCGTGGAGCATCGCAGCGCAGAGGGCCAGCTTCTGCTTCATGCCGTGGGAATAGCCCCCGATGGGCTGGGCCAACGCCTCGGTAAGCTCGAACAGGCCGGTATACCGGCGGACCCTCTGCCGCCGCTCCGAAGCAGAGAGGCCGAAGATGTCCGCGATGAAATCAAGGTACTGAATGCCGGTCATGTAGCTGTAAAGGGCGGGCTGGTCCGGGAGGTAGGCCAGCTTCTTCTTGCATTCCAGCGGATGGGTGCGGATGGACTGCCCGTCGATGAGAATTTCCCCCTGGTCAAAGGGCAGGATGCCGCAACAGCTTTTCAGGGTGGTGGTCTTGCCCGCGCCGTTGTGGCCGATGAAGCCGCAGAGCTGGCCGGGGCGGATCTCCAGCGAGAGGTCGTCCACCGCCTTTTTGCCGCCATAGGTCTTGGTCAGATGTTGGATCTTGAGCATAGCTCCTCCTGAGCAGGTTTGAAAACAAAAAGGGGCTGCTGCAAAATAGAATTGCGTTCTATTGGCAAATTCTTCGATTTGACCCCTTGGTTTTTTAGATTTCACAGAACCATGAAAAATAACGCTGTTCCCAATCGGTGAAATCAAGGGAGCAGCGTTTTTTGCATAGTATTATCTGCGGCTTTTCCAAGAGGAAGACGTGTATCTTCAGACCTTCCTCTCTGAGGAAGGTGGCGCGC
>CALXGY010000155.1 GCA_944387955.1 uncultured Faecalibacterium sp. | reverse complement strand
AGACTGAAATCGAGGCGCTGGCCCAGAAATGGGAAACGGCTGCCGAACGGGCGGCCGACCGTTACCAGGAAAGCGGACAGGCCCGGCATCTCCGGGAAAAGGAGAAGGCCGAGGACTTGACTGCCGCGCTGTGGATCGCAGCTGATGCGGCGGAGGATCATGCCGAGATGGTGGCGCTCCGATCTGCGTTATACCAACTGGCTGCCAAAGCACAAGCCGCACTCCATGCGCTCCCGGCAGAGGATCGGGCCAATGACCGGACGATCCTCACGGACCTTGCCCGCAGTGTAGTTTCGATGGCTCGACTGTACGGGGCGGACTGTGAAAAACATAAGGAGGAACAGACAGTATGAACAAAAACTATGACAGCATCCTGCGGATGGCGCGGGGCGCATTCGAGGAGCGGGTGGATTATGAGATGAACCGGGTGATCCAGAACATCCTGGACCCCAACACCAAGGCCACCGCCAAGCGCAAAATCGCCCTGACCATTGAGCTGACGCCGGACGATGAGCGTCAGCAGATCCAGGTCTCGGTTGCCGCCAAAAGCACCCTGGCGGGCACCAACCCGGTCACCACCGCGCTGTATGTCACGGGAGACGAAAAGGGTGAGCTGGCCTTTGTGGAGATGGTCCCCCAGATCCCCGGCCAGATGCGGATGGACGGCGCCGAGCAGGAGCCGCCCAAGCTGCTCAAGCTGGCCCGGAACGGCTGAACAGATGTATTAGGAGGAAAAGAAGATGATTGCAAAAGCGATTGACAAGATCCTGAGCCTGAAGCAGACCAAAACCTTTGAAATCGGCGGCCAGACTTACACCGACGGCCACCTTGTTCGGGTAGACCCCCATGTAGATCGGCCGGAGTGCATTACGGTCAGCGGTCTGGATGGGATCTGCAAGCTGATCCGCACCGAGATGGACAAGGTGGGAGTTACGGTGCTGGTACAGGCTAAAAGCTATAAGTCGGTAGAAGTGATGACCACTTATCTGCCTGACTTTTCCCGAAATATTCTTTACCGTGCTGAGGCAGATGTACCTGGTCTGCGCACCGGTTTCCGGGATCGGGAAACCGCGCTGATCGAGCTGCGCAGCCTGTTTATCCCCAATGAAGGGAGCAGCTACCTGCTGGACCTGCTGAGCCGGATGACCGACGAGAACAGCGTCAGCACCCAGGACAACGGAGTGACTCAGACAGTGGAGGCCCGGCAGGGGATCGCCCTCAAAGAAAGGGTGGAAATCAAGCCTCGGGTCATGCTGCGGCCCTTCCGCACTTTTCTGGAAGTGGAGCAGCCGGAAAGCGAGTTCTTACTGCGGGTGGACCCGGAAAAAGGGGTTGGTCTGTTCGAGGCTGATGGAGGGGTCTGGAAGCTGGAGGCTAAGCGGAATATCGCAGGGTATTTTTGCAAAAATCTGGCGGATTTGATGGACGCCAACAGAGTTGTGATTATGCAGTAACACAAGGCGCGCCGTTCTGGATGGGGACGGCGCGCAGATCAATGGAACAAAAACAAGGAGGATCTCATGGGAGAAAAGCGGGAGTCTTTTGTCTTTTATCGGTCTTTTTTAGGGGCCATCCGGGAGATGGGGGAGGCCGATCAGCTGGCCATGTTCTGGGCCATCTGTGACTATGCGCTGGACGGCAAAGAGCCTGCTCTGCCCTCCGCCATCCAGCGGGCGGTGTTCGCAGTGATCCGGCCCAACATTGATATCAACATTGCCCGGCGGGAAGGTGGAAAAAAGGGCGGGCGCACCAAGTCCGCAAAGAAGAAAACCTCGCCGCAAACTTCTGAAACCATAGGTTTGGAAAAAGAAAACCTCCCCGAACAAGGTTTTGAAACCGAAAACCATAGGTTTGCAGAAAGCGCAAGCACTGAAACTGAAACTGAAGCTGTAACTGAAGCTGAAGATGAAACTGAAACTGCTGCTGCTGAATTCAAAGACCCCGGCAGCCGCACAGACAAGGGCCTTGCCCGGCTGATCCAGGACTACCAGCAGGAGCTGGGCAGCTTTCCCCGCAGCGCGCTGGAAAAGCTCCAGGACTACCGCGCCGCTTTGGGGGACGAGCTGGTGGGGCTGGCCATCCAGGAGGCGGCCCAGCACAACGCCCGCAGCTGGAGCTATCTGGACGGGGTGC
This sequence comes from uncultured Faecalibacterium sp., assembly GCA_944387955.1. Taxonomy (GTDB): domain Bacteria; phylum Bacillota; class Clostridia; order Oscillospirales; family Ruminococcaceae; genus Faecalibacterium. The sequence goes on along the minus strand of CALXGY010000155.1, from coordinate 1,147 downwards.
TGGACACCTGGCGCAAGGAGGGGGTCCGCACTCCGGGAGACGTGCAGGCCCGGCGGGATCGTGCCCGGCAATCCGCCCAGCGGCGGCAGACGCCCTCTGAGCCCCGGTACGAGGTGCTGCGATGATCGACCTGAACAAGATGCTCCCGGCGGTGCTTCTGGGATGGCCCGAGTACATCCCCGATATCCTGGGCAGACTGGCCCCGGACGACTTTTCCGGCGAGATGGCCAGTCTCTATGCGGCCATCGAGGGGATCTGGAGCACCTCCGGCGAGGTGGACGCGGTGACCCTGCTCAACCGATACCCGGCCCTGAAAGAGCCTCTGGCGGCCTGCGCCGAGGTACTCAACGACGCCCCGGTGCAGGTGACCCGGCAGCGGGTACAGGACTGGGTCCAGGCCCTCAAGGAGCAGCGGGCGCTGGAGCGGTTCCAGTCCCTGGCGCTGCAGGCGGCCAGCCCCGCGGTGAGCTACCAGGATCTTGCGGATCTGTACGGCCGGATGGGCAGCGCCCTGGACACCGAAGCCGCCGGGGAGGACTTTACCCCCATCGGCCAGCTGATCGACGACTACATCCGCAGCCTGGAGCAAAAGCCGGTCTGGCTGCCCACCGGCATCGGCCCGCTGGATAAGTTTCTGCACATCGAGCCGGGGTACTTCGTGCTGATCGGCGGGCGGCCCTCGGCGGGCAAGACCGCCTTCAGCCTCCAGATGGCGGTGGGAATGGCCCGCCAGGGGATGCGGGTCTGTTATTTCAGCCTGGAGACCAGCCCCCGCGTCCTGACCCAGCGGATCATCGCAAACCAGCTGTATCTGCCGCTGGAGCAGGTCAAGACCCGGAAGGTCCCGGCCATGGAGCTGGACGATCTGGCTGAGCTGCGGGATCTGCCCCTCTACATCCGGCCCGCCGCGGGCAAGAATGTGGCCTGGATCGGGGTCCAGGCCCGGCGGATGAAGGCCCAGGTGGTGGTGATCGACTATGTGCAGATCCTGCGGCCCGACCGCCCCGGCGACCGCTACCAGGCCATCACCCAGGTCTCCATCGCCCTCCACGAGCTGGCCCAGACCACCGGCATGGTGGTGATCGGGGCGGCCCAGCTCAACCGCAGCGCCGCCCGCATTACCCCCACCACCGCCGATCTCAAGGAG
>CALXGY010000154.1 GCA_944387955.1 uncultured Faecalibacterium sp. | reverse complement strand
CGGCGGGTGCGCATCCTCTACCGCCGCCCGGTGCGCCGGGGCGAGGAACTGGTGCTGCGGGGCTGCCGCCACAACGAGGGCTGGGCCACCGTCTTTTTTGTGGGGGAGACCGCCTGTGCGGTGGTGGCCTTCAACGAACAGCTCAAGCCTCTGGGCCAGAGCTGACCGGGCCGGGAATCGGAGGCCGATACTCATACATACCCTGCCGGCTGCTCAAATCCAGCACCAGCTGCCCGCCCTTCCACAGCCGCAGCCGCACCGCCGCATTGCATTTTTCCTGTACCCGGGCGGACATCTGCCCGCTTTCCGGGGCACAAAGCAGCCCGCCCGGGCAGTCCGGCGCAAGGTCCAGGCGCAGCAAAAGGGCCCCTTGGGCAACCCAGAGCTGCCGGGGCCCTGCTTTCAGCACCCGGGCGCCGTTGTAGCTGGCCAGGAGGTATTCCCTTCCGGCAAACTGGACCACGCAGATGCAGCCGGTAAAGCTGCCCCTTCCCAGCGGCACCCGGGCAGCCGCGGCCATCAGAGCGCAGGGCAGCGGGAACTGGTTGCACTGCACCCACAGATACCACTGCGGGAAGGACACGCCGCTGTCCTTCTCGATGTATCCGATCCCACCGCTCAGGTCATACGCCGTCCCGTCCACCGTCAGGCTTCCCCGCAGCGTATGGGCCATGCTCACCACGCCGTGACGGCACTCCAGAGGGAAAAAGCGCAGCGGGCCCATAACGTCCCTCTGCAGCGGACTCAAAGAACCATATCGAATCTCCCCCTGTACGCCGGGCAGCGAAATTTTGCAGCCGTACCGGGAAAAGATGCAGTCCCCCGCCCGGATAAAATCCCCTGCGGCGGCGGCATGCGGAACGGAAAAATGCCGCGCGCCTTTGTTCCAGAGCATCTGCACAAAGGCCCCGCTTTCCGCCCGGCCCGGGATAAAGGCAAAAACCTCTTTGCCTTTTTGATGTTTGAAATACCAGCCCTCGAACTTCGGCTCCGACTCTTTCTGCATATGGGATCTCTCCTTTTTTGTCCAAGTATGGGTCGGCGGCGCGCAGTTCATGCTGTTTTTTCATTTTAAAACGCACAAAAGCCGGCTCCAGAAAGCCGGCTTTTGTGCGTTTCTTGTTTTTCTTCAGATAGATTTTCAGCGTCCTGCCGTCTTTACAGCCAGGGGCCGTAATAGCCCAGCAGTTCGTCCAGATCGGCGGCCAGATTGAGATAGCTGCTGCTGCCGTCCGAGAGCAGCTCGATGATAAACCCGCTGGAGGGCATCCTGCCGATGTCGACGCTGTACCAGGTGGTTTCATTGCCGGGGAGATCCACCGTTTTCAGATCCCACAGCAGATCCAGATCCCGGATGGCCAGGATGGTTTCGACGTATTCCCCCGGATGCAGAACTTCCGGCCCCAGCCGGTCGCCGCCCCAGTCGCCGTCGCCGGAGCCGCACAGATACAGCTCGTAGATATCCGCCCCGGTCCCGTTGAGGACCAGGACCGGAACTTCCGCCAGCGGTTCCTCTTCCTCAAACCAAAAGAACGGGAAGGCGGCGCTGGCCTTGAGGGGGGCCTGGAAAACTGCAATCGAAAATACCATGCAGAATGCGGCCGCCCAGGCCAGCAGTTTCTTTGTATTTTTCATGATCGGCACCTCTTTTCCTCTTTCATGAAGCATTGTCCGGTCGAACAGAAATTTTTCTTACAGTTCTCATGATATTATACGAGGGCCGGGGATCTTTTTCGGCAAAGCTTTTTCACGGCTTTGTTCAGCGGGCCCGCAACTGCCAGAAGGCCACCGCACTGGCCGCCGCCACATTCAGCGAGTCCACCCCGTGGGACATGGGGATCTTGACCGTATAGTCGCAGTCCGCAATGGTGGTCTCGGAAAGTCCGTCCCCCTCGGTGCCCAGCAGGATGGCCAGCTTCGGCTCGGCGGCCAGGGCCGGGTCCTCGATGCTCACCGAGCGGTCGCTCAGGGCCATGGCTGCGGTTTTGAACCCCATTTGGTTCAGCCGCTCCAGCCCCGGATGGGGCCAGTCCGCCGCCTTCTGCCCAATATAGGTCCAGGGCACCTGGAAAACGGTGCCCATACTCACCCGCACCGCCCGGCGGCAGAGGGGGTCGCAGCAGGAGGGGGTGACCAGCACCGCGTCCATCTGCAGGGCCGCCGCCGACCGGAAGGCTGCCCCCACGTTGGTGGAATCCACGATGTTTTCCAGCACTGCCACCCGCCGGGCCCCGGCGCAGATCTCCTCGGGCTCAGGCAGATGGGGACGGCGCATGCCGCAGAGCACCCCGCGGGTCAGGGCGTAGCCGGTCAGGCTTGCCAGAAGTTCCCGATCCGCCGTATAGACCGGGGTCTCCGGGCAGCGGGTCAGAATCTCCCGGGCCGGGCCCTCGATCTGCTCCCGCTCCATCAAAAAGGCCAGCGGCTGGCATCCGGCGTCCAGGGCGCGGGCGATGACCTTGGGGCTTTCGGCAATAAAAATCCCCTTTTCCGGCTCCAGCCGGTTGCGCAGCTGGGCCTCGGTCAGCCGGGTGAACATTTCCAGCTGCGGCAGGGACAAATCTGTAATTTCGATGATGTTGGGCATGGTTCCCTCTCCTCTGCGCCAGGAAGGCGCATTCCGATCTCAATTCTTGGTTGGCCTTTTCAGTATAGCCCAGCTCGGACCAGAGCGCAAGCCGTACCGCACAAACAGCCCCCTGCGAGAATGAACTCACTCGCAAGGGGCTGTCTTTAGACACTTTGGTTCAATTCAGAGCGGATCAGGCGTTTTCCAGACCGGCCATCTGCTTGATGGACTTGATGGCGAAGGTCAGGGTACGGCCGCAGGCGGTGCCGCCCATGACGCAGGGGTAGTTGTTCTGGAAGAAGCTGCCGGACATATCGCCGGTGATGTACAGGCCGGGGATGGGCTCGTTGTTGTCGTCCTTGGCCTGGCAGTTCTCGGTGATGGAGATGCCCTGCAGGCTGCACAGCAGCGAAGCGCCCAGCCAGCAGCCGTAGAAGGGAGCGGTGCGGATGGCGCTCAGGCGGCTGGCCGGCTTGCCGAAGTCTTCGTCCTTCTGCATGTCGTACAGCTCGTTGTAGCGGGCGACGGTGGCCACAAAGGTGTCCTTGTCGGCGCCGGTGAAGCCCATCTTGTCGGCCAGCTCCTCGATGGTGTCGGCCTTCATGATGAGGCCCTCGGCCTCATACTGCTCCAGCTGGCTCTCCATCATGCCGGGGATGTAGCGGGTCAGAGCCGAGCAGCCGATGGTGTGGAAGCGGTCCACATCCTCCCGGAAGTTGGCGTCGTGGATCATGGCGTAGACGTGGCCCGGCTGCTGGAAGGCAGCGTGGGAAGCGTTGTCGTATTCCTGGCTCTCATTCATGAACCGCTCGCCGTGGCGGTTGACCTTCAGCCAGGGCTGGCTGCCGGGGTTGTACTGGCCCACGGTGCCGGGGAAGGCCTTGCCGCCGAAGGAAGAGGGAGACTCCACATAGCCGGCGTTGACCCCCGGAGCCACCAGGCCGCGGTCGAACAGGACCGGGGCGGCCTCGGCGTCCAGATGGGCACCGGCCCAGATGGCGGCGCGGATGCCATAGCCCTTGTCGGCGGGGGTGTAGGAGCAGGCGGTGGTGACGCTGGTGCCCAGGGGGTCCAGCTGCTCCATCATGTAGGGGTTGCCTGCGTAGCCGCCGCAGGCCAGCAGCACGCCCTTTGCGGCGTTGATGCGGATGAAGTGGCCGTCGTCGGTGCTCTGGGCGATGAGACCGGTCACGCGGCCGCTGGAATCCTTCTCCAGCTTTGCCAGAGCGGTGTTGAAGTCGATGGAGTAGCCCAGGCTCTCCACATACTCCTGGAAGACCTGGTTGCGGGGCTTCTCGGCGCTGGAGTAGTCCACCTGCTGCACCGGGAACATCAGCTTGGTCTGGCTGATCTGGGTGTCGTCCGGCCACTTGGCCTCGTCGCCCAGGGTCAGGTTGCAGGTGTAGTTGTAGGGCTCGCTCTCCAGAATGCCGGAAACGAAGTCATGCATGGCGGCGGACTCGTTGATCCAGGTCTTGACCACACGCTGGTCGCAGCGGCCGCCCATGGAGCGGGAGATCTCGCTGAGCAGCTCGGCGCGGTCCACCGGGGCCACGCCCTGCTTCTTGGCCTCGCTGCTGTCGATGGTGCCGTACCAGTGGCGGGTCTCCATAACGCTGGAGTTCTGCTCGATGATGCGGAAGTTCAGGCCGTTCTGGGCTGCAAAGGCTGCGGCGCACATGCCGCCGTTGCCTGCGCCGACGATGGCGATGTCGGTCTCCCAGGTCTCGGTGATGGCGGCCTCGTCGATGTCCGGCTCCTTGCCCAGCCAGTCGTTCTCGTCGCCGGTGGGCAGCTGGACCGAGGTCACCACTGCCTCGCCCCGGGCCTGGGCATAGCAGTTCTTGGCCGCCTTCATGACCGCCTCGGAGGTCACGGTGGAGCCGGACACGCCGTCGATCTCGGCGGAACCGGCGGCCAGCAGCTGCTCCTTCAGCTCGTCCGCTGCGGCGGCGCCGTAGGAAGCAGTCTCGCCGGAGGTATCCACCACAACGTCGGTCACGCCGTTCTCGTTGAAGGTCATGGTCACCTTGACGGTGGAGGAGATGCCCTCCGCAGTGCCCTCATAGGTGCCGGGGATGTACTGCCCTGCTGCGCCGGAGGCAGCCGAAGAAGCAGTGGACCCAGCAGCCGCAGAGCTGGAGGATGCAGAGTTGCAGGCAGACAGAGCGCCCGCGGTCACGCCGCTGAGCACCGCTGCGGATGCGATCCGCAGAAAGTTCTTACGCGAAATCTTTTTCATCTTGTTACTCCTTTTTCTTCCTTCCAATCACGACCGCCTGCACAGCAGGCGTCTGCCCCGCCTTCCAATCAGATTGCGGTTTTCTTAACGAGTTTACTATAACCGACCACAGTTTACAAATCATTTCTCTTCTATTATACTTAATGAAATCCTAATAATAAGGAGGTGTGTCCCATGAACGAACGAGCCCTGGCTGGTTTTGTCAAAATCGTGGAACTGGGCAGCGTCACCGCTGCGGCGGAGGCGTTGTTCCTGTCCCAGTCTGCCCTGTCCCAGCAGATCAAAACGCTGGAAAACCAGCTGCAGTTCGCCCTGTTCCAGCACAGCGGCCGCCAGGTGCAGCTGACTGCGGCGGGGCGCGCCTTTTACCCCAAGGCAAAACAGATGCTGGCGCTCTACTCTGCCGCGGTACAGGAAGCGCAGGCCATCGCCCGAAATGTGCAGCCCCCGGCCCGCCATCTGCTCATCGCCTGCCAGAACCTCTCCCTGGCAAATTTTTGCTATGATTTGTTTGCCCTCTCTCCGGATCGCTGTCTGGAATTTGCGCCGCTGGCCTGGCACTGCCCCAACCGAACCGAAGTCTGGCGGTCTCTGAAAACCGGAGAGACCGATCTCTCCTTCCAGTTTGAGTGCTCCGAGATTCCGGCCCGGGGGCTGCGGTTTACGCCGCTGGTTTATCTGCCCGAGCTCTGCATTCCCTTCAACCAAAACCGTCCGCTGCCGCCCGGCGCTCTGAGCCTGGAGGAAGCCATGTGCAGCCGGTGGATCTTCGCCAACTCCTTCGAGCCGGTGTTATATGAAGAGGAGCTGACCCGGGAAGCCCTCAGCCGCGGGGCGGAGATCGTGCGGGGCCGGGACATCCCCTGCTCTCAATACGGTCTGCCTACCTTGATGCTGACCCCCAGCCTGTTCTATCCCCGGCCGAACCTGGAACTGGTACGGCCGCTCGGCTGGGGCAGCGGCTGCCGCCTGGGCATCGTTACCCGAGCCGAGCCGGACCAGATGGTCCTGCAATACATCCAGGAGATCCAGCCGGTGATCCGGACACACCGTTCCCAGCTGTTTGGCCTGGTATAAATCTTTCAGCGGGAGTTTGCCCGCAGGGTGGCGGTCAGCGCAGCCAAAAGCACCACTGCGCCCCCTACAAGCTCCCGCAGGGTAGGTCTTTGGCCCAGCAGCACCAGCGCATATAGGATGCCGTACACCGACTCCATCCCCGAAACAATGCCTGCGGTCTGGGCGCGCACCCCTTTTTGCCCGGCTACATATAAGGTATGGGCCAGAGCCGTGCAGACCACCCCGATGGCCGCAATACCGGCAAAGTTTTCCCAGCTCCAGTATTCCCCCGCCAGCAAAAGCGCCGGGGAAAGCAGCACCGCCGCGGCGCCCTGCTCATAGAGGCAGATCGTCCGCGCCGAATACCGTACCGAGAGGGTGCGGTTCGCAAGGCTCATCAGGGCATAGGCAAAGCCGGAGAGCATCCCCCAGGCCGCGCCCACCGCGATCTGGTCCTGAAAGGAAAACTCCGGAATCGTGATAGCCACCCCGACCAGCAGCACCGCCGCATTTAAAATGCTGCCCGCCCGCAGCCGCTCCCGGTAGAAAAGCGGCTCCAAAAAGGTGAGGTAAAGAGGAAAAGCCGAAAAGGTGATGGTGCCCACCGCCACCGAGGCGGTCTGCACCGAGAGGAAAAAGGTGGTCCAGTGCACCGCCAGCACCGCGCCGGTGCCCAGTGCCAGCGCATAATCCCGCCGGGAGCAAAGCCGGGGCAGTTTGCCCTCCCGCAGCGTCAGTGCCAGCAGCACCGCGGAGGAAAAAAGCACCCGCCCGGCCGCCACCAGAACCGCCGGCGCGCTTACCCCACGGCCCAGCACCGCGCTCAGGCCAAACAGCATGACCGCAACATGCAGAGCCGCCAGGCTGCGGCCCGGCCTGACCTTTGCGGACAAAGTTTCCTTCATTCGATTTTCTTCCACTTCCATTCCCCCATTTCTTCTTTTGTCCGCTTATTATAAGTCCGTTTTACAGGCCAGGTCAAGCAGCCCGAAACCCTTTTTATCAGCCAGAAAAATGAATCAGAAAATTTTTAAAAAACGAATGGAACGGCTTCAGCGGGCCGTATTATGGGTGAAAGGATAAAAAACGACTGGTTTTAATAGGAGGTCATCACTATGAAAAAGAAGATTTTTGCCTGCATCGCGGCCACCGCGCTTGCGCTGACCCTTGCTGCCGCTTCTGCCTTGGCAGACGGGGCTCTCCCCTGCCGGGATGAAAATGGCGACGGTATCTGCGACCACTGCGGCGCTGCCTGCCACAGCTTTGGCTTTGTGGATACAGACGGCGACGGCATCTGCGACCGCTGCGGCACCGACTGCCGCGCCTACGGCTTCGTGGATACGGATGGTGACGGCCTGTGCGACCATTGCGGCACCGACTGCCGCACCTACGGCTTTGTGGACGCGGACGGCGACGGCATCTGCGACCATTACGGTTCCAACTGCCGCGGCAGCTTCCAGGACGCAAACCAGGACGGCGTCTGCGACAACTACGGCGCCCGCCCCAACTACCAGGACGCCGACAGCGACGGCATCTGTGACAATTACAGCACCAGCGGCGGCCACCACGGCAACGGCAATGCCAGCGGCACCGGCGGCGGCCATCACCATGGCTGGTAATATCCCCAGACCCTTTTTTAAACGATCAACGCGATCTTCCGGCAGACCGGCCGCATTCTTTTCCGCCTGCCGGGCAAATCAAGAAATAAGGTGGACTTATGCGCAGCGAAGCAGAGGTCAGCCAGGCAATCGACACCTATGCAGATATGGTCAAGCAGATCTGCATCCTGCATCTAAAAAATGACGCCGATACGGAGGACATATTTCAAACCGTGTTTTTGAAGTATGCCCTCCGTTCGGCTGCCTTTGAGAGCGCTGAGCATGAAAAAGCCTGGCTCATACGGGTCACTCTCAACGCATGCAAGGATCTTCTGCGCAGCTTTTTTCGCTCCCATACTCTGCCTTTGGAGGCGGCAGCGGAACTGGCCGCGCCGGAAACGCCCTTCGGGAATCCGGTGCTGGAGGCGGTGCTCCGCCTGCCCGAGAAATACCGCCGGGTCATTTATCTGCACTATTACATGGGATATTCCGCCCCTCAGATCGCGCAGATCCTGGGGAAAAACCCCAATACGGTCTACACCCATTTGACCCGGGGACGGGAGATGCTGAAAGAGATTTTGGGAGGTGACGGGGATGGAACATGAGATCCGGCAGGCGTTTGCCTCGGTCCACGCCAGCGAACAGCTCAAAGCCCGCACCCGTCAGCGGCTCCATCGCTATTATGCCCGTCCTGCCCCGGCCCCCCGGGCGCTGCTGGGCCCTCTCTGCGCTGCGGCGGCCTGCTGCCTGCTCTGTCTGGGGCTGGTGGGCTGGCGGCTGTTTTTCACGGTTACATCGGTCATCAGCATCGACATCAACCCTTCGCTGGAGCTGTCGGTCAACCGGTTCGACCGGATCATCGGGGTGGAGAGCTACAATCCGGACGGCGAGGCTTTGGCCAACGGACTGCAGCTTTTGTACAAAAGCTATGCCCAGGCGGTGGACGAGGTACTCGCCAGCGAGACGGTGACCGCCTGCCTGGCCGGGGACGGGGTGCTCTCCATTGCGGTGGTGGAGACCGAACCTCTGCAGGGGGAAGAGATCTTAAACTATGTCACCCACTGCACCGCCTCCACCCCCAATGCCCACTGTCATTCGGTGCAAAAAGAGGAGGCCGACCAGGCCCACGAGCTGGGGCTGTCCTACGGCAGATATGCACTCTACATTCAGATCTGCCAGCACACCGACAGCCTGACCCCGGAGCAGGCCAACCAGATGAGCATGCGCCAGCTGCGGGATCTGCTGACCGAGCTTCAGCAGAAAGCCGGAGACACTCTAAGCGACAGCGCAGATCTGGAATGGGAGGAAGAGTCCGACGGTTGTTCCGGCAGCGGTCCCGGCCAGGGTTCGGGAGGCCATCACCGCCACGGCCAAGGGGGATAAGGGCCGGACTGCATCGCTTTTCCATCTTTTGCATCCAGAGAACGCCCGGAGAGTTTATGGACTCTCCGGGCGTTTTGTCTGTTATTTCTCCAAAGAAGCCTTGCTTTTTTCGGGCAACGGTGCTATAATCCGTGAGGTTTGCCCTCTTCCGGGCACAAGATAAACAACAAAAGTCCATTTTCAAGGAGGTTTCCTGTTTTGCTGAGAAATCCGAAGATCCAGCTGGCGCTTGCGGCCTTAGCTGGTATGCTGGCCGGAATTCTGCTCACAGCAGCCGGCGGCATTTATTATGTATGGGGGGACGAGGTGCGCTCCCTGATGTCCATCCAGCAGCTGGCCGAGAACGACCCCGACCACAAGGATGGCTATGTCTATCAGATGCAAATTTACGGCGACTACGACTTCGAGGAATTTTTGGCCCAGGGCGGCGCCTCCTCGGATGCCGAGCTCATCGACTTCGTGACCCAGAGCATCACCAAGGGCCTGATCCCCATGAGCATCGAGAGCAAGGAAATTGCCTGCTCTTCCTTTACGGCCCAGGCCGCCGACGGCGACCGGCTGTTCGCCCGCAATTACGACTTTGACCAGACCAACACCTGCATCGTCTACACCAATCCCGGCGACGGACGGCACGCCTCGGTCTCCACCATCGACCTGCAGTTTCTGGGCATCGACACCGAAACCGGCCTCACCGGCCTGTCCGATCAGCTGCTCTGTCTGGCCGCGCCCTTTGTCCCCCTGGACGGCGTGAACGATGCGGGCCTGAGCTGCGGCATCTACATGTCCTACCAGGGCGGTGAAAAGACGGTGCCCACCGACCAGCAGACCGACAAGCCTGACCTGACCTCCACCACCCTGCTGCGGCTGTTCCTGGACTATGCCTCCACCGTGGATGAGGCCATCGAGCTGGCCCAGCAGTACGACCTGCACGACTCGGCCGGGACCTCCTACCACTACATGGTGGCAGATGCCCAGGGCAACAGCGCGGTTTTGGAGTGGGTCAGCGGTACTGATGCCACCGACAACGACGGGTCGGCCCGCAGGCTGCGGGTCATCCGCAATACCGATGCAGAAAACACCCGCCTCACCGGCACCGAGACCTTCCAGTGCGTGACCAACTACATCCTCGCCCCCAACTATTACGCCGAGGGTGAGAGCCGCGGAGGCGCCGACCGGTACGACCACCTGATGGATGCGCTGCAGCAGACCGAGGGCCAGCTGGCCGACAGCCAGGCCGCCATGGATCTGCTGGCCGAGGTGGGCCGCCGGAACTGGATCGTGGACGGCGACCATACCCAGGGCACCACGGTGCACAGCGTGGTCTATAACCTCACCGACTGCACCGCCCTTTGGGTGGGCAACGAGCACTACGGCGAAGAGGACTATACCTTTGAGCTGGAGCTGCCCGCCTGATTTTCCAAGTTCATAAACAAATCCCGGGGCATTCGGCCCCGGGATTTTTCGTTTTGTTGGATTTAACGGCGGCTGTGCATCCCCATACAGGCCAGGATGTAGCTCACCTGCAGCACCCCCAAGACCACCAGAACCGCCAGCACCGGCAAAAGCCCGGTGCCCGCTGTAAAGTTCAGTAGGGTCAGCACCAGCCAAACAATCATACAGGCCACGCTTGCGGTTCGGAAGGCCTGGAAGGAAGCCTGGCCGATCTGAGCCCGCTCGGCCTCATCGCAGCTGGCAAACCAGGTTTTCTGGAACTTCATCTCGTAGATGCTGCCCTGCTTTTCCGGATTCATGCGGCGGGTCAGATCCACGATCTTCTGCTGCAAAAGGGTGATGCAGACCAGAGAGAGCAAAAATAGAGCCGAATTGAGAAGAGGCTGGGCAAACTGGAAGCTGGCCGCCAGGAAGAAGAAATCAAAAATCATCCCGAGGGTGGTCAGCAGCATGGAAAGGTTCATCCGCCGCTCTATCTCCTCTGTGCCCTCCTCAGAATCCGGGTCCCAGGTCCCATACTGCTTGCGGGCCGAGCGGTAACACAGCCAGGCCGGGAACAGCAGCAGCACCCCGCTCGCCGGGATGCCCCAGGGGCCAACGAGCTGCATCATCCGATCCAGACCGGCCCGGATGGCCTCCAGCGTCCCCTCGTCCGCCGCCATGGCCCCAAAGAATCCGCCGATGCCGCCCAGAAGAGCGGCGCACACCACCACCGCCAGAAATTTGGGCAGAGCCCGGCGATTGTCCTGTTTCACAGAGTCTTTCATCTCAGTTGTCCTCCTCGTAGGAAAAAATCTCTTCCACCGTTACCCCGCAGAGCTTTGCCAGCTTGAGGGCCAGGGTCACCGAGGGGGAATAGTCTCCCCGCTCGATCTGGCTGATGGTCTGGCGGGATACCCCCGCCAAACGACCCATCTCCTGCTGGTTTACCCCCAGCCGGGCCCGGTGTTCCTTGAGCCGATTATACAGCGGCATCTCCGGCACCTCCCGTCTTGACAATCTTGATTGTCAGTTTGACAAGGATTCTTGTCATCCTCATTCTACCATTGACAACTTTCCTTGTCAATAGGCAACAGAAAAATTTTGGAAGGGCAAACAAAAGGACGCCCTCCCCGCTTTTGAAAGCGGCAAAGGGCGTCCCTTGCTTTTTCAGTTTTGCTCTTTGGGCTGGGTGCGCAGCAGACGTTTGCCGGCGCTGCCCCGCCGGTTTGCGTAGGCATAAAAGCGGCTCAAAATCTTTGCCAGCCGGGCCGGGGCCTGAAGATTCAGCTCATGGCCTGCGCCGCGGATCACCCGCAGCCGTGCATTGGGCAAAAGCTCGGCCAGCTGCTCTGAAGCGGCGCGATTGGCCCGGTCCCGGCTGCCGCAGAGCACCAGCACCGGGCAGCTCACCCGGGGCAGCGCCGCGCTGAGATCCAGCGGCATCATGGTCCGGCAAAGCAGCAGAAAATCCTCTTTTTGGAACCCGGTCTGGGCAAACAGTGCCTGCGGCATCCAGCGGAACAAAAATTCCTGCAGCCGCAGCAGACGCTGGGGCATCCGGTACTGGGCGCCGATCAGCACCAGAGCCCGCACCTTGTCCGGGCGGCAGGCTGCATAGTGCAGCGCCAGCACTCCTCCCAGCGACAGCCCGCAGAGTTCCACCGGCCCGGGCATCGCATCGCAGGCCGCCGCAAGGGCGGAATACAGGTTTTGATAGCTGACCTGCCGCCCTTTCAGCAGTGCCACAAGATCCAGGCACTGGGGCTGCTGCGGGCCGGTCATCCGCTCCAGCACCGGCTCCCAGCTGGCTGGGGTCTGCCCCAGTCCATGCAGATAGATCTGCTGCATCTTCTTCCCTTCCCCTCTGATTCCCCTTTGAGGGCAGTATACCACCCGCAGCCCCGGCTTGTCCATCCAAAAAGGCCCGAAGCCTCCGGTTTTTCCAAAAGCTTCGGGCCGGTTTTATTCTGTTTTGTCCTTCTGAGGGTCGGAAACAGAGGCCTCGGCCTGGCGGACCACCTTTTGATAAGGCGCGATCATCGCCTGGGGCATCTTTCCCTTGGCCTTTTTCTGCACCGAGGGAATCGCCAGCAGCGCTCCCACCAGCCGCATGGCCCAGATGCGGCCCTGCTGCTTCTGGGGGAAATCGTAGATGCCGTGCTCTTTATAGAACTTGTGGTCCGCCTTCATAAGTCCCTGCATCTGATAGATCAGATCCCGGAAAATCTTCATGCCGCCGACGCCGTAGAAATTGGCCGGGCGGGAAAGTTTTTTGTCCATGGCAAAGGCCAGGTTTTCCGCCACGGCCTCAAGCTCCGACGCAGTGTGCCCCTCATCGGTGGCGACTCCGGCCAGGTAGTTGCCGCCCACTTCGGCCCGGGCCTCCAGGATCATCCGCAGATTGGGCTCGTACTGGTAGTTGCCGCTGATGATGTAGGCAATGGGGGTGCCGTGTGTTACCGTGCGGTGACCGTTGCAGAACTGGCGGTCATCAAAGCACTTGAAGCTGGAATGGGTGTAGTGATCCGAAATGGTAAAGGCGTACACAAAGCCGTCGGCGGTCTGGATGGTGCTGCGCAGAAAGACATCAAAACCGTCTTTGTAGACGCAGTTGCCGGTAATGGCGCAGCCAAAGCACCCCAGGCACCCGCCGTCAAAGGGGAACTGGCGCAGGTTGACCACCCGGCTCTCGTAGGGCAGAGCCGCCTGGAAATCCAAAATCATGTTGGCAAGGTTCTCGTCCTCCGGCGCGCAGTTGGTCACGATCACTACCTCTTTGCCCTTGCGCTTCTCGGTCTCGGGCAGAGAGGGCCGGTAAAGCAGCCGCTTGGAGGAGGGCGGCACACAGCTGGGGGTGACGAACAGCCGGTGCTCACAGGAGAAGATCAGCTGGTCAAAAAAGTCCCGGGCCTCTTTGCGGCCCCGTTCACAGAGCAGATCTTCCATATCCGCCGAAAGGCCCCGCACCACCTTCAGCCCCAGGTCAAAGCAATTTTCCTCCACATAACGGTGAGCGGTCACATCATAAAAATGCTTGGAGGTGGTGATCTGACTGGCAAACTTGCCCGCCAGATTCACTCCGTCCGCCTTGATGAGCTCGATCAGCCGGTGGAGCTGATACGGCGCGATAAAAGTATAGACCGGGTAACAGAACAAAATCATCTCTGCCTGCTCCAGCTCGGCACGCAGCGGCCCAAAATCCTTTTCATAGCTTTTGATCCGCTGTCCCACCGGCAGAAAAACAAAGGTGTGTTCCGGGTGCAGCGCCTGAAGATACAACGCCGTGTGGACGGTGGTGGAATTTTTCCCCTTTGGGCTTGCATTCAGCACCAAAATCCTCATACCTGCGCCTCCATTTCGCCGAGCAGACGGCTGTACCATTTCTGCTCAAATTCTGCTACCGCGATGCCGTACTCAATGGTATAAGCCTGAAAACGGAAAATATCCTCCCAGTTTCGCCCCTCCGGCAGCGGGTTCTGCTGCGCCTGGCAGAAAATTTCCCGCAGACAATACAGCATCTCCTGGGCCTGCTGCATCTGGTGGATGTACCCCCGGATGGCCTCGATCCGCTCAGCCGGTTTGGCAAGGCCCAAAAAGAACATGTGGGCCAGCTCCATATTTTTCACCTTGTCCGCCTGCATGGGCTGGGCCACCCATGCTTCAAAGGCCGCTTTCCCCTCGGACGTGATGGAAAAGGTCTTTTTGCGCCGCCGCCCCTCAATGCTCTCGGCGGCGGTGATGTACCCCTTATTTTCCAATTTTGTGAGCGCCGTCTGCATGCTTCCCACACTGGATGAACAGATCATCGAAAGATTCTGCTTGATAAACCGCTGCAGTTCATACCCGGTCATCGGCATGAGCAGCAGCAGCCCCAGGATCAAATACTCCATAAGCTCCTCCCTATTTCCAAACAACTCTATTGGATGGATAGATTATACGCCCCTCCAATCCCGCAGTCAATACAAGCGGAATAAAAGTCACGAAATACAGTTTTTTATTCACCGATTCTTTTCTCCAGCAGATTCATTTGTTCTTTTGCCGGTGAGAAGAGCTCCTGCGCCGTTTCGCAGAATCAGCCGCCCTACTGTCCGTGCCAAAAAACGGCGTATATTTTTGTTGCAAATGCGGATTGATAAAAGAATCACAAATCATTACACTGTTTTTATGAACATGTTCATAAAAGGAGTTTTCGTATGCCCAAAATCATTGGAGACGCCCGCCGTCAGATCCTGCTGGCCGCCCGTCGAACGCTGTTTGCCGAGGGGTACAGCGGCCTTTCCCTGCGGGGAGTGGCGCAGGACTGCTCCATCGCGGTGGGCACCATCTACAATTATTTCAAAGACAAGGACACCCTGATCGCCTCGGTCATGTTCGAGGACTGGGAAAAGACCCTGGCCCAGATGGACGAGGTCTGCGCCGCCGCTCCCTCGGCCGAGGAGGGGCTGGCCGGGATCGAGCAGGCGCTGCGGCAGTTCGCCCAGCTCTACACCTCGGTGTGGGAACAGTTTTCCCGCGCCGGCGGCTCTTCCGGGGTAGTCAGCAGCCGTCACCAGATGCTGCGCGGCCAGATCTCCCAGCGCATTTCTGCCCTGTTGGACCGTCTCGGATACGAGGACGCCGTTCTCGCTCCCCTCTTGGCTGAAACCGTACTTGCCGCCGCATTGCAGCCCGACATCGGGCCGGAGCAGATCCGCCGTCTGGCCCGCCGGATGCAGTGAGGTGTTTTGTCCGTCCGCAACCCACCCAATCGCCGCTGTAAAGGAGCACGAGCATATGAGCAGCTTCAAGGATCTTCGCATCGTGGACAATTTCTACCAGACCTCCGCCTTTTTCCCCATGCCCACCATCATGGTGGGGACCCTGACCGACGACGGCAAGACCAGCTTCGGCCCCTATTCTCTCTGTCAGCCCTACTACATTGCAGGCAAGGAATACTACGCTATGCTGCTGTGCTGCCGCAATTCCTCCAACACGGCCCAGAGCCTGCTGAAGTATAAAAAGTGCACCCTCAACTTCATTCCCGACAAACGCAAATACTTCAAGGAAGCGGTGCGGATGGGCTTCCCCGGAGATACGCCGGAGGAGAAGATGAAAAACTGCATCTTCACCCTGGAGGACGGGCTGCGCAAACAGGCCGATCCTGCCGGGCAGTATCCCCAGGTCATCGCGGAGTGCTTCCAGGTCTTTGAATGCACCTGGATGGATACGCTGGACAACGCACAAAACGACAAGCCCGGCCTGCTGAACGGCTACCCCGCCCCCTACCACGATTTCAACGGCATCACCTCGGAATTCGGCGCCCACTTCATCCTCCGGGTCGACAAGATCCTCATGAAGGAGAAGTACTACAACGCCATCGTCAACGGGGTCACCGCAGGCGGCTTCCCCCGGGTGCCGGTGGACTATGGTTACCGGGATTCCAAAAACTTCTGGTACACAAAGTTCCGCCGCCCCATCCCCGAGCTGCTGCCCATGCGTCAGACCACGGTGGAGTCGGTGAAATATGCGGCCGACCGGATCGACGACAAGATCAAATTCACCGACGAAGCCTGCGCCAAGCTGGTGCGGGTACCCCGCATCTTCCTGCCCACCGCCCTGAAAGGGTGCGTGGCCTGGGCGAGGGAGAACAACGTGACCCTCATCACCGCAGAGCATATGGACATCATCAACGACAAACGGGCAAAGGAGAAGAAGAAATGAAGATCGTAC
>CALXGY010000153.1 GCA_944387955.1 uncultured Faecalibacterium sp. | reverse complement strand
TTTCCGACCGGCCGGACGCCCACCTCTTTGTCCGGGACATCGGGGTGATCCTCTCCGACCCGGAGGTGCGTGTGGTGGTGGAGACCATCGGCGGCACCCGCTTTGCCTACCCCTACGTCAAGAGCTGTCTGGAGAGCGGCCGCAGCGTCTGTACCTCTAATAAGGAGATGGTGGCCACCTACGGCGCCGAGCTGCTGGCCCTGGCCAAAGCCCACAACTGTGCGTTCCTGTTTGAGGCCTCGGTGGGCGGCGGCACCCCCATCATCACCCCGATGCATCAGTGCCTGTCGGCCAACGTCATCAGCGAGGTGCAGGGCATCGTCAACGGCACCACCAACTTCATGCTGACCAAGATGGCCCGGGAGAATATGGGCTTTGACGAGGCCCTCAAGATCGCCCAGGAGCTGGGCTACGCCGAGACCAAGGACCCCAGCGACGATGTGGACGGCCGGGACGCCTGCCGCAAGATCGCGATCCTCTCTTCTCTGGTCTGCGGCCATCACATCTACCCCCAGAACATTCCCACCCGGGGCATCCGGGCCATTACGGTGGCGGACATCCAGGCCGCGGAAAAGATGGGCTGCGTCATTAAGCTCATTGCCTGGCTCAAGCACGGCGCCGACGGCAGCATTGCAGCCGGTGTGGAGCCCTGCCTGGTGCCCCGCAAAAACCAGCTGGCCGGTGTGGACGACGTGTTCAACGCCGTGATGGTCAAGGGCGATATGCTGGGCGACGTGGTCTTTTACGGCAAGGGCGCGGGCAAGCTGCCCACCGCCAGCGCTGTGGTGGCGGATGTGGTGGACGCCCTCAAGCAGGGGGTCAAGCTGCACGACAGCCTGTTCTGGAAGCCGGCCGAGCCGGTGGAGGGCATGCTCACCGACCCGACCCCCGCGGCATACTATGTACGTGTAGCCGGCATTGCGCCCGCTGTGGTGGAAGCGATCTACGGCTACGGCCGGATGGTGGATGAGCGGTACGACGGCTGCGCCTACTTTGTAGAGCGGGCGGACGACAAGGCTCTGGCCGCCGCGGCCGAAAAGGTCCAGGCGATGGGCGGCACCGTCAAACTGGTGCTCCGCCGTCTGCCCGAGGAAGCATAAAACAGGGGGCAGGGTATGAAGATCAAGGTTTCGGTCCCGGCCACCAGCGCCAACGTGGGCTCCGGCTTCGACGCGCTGGGCCTGGCGGTGACCTTATACAACACGGCGACCTTTGAGCCCAGCGACAAGCTGGACATCTCGGCGGCGGACGGCACCCGCATTCCCCGCGGAGAAACAAACCTCATCTACCGCTCGGCCAAGGTCCTCTTTGACCGGGTGGGCAAGAAGATGCCTGCACTGCGCATCGTTCAGACCAACCCCATCCCCATGGCCCGGGGTCTGGGCTCCTCCTCCGCCTGCATCATTGCGGGCCTGCTGGGAGCCAACCGGATGCTGGGGGATATCCTCAACACCCAGGAGCTTCTGACCCTCGCCACCGGCATCGAGGGGCACCCGGACAACGTGGCCCCGGCGCTGCTGGGCGGCCTGACCTCCAGCGTGTTTGAGAAGGGCCAGGTCTATTCGGTCAAGCGGGATGTGGACCAGAGCCTCTGCTTTGCGGCCATCGTCCCGGATTACAAGCTGCTCACCGAGGCCGCCCGTGCGGCGCTGCCCGAGCAGGTGGCCCACAAGGACGCGGTGTACAATCTTTCCCGGGCGGCGCTGGTCCCGGCCGCCTTCTGTGAGGGGCGGCACGACCTTTTGGCCATTGCCACCGAGGACCGGCTGCATCAGCCCTACCGGCTGCCCCTGATGCCCGGCGCAAAAGAGGTCTTTGCCCTTGCAAAAGAGTGCGGGGCCAAGGCGGTCTATGTCTCGGGCGCAGGCAGCACCGTGATGGCGGTGGCCGAGCGGGCCGACGCCGAAACCTTCTATACCCGGATGGAACAGGGCCTGGAAGCTCTGGAAGGTCTGGACGGCTGCGAGGGCTTTGCCCTGCTGCGGCTGGATGCCGACAACCGGGGCGCTGTGGTGGAAACCCTGGATTAAAGGGCCAAACCCAGGAATTCTAACTGTGTGGACTGCGGCTTTCGCAAGCCGTTTGACCAGGATGTACAATGCAAGCGCATTGGACTGCTTTTTGTCCGCTGCCGCGGACATGGGAAACAATAGAGGAGAGTGACAAGATATGGCGTTGATCGTACAGAAGTTCGGCGGTTCCTCGGTTCGGGACCGCGAGCGTATTTTCAACGTAGCCCGCATCGTGGCCAAGACCCGGCGGGCAGGCAATGATGTGGTGGTGGTGGTGTCCGCCCAGGGCGATACCACCGACGACCTGATCGAAAAGGCAAAGGAAATCACCCACAACCCTTCGGCGCGTGAGATGGATATGCTGCTGGCCACCGGCGAGCAGATCAGCATTTCGCTGCTGGCCATGGCCCTCAGCGAGCTGGGCTGCCAGGCCATCAGCCTCACCGGCTGGCAGGCAGGCTTCCGCACCGACCGGGCTTACACCAAGGCGCGCATCACCCGGCTGGAGACCGAGCGGATCTCCTCCGAGCTGGAGCGCAACCGCGTGGTGGTGGTGGCCGGCTTCCAGGGCATGAACAAGATGGACGACATCACCACCCTGGGCCGCGGCGGCAGCGACACCAGCGCAGTGGCCATTGCGGCGGCGCTGCACGCAGACCGCTGCCAGATCTTCACCGATGTGGAGGGCGTTTACACCGCCGATCCCCGCAAGGTTCGCAACACCCGTAAACTGAACGAGATCAGCTTCGACGAGATGCTGGAGCTGGCCTCGCTGGGCGCCCAGGTGCTGAACAACCGCAGCGTCGAGCTGGCAAAGAAATACAATGTGGAGCTGGAGGTGCTCTCCAGCCTGAATCCGGTCCCCGGTACGTTGGTCAAGGAGGTTGCAAACGATATGGAAGGTATGCTGATCAAGGGTGTCGCAAAAGACACCGATGTTGCGGTTGTTTCGATCCTGAATGTTCCCGATGAGCCGGGCATGAGCTTTAAGATCTTCGGTCTGCTGGCTCAGAAGAACATCAACGTGGACATCATTCTCCAGTCCACCGGCCGCGACGGCAAGAAGGATGTCATCTTCACCTGCTCTGAGGGCGACGCCAACCTGGCTGTCCGGGTGCTGAAGGAGACTGCTCACTTCTCCCAGGTCAGCGCCAGCAGCGAGTTTGCCAAGGTGTCCATCGTGGGCGCCGGCATGCAGAGCCACAGCGGTGTGGCTGCCGGGATGTTCGAGGCGCTGTCCAACAGCAACATCAACATCCATATGATCTCCACCAGCGAGATCAAGATCTCCTGCATCATCGACAAGGATAAGGCGGACCAGGCGGTCGCGGCCATCCACGATATGCTGTTCCAGTAA
>CALXGY010000152.1 GCA_944387955.1 uncultured Faecalibacterium sp. | reverse complement strand
AGCATGGTGCTGGACGCCGACGCCGACCAGGCCATCATCGCGGTGAAGGATGTCTCCACCACCTATGAGGCCATCATGGACCGGATGGACGCCGATGCCTCGGTGCCCGACTATGCAAAGCAGGGGGTCATCCGCAACACCATGAACGGCCGTTGGTTCTCGGCGGCTCTGGACGCCCGCTACGGCAACCCCAACCTCTGGAAATAATAGAAAATACCAGGTTTTTTTGGGCCCCTCTGCCTTCGCAGGGGGGCTCTTTTGGGTTGAAAAAAGCCCTGAAGCGCAAAAAGGTTTGAAATCTGCAAACCATAGGTTTCGCACTCTGCAAACAAGGTTTTCAAAGCTCAAACCATAGGTTTCGCGCTCTGGGGATAAGGTTTTGAAAAAGGCCAAGCACTGAAACTGAAACTGAAGCTGAAACTGTAACTGAAGCTGAAACTGTAACTGAAGCTGTAACTGAAGCTGTAACTGAAGCTGCTGAATTCTTATACAGCCGCCGCAGATTGTGTTTTGTGCGGGGGAATGATACAATGAAGCCAAATCAAAAACGCTGTTTGCAGCAGAACAGGAGTGAACCCTCTATGAACCAGTACCCCGGCTATACCCTTCAGCGCTCGGAGCCCTGCCCGGTGCTCGGCGGCACCGCCACCATCCTGACCCACGACATCAGCGGCGCCACCGTGATGCTCCTGGAAAATCAGGACGAGAACAAGGCCTTCGGCATCGGCTTCGGCACCTACCCCAGCGACGACACCGGGGTGTTCCACATCCTGGAGCACTCGGTGCTGGCGGGCAGCGAGAAGTACCCGGCCCGCTCTCCCTTCCTCCAGCTGATCCGCAGCAGCATGGCCTCCTTCCTCAACGCCATGACCTTCGAGGACAAGACGGTCTATCCCTTCGCCACCCCCAACGAGACCGACTACAAAAACCTGATGGACGTCTACCTCAACGCGGTATTCTGCCCGCTGGCGGTGAGCGATCGGCGGATCTTTGAGCAGGAGGCCTGGCACCGGGAGCCGGACGGCAGCATCAGCGGCGTGGTCTACAACGAGATGCAGGGGGCCCTTGCTTCCCCCGAGGCACAGCTTGGCTGCGCCATGGACCGGGCCCTCTTCCCGTCCAACGGCTACGACTTTGTGTCCGGCGGCGACCCGGCCTCCATCCCGGGGCTGAGCTATGAGCAGTTCGTGCGGGTCTACCGCCGCCACTACCGGGCGGACAACTGCTGCATCCTGCTTTATGGCCGGATGGATATGGCGGACAAGCTGGCCTTTTTGGATGAGCGGTATCTGTCCAGGATGCCGGGGGGCGTGCCCCGGCCCGCTACCCCGATGCAGCACCCCCAGACCGGCGTGACCAGCGTGGCCCTCTACCGCACCGACCACCCCGAGGCGGTGCCCGCCCAGTGCGCCCTGGGCTGGTACGCCGGGGACTACGCCGACCGGGAGAAGATGCTGGCGGTGGGGGTCCTGCTGGATGCGCTGCTGGGCCAAAACCAATCCCCCCTCAAGCGGTATCTGCTGGACCAGGACCTGGGCAAGGAGATCGAGCTGAGCTTTGACGACTCGGTCCAGCAGCCGGTGGTGCAGCTGCTGCTGCGGGGCACCGACGAGGCCCGGGCCGCCCGGTTCGCCCCGGCGGTGGCCGCCGGAGTAGAGCAGATCTGCGGGGCGGGCATCCCGGCACAGCTGCTGCTGGCCGCCCTCAACAGCGCCGAGTTCGCGGCCAAGGAGCGGCCGGGCAGCCTGCCGGACGGCGTTTGGGCCGCCATCCTGGCGGTGTCGGGCTGGAACCGCACCGGCGACCCCATGGCCGAGCTGCGGCTGGAAGAGCTGTTCGGCCGGCTGCGGGCCCGTCTGGAAGAGCAGCCGGAGTGGTACACCGCCCTGGCCCGGGAGCTGTTCGCCCCGGCTCCGGTGCAGGTGACCCTGCGCCCGGTGGCCGCTCTGCCCCAGCCCGAAGGGGCGCGGGAGGATGCCCCCATTGCGCTGGACCACCCCCTGACCCCCGCCGACCTTTCCGACCCGGCCGCGCCCCCCGAGGGCAGCGCCCAGGAGCTGGCGGGCCTTGCGCTGCTGGGATACCCCTCGGCGGGCAGCGCCTACCTGAATTTCTACTACGACCTGGGCGGGGTGGACCCGGAGCAGATGCCCGCTCTCAAGCTGCTGGCCGACCTGCTGACCGAGCTGGACGCCCCCGGCGCTTCGGCCCAGGAGCTGGCGGTGCAGCGGAATACATGGCTGGGCGAGTGCGCCCCCAAGCTGGAGGTCTGGACCGGCCGTCAGCCCGGCCGCCCCTGCTGGGCAAAATTCGCCCTCTACACCAGCCTTTTGGAGCGCAATCTGGCCAAGGGCCTGGAACTGGCGGGCCGGCTGCTCTATGACACCATGCTCACCGGCGAAGCCGCCGAGGCCGCGCTGGCCCGCCTGGTGGGGCAGAAAAAGCTGGAGATGGAGCAGCAGCTCCAGCGCCAGGGCAACCTGATGGGCATGATGCGGGCCGGGGCTCCCTTCTCGGTGGAGGTGGCCTGCAGCGACCGGTGCAGCGGCATCGGCTACTACCAGTGGCTCTGCGCCCTCCAGGCCGAGGCCGACTGGGCGGGCCTTTGCGCCCGGCTCGAGGCGCTGCGGGATGAGGTGTTTGGCCATGCAGCCCTGACCGTCAGCTTCCACGGCAGCGCCGAAGGGCTGGAACTGCTGCGCTCTGCGCTGCCCGCCGGGCCCTTTGCAGCCAGCCAGCGCCGGGCCGCTGCGCCTTACAGCGAGCCGCTGCCCCCGGTGCGGCGGGAGGCCTTCATCATCGCAGGCGGGGTGAACTATGCGGTGCAGGCCTGGCCCCAGACCGAGGACCCGGCCCGCCGGGTGCTGGCCCAGGCGGTGACCTACGACTACCTGTGGCGGGAGATCCGGGAGCTGGGCGGCGCTTACGGCACCGGCATGCGCAGCGGCGGCGGCTTCGAGGGTCTGTACACCTACCGGGACCCCCACGTCCGCCGCAGCTATGACCGGTTTGAAAAGGCCGGCCCCGCCCTGGCCGCCCGTCCCTACGGGGAGAAGGAGCTGGGAGACCTGATTGTCAGCACCGTCTCCAAGTACGACCCGCCCCGCAAGCCCCGTTCGGCGGCCCGGGAGCTGGACCGCCGCCGGTTCTGCGGCCTGACGGCCGAGCTCATGGCCGCCGAGCGGGCCGCCATCTGCGGAGTGACCGAGGCGAGCCTCCACGCGGCAGCGGCCGCTCTGCCCCAGGCTATGGCGGGCTGTGCCCTCTGCACCCTGGGCAGCGCCGAGGCCATCGGCCGGGCCGAAGGCGTCTTTGACCGGGTGGAGACCCTGCTGTAAACCCCGCTGCGACCCCCTGAAATAAACCAAAAGACCCCCTCACGATTCTTTACGGAGAGTTGTGAGGGGGATTTTTATTCCTAGATGGAGCCAAAAAGAACACACTGGTTGAACCACAAAAGCCGTGATAAGCTGTACATGCAGCCGGAAAACCGACCGGAAAGGAGGGATGCTTGTTGTCCGGCAAACGCAAAAAAGACAGCCTGCATCAGCTCAGCTGCACCACCGACACCCTCAGCGGGATGCTGGCCCAGGAGGTGCAGCTGCTGAGCCAGAGCCAGCCCCCGGGAGACCCGGCCCGCATCAAGGCCCTCAAGGAGGTGACCGGGGTGCTCAAGGACCTGACCGGCGTGGCCAAGGCCCTCAACGAACAGGGCGCCCGGCTGGAAGCCCGTCAGGGCGGGGTGGTGCTCCTGCCCGCCGTGGAGCTCTGCGACGGAGAGGAGGCGGAAGAATGAGATCATCCCCACAGCAGGAGCCGCGGCTGCCCATCGTCTGGCGGCCCCAGCCCCGGCAGGCCGAATTTCTGCGCCGGGGAGAGGGCGAGGCCCTCTACGGCGGTGCGGCGGGGGGCGGCAAGAGCGACGCGCTGGTCATCGAGGCGCTGCGGCAGGTGCACATCCCCCATTACCGGGGGCTCATCCTCCGCAAGACCTACCCCCAGCTCACCGACCTTGTGGACAAGAGCATGAACTACTACCAGCGGGCTTTCCCTGAGGCCCAGTACAACGCCTCGGCCCACATGTGGGTCTTCCCCTCGGGGGCCAAGATCTACTTCGGCTCCATGCAGTACACCAAAGACCGCACCAACTACCAGGGCAAGGCCTACGACTTCATCGGCTTTGACGAGCTGACCCACTTCGAGTGGGAGGAGTACAGCTACATGCTCAGCCGCAACCGCCCTTCGGGGCCGGGTACAAGGGTCTACATCCGGGCCACCACCAACCCCGGCGGGGTGGGGCACAGCTGGGTGCGGGAGCGGTTCATCGCCCCGGCGCCCCCCGGCACCCCGATTTTGGAGGAGCAGACGGTGCAGCTGCCGGACGGCAGCACCAAGAAATACACCCGCAGCCGGGTCTTTATCCCCTCCACCGTCTTTGACAACCCCGCCTTGCTGGCCAACGACCCCGAGTATCTGGCGCGGCTGGCCAGCCTGCCCGAGGCGGAAAAGCAGGCCCTGCTCTACGGCAGCTGGGACAGCTTTTCCGGCCAGGTGTTCACCGAGTGGCGCCACGACCCGGCCCACTACGAGGACCAGCGATGGACCCACGTCATCCAGCCTTTCCCGATCCCGGCCCACTGGCAGATCTGGCGGGGCTACGACTTCGGGTTCTCCAAGCCCTTCTCGGTGGGGCGGTACGCGGTGGACGAGGAGGGCCGCATCTACCGCATCCAGGAGCTGTCCGGCTGC
>CALXGY010000151.1 GCA_944387955.1 uncultured Faecalibacterium sp. | reverse complement strand
TTGCCGAAGGCGCGGCCGTCCGGGCTGGTAATGCCTTCGGTGGCCGGCAGCGAGCCGTTGGGGTTGTAGCGCTGGGCCATGGTGGGATTGCCCTCCAGGTCCACATACTGGGTTGCCACCTGGCCGTTTGCCACCAGCTGGTCCAGCACCGCCTGAGGAGCCACAAAGCGGCCCTCGCCGTGGCTGATGGCCACGGTGTGCTGCTCGCCCAGGGTGCACCGGCTCAGCCAGGGGCTGCCGGTGGAGGCGATGCGGGTGCGCACCAGCATGCTCTGGTGACGGCCGATGGTGTTGAAGGTCAGGGTGGGGTCGGTGTCCGCAATGGGGCGGATATCGCCGTAGGGCACCAGACCCAGCTTGATAAGGGCCTGGAAGCCGTTGCAGATGCCCAGCATCAGGCCATCCCGCTTCTGGAGCAGCTCCCGCACTGCCTCGGTGACCGCCGGAGAGCGGAAGAAGGAAGCAATGAATTTGGCGCTGCCGTCCGGCTCGTCGCCGCCCGAGAAGCCGCCGGGGATCATGACGATCTGGGATTCCCGGATGGCCTTGACCAGCGCCTCGCAGCTCTCGGTCACATCGGCGGGGGTCAGGTTGCGCACCACCAGGATCTCCGGCTCAGCCCCGGCCCGGGCAAAGGCGCGGGCGGTGTCGTACTCGCAGTTGGTGCCCGGGAAAACCGGGATGATGACCTTGGGCTTGGCGGCGCCGATCTTGGGAGCGGCCGGAGCGGCGATCTTGCCGTTGATCTCGGCCACCGTCTCGCCGGCAGCGCGGTAGGGGTAGACCGGCTCCAGCTTTGCCTCCCAGATCTCCTGCAGAGCGGCGCTGTCCAGGCACTCGCCGCAGGCCTCGAAGGTATATTCACGGGTGGTGACGCCCAGCAGCTCGCCTGCCGGGGCGCCGGTAGCGATCTCCAGCACAATGCCGCCGTAGCAGGGAGCGAACAGCTGCTCTGCCGAAAGGTTGCCGTTCAGCTTGAAGCCGATGCGGTTGCCCAAACCCATCTTGAACAGGGTCTCAGCCAGGCCGCCGAAGCCTACTGCCGCTGCCGAGAGCACCAGGCCCTCGCTGGCCAGCTGCTGGACCATGCGGTAGTTTGCTTTCAGGGAAGCGAAATCGGGCAGGCCGTTGTCCTCCAGCACCGGGCGCAGCAGCACCACCGAGCTGTTGGACTTCTTGAACTCGGCAGAAATCACCTGGGAGGTGCTGCCAATGGCGGTTGCAAAGGAAACCAGGGTGGGCGGCACATCCAGATCTTCAAAGGAACCGGACATGCTGTCCTTGCCGCCGATGGCCCCGATGCCCAGGCCCATCTGGGCATCCAGCGCGCCCAGCAGAGCGGCCAGAGGCTTGCCCCAGCGCTCGGGAGCGCTGCCCAGGCGCTCGAAGTATTCCTGGAAGGTCAGATAGGCCTTCTCGTAGTCAAAGCCGGCGGCCACCAGCTTGGTGACGCTCTCGATCACCGCCAGCCGTGCGCCGCGGTAGGGATCGGCCGAGGTCAGATAGGGGTTGTAGCCCCAGGCCATGCCGGAGCAGGTGGTGGTCTCGCCGTCCACCGGCAGCTTTGCCACCATGGCCATCTGGGGGGTCAGCTGGTGCACGCCGCCGAAGGGCATCAGCACGGTGGCTGCGCCGATGGTGGAGTCGAACCGCTCGCTCAGACCCTTCTTGCTGCAGACGTTGAGGTCGGAGAGCATGGACTTCATCTTCTCGCCGAAGCTCTCCCCTGCCCACTGGGGCTGCCAGACGCTGCCGGGCAGCACATGGGCGTTCTGATGCTTTTCAGCACCGTTGGAATTCAGGAACTCGCGGCTGATGTCCACGATGGTCACGCCGTTCCAGCACATCTTGAGCCGCTTTTCCTCGGTGACAGAGGCCACAGGGGTGGCTTCCAGGTTCTCCTGGTTTGCCAGGGCGATGAACTTGTCCACGTCCTCCGGGGCCAGAGCCACAGCCATGCGCTCCTGGCTCTCGCTGATGGCCAGCTCGGTGCCGTCCAGACCCTCGTACTTCTTGGTGACCTTGTTCAGGTCGATGAACAGGCCGTCGGCCAGCTCACCGATGGCCACCGAGACGCCGCCCGCGCCGAAGTCGTTGCAGCGCTTGATCATGCGGCAGGCGTCCTCACGGCGGAACAGACGCTGCAGTTTGCGCTCAATGGGGGCGTTGCCCTTCTGGACCTCAGCGCCGCAGCTCTCCAGGCTCTCCAGCTTGTGGGCCTTGGAGGAGCCGGTGGCGCCGCCGATGCCGTCGCGGCCGGTGCGGCCGCCCAGCAGCACGATCACGTCGCCGGGGGCGGGGCACTCGCGCCGGACATGGCTGGCCGGGGTCGCGCCCACCACCGCGCCGATCTCCAGGCGCTTGGCCACATAGCCGGGGTGGTACAGCTCATCCACCTGGCCGGTGGCCAGGCCGATCTGGTTGCCGTAGGAGGAATAGCCCGCAGCCGCGGTGGTCACCAGCTTGCGCTGGGGCAGCTTGCCGGGCAGGGTCTGGCTCACCGGGACCAGGGGGTCACCCGCGCCGGTCACCCGCATGGCCTGGTAGACGTAGCTGCGGCCGGACAGGGGGTCACGGATGGCGCCGCCGATGCAGGTGGCCGCGCCGCCGAAGGGCTCGATCTCGGTGGGGTGGTTGTGGGTCTCATTCTTAAACAGGAACAGCCAGTCCTGCATCTCGCCGTCCACGTCGCACTGGATCTTGACGGTGCAGGCGTTGATCTCCTCGCTCTCGTCCAGATTCTTGAGGATGCCCTCCTTCTTGAGGGCCTTGGCGCCGATGGTAGCCAGATCCATCAGGCAGCGTGGCTTCTCGGTACGGCCCAGCTCTTCCCGCAGGGCCATGTACCGCTCAAAGGCGGCCTGAACCAGGCTGTCGTCGATCTTCACGTCGTCCAGAATGGTGCCGAAGGTAGTGTGGCGGCAGTGATCCGACCAATAGGTGTCGATCATCCGGATCTCGGTGATGGTGGGGTCCCGCTTCTCTGAGCGGAAGTAGCTCTGGCAGAACTTGATGTCTCCCAGATCCATGGCCAGGCCCTTCTCGGCGATGAAGTTCTTGAGGGCCTCCTCGTCCAGCTCATTGAAGCCGGTGAGGGTGGCCACCTGGGTGGGGACCGGATACTCCATCTTCAGGGTCTGGCGCTCCTCGAGAGAGGCCTCCCGGGCTTCCACCGGGTTGATGACATACTTCTTGATCTCGGCGATCTCTTCCTCGCTGAGGGCGCCCTCCAGCAGGTAGACCCGGGCCGAGCGGACCAGCGGGCGCTCGCCCTGGCTGATGAGCTGGATGCACTCGGCGGCGGAATCTGCCCGCTGGTCAAACTGGCCGGGCAGGTACTCCACCGCGAAGGCGTAGCTGGTGGTGCGGGGCAGAGTGGCGTAGATGTTGTCCACCGGGGGCTCGCTGAAAACGGTGTTGACGCACTTGTCCACCAGCTCCTCGCTGATGCCCTCCACGTCGTAGCGGTTCAGCAGCCGCAGACCGGTGAGGCTCTGAATGCCCAGCAGGCTCACCAGCTCGCTGTGCAGCTTGCGGGCTTCCACATCGAAGCCCGGCTTCTTTTCCACATAGATACGATATACCATAACTTTTTTCATCCTCCAAAAGGAATTCCCGCTCAGCGGGCCGCCAGAGCCTGCAGCGCCCGCACACCGATGTCGGTGCGCTTGTGCAGCCGCTCGAAATCAATCCGGCCTGCGGCCTCGTAGGCGCGGGAGAGGGCGTCGGGCAGGGTGTCGGCCACGGCGGTGACGCCCAGCACACGGCCGCCGGCGGTGACCAGCTGGCCTTCCTTGAGGGCGGTGCCCGCGTGGTAGACCGTGACCTCGTCTGCGCCGGGCAGCTGGCCCTCGGTGAGGCCGGAGATGGGCTTGCCCTTCTCATAGGCCACCGGATAGCCGCCGGAGGCCAGGATCACGCAGGCGGCGGCGCCGGCCCGGAACTTGACCTCGGTATCGGCCAGGGTGCCGTTCGTGCAGGCGGTCATGATCTTCAAAAGATCGCTCTCCAGCAGCGGCAGCACCACCTGGGTCTCGGGGTCGCCGAAGCGGCAGTTGTACTCGATGACCTTGGGGCCGTCAGGAGTCAGCATCAGGCCGAAGTACAGGCAGCCCTTGAAGGGGCAGCCCTCGGCCTTCATGGCTGCGATGGTGGGCAGGAAGATCTCCTGCATGCAGCGGTCGGCGATCTCGGGGGTGTAGTAGGGGTTCGGGGCGACGGTGCCCATGCCGCCGGTGTTCAGGCCGGTGTCGTGGTCGTTGGCCCGCTTGTGGTCCATGGAGGAGACCATGGGTTTCACCACATTGCCGTCGGTGAAGCTCAGCACGCTGACCTCCGGGCCGGTGAGGAACTGCTCCACCACCACCCGGTTGCCGGAAGCGCCGAACTTCTTGTCCAGCATGATCTCCTGCAGGCCCTCTTTGGCGGCGGCCTCATCCTCGCAGATCAGCACGCCCTTGCCCAAGGCCAGACCATCCGCCTTGATGACCACCGGATATTCGCCCCGGGCGCGGATGTAGTCCATCGCCTTTTCGGCGTCGTCGAAGGTCTCGTAGGCAGCGGTGGGGATGCCGTATTTCTTCA
Organism: uncultured Faecalibacterium sp.; assembly: GCA_944387955.1. Lineage (GTDB taxonomy): Bacteria > Bacillota > Clostridia > Oscillospirales > Ruminococcaceae > Faecalibacterium. The sequence goes on along the minus strand of CALXGY010000151.1, from coordinate 2,677 downwards.
TCAGGTTCTTGGAAAAGACCTTGGAAGCCTCGATCTGAGCGGCCGCCTTGTCCGGGCCGAAGGCGGGGATGCCCTCTTTGGCCAGAGCGTCCACCATGCCCAGGGCCAGGGGGTCATCCTGGGCCACCACCACATAGTCGAAGCCCTCTTCCTTGGCGAAGGCCACCATCTCCTCCACATGGGTGGCGGGGATGTTCTTGCAGCGGGCATCGTAGCTGATGCCGCCGTTGCCCGGCGCGCACCAGATCTCGCCGCAGTCGGGGCTCTTTTTCAGCGCCTTGATGATGGCGTGCTCGCGGCCGCCGCCGCCTACAACCAGAATCTTCATAAAACTCGCTCTCCCCTTTTGCTCAGTGATGGAACAGCCGCAGACCGCAGAAGGCCATGGCGATGCCGTACTTGTTGCAGGTGTCGATGACCTGCTGGTCACGGATCGAGCCGCCGGGCTGCACGATGGCGGTCACGCCGCTGCGGCGGGCCCGCTCGATGTTGTCCCCGAAGGGGAAGAAGGCGTCGGAGCCCAGGCTCACGCCGGTGACCTTGCTGAGGTAGGCTTTCTTCTCCTCGGCGGTCAGGGGCTCGGGCTGGCGGGTGAAGGTCTCGGCCCAGACATCATCGCCGATCACATCCTCGGGGGTGTCGCCGATGTAGACGTCGATGGCGTTGTCCTGGTTGGGCTTGGTGACATCGGGACGGAAGGGCAGGTTCAGCACCTTGTCCATGTGGCGCAGCTGCCAGTTGTCCGCCTTCTGGCCCGCCAGGCGGGTGCAGTGGATGCGGCTCTGCTGGCCGGCGCCCACGCCGATGGTCTGGCCGCCTGCGACATAGCAGACGCTGTTGGACTGGGTGTATTTCAGGGTGATGAGGCTGATGATCAGATCCCGCTTCTGCTCCTCGGTGACCGTCTTGTTCTCGGTGACGAAATTGTTCAGCATGGTGTCGGCGTTGATGAGCAGCTCGTTGCGGCCCTGCTCGAAGGTGATGCCGTAGACCTGCTTGCGCTCGATGGGGGCGGGACGATAGGCCGGGTCGATGGCCACCACATTGTAGTTGCCCTTCTTCTTGCTGGCGAGGATGGCCAGGGCCTCCGGCTCATAACCAGGAGCGATGATGCCGTCCGATACCTCGTGCTGGATCAGCTTCGCGGTCTCCACGTCGCAGACGTCGGACAGGGCGATCCAGTCGCCGAAGGAGGACATGCGGTCAGCGCCGCGGGCCCGGGCATAGGCGCAGGCCAGAGCGGACAGGGGCGCGTCGGGGGCGATGTGGTACATCCGGCGCTCCACGTCGGTCAGGGGCAGGCCCAGGGCCGCGCCCGCCGGGGAAACATGCTTGAAGGAAGCAGCGGCAGGCAGGCCGCAGGCGTTCTTCAGCTCAAAGACCAGCTGGATGGAGTTCAGCGCGTCCAGGAAGTTGATGTAGCCGGGCTTGCCGTTGAGCACGGTGACCGGCAGCTCGCTGCCGTCCTCCATAAAGATGCGGCTGGGCTTCTGGTTGGGGTTGCAGCCGTATTTCAGAGCCAGTTCATTCATAACAAAAAGCCTCCTTATTCCTTATCCTGCAGTTCCAGTTCCTCGGGCAGCAGCGCGGGCTCCTCGGGGTCGTCCAGGTCGCTGCACACGGCGTCGTACTTGTTGAAGATCATGTCCCCGCTCTCGCCGCTCTCCAGGTCGATGACCCGGGCAAAGAGGCTGACCTTGTTGTCCTCGTTGAGGCTTGCCCACATATCGTGAGCAAAATCCCCGATGGTGCGGGGGCAGGCAAACCGCAGCGGCTCTCCCTCAAAGCTGGGAATGGGGTTGCCGTTGTGCTTGTAGGTGGAGATGAAATGGCCCTCCCCTGCCACCGGCTGGGGATAGTCGAAGAAGTAGCGCTGGACGCTCTCCCCGTTGCCGTCGGCGGACTTGAGGATGCTCATCTGATAGCTGCCGTCGGCATAGACCACCGCCGAGATGCGGGGGGTCCAGTTGGGGCCGTCCGGCTCAAAGGTGCGGGTGCGCAGCGCGTCCGCAAAGCTGCGGCCGCGGCACATCTCGTCGTAGATGGTGTCGGTCTGGTCGCCGTTGGTGACGATGTGGGTGCGGCCCAGGGTCAGCACGGGGTTATAGATGATGAGGCTGGGGTCCTCCAGCTTTGCAGGGTCGGCGGCAACGGTGCACAGGCCGCCCCGCTCGGGCAGCGGATCAAAGACCCGGTTGCGGCTGTTCTCGCTGCGGCCCATGATGAAGTAGCCGATGAAGATCTGGCGGCCGTCCGGGGCCAGGGCCACCGCGATGCCGCGGCCGGGGTACTCGTTGCCGGCCAGATACTGGTTGAGATCGATCTTTTCCATACTCTTGCTCCTTCTCTATTGCTGCACTTTTGGGTTGTTAGTCCACTTCTCCGCTGCAGACCATGGCCACAGCCTTGGGCAGCAGCTGCCACTCGGCCTCTACCATGACCCGCTTCTGCAAAACCTCGGGGGTATCGCCGGGCAGGATCTCCACCGCCTTCTGCAGCAGGATGGGCCCGCCGTCGCACTCCTCATTCACAAAATGGACGGTGGCGCCGGTGACCTTGCAGCCCCGGGCCAGTGCCGCCTCGTGGGGGCGCAGGCCGTACATCCCCGGCCCGCAGAAGGACGGGATCAGCGCCGGGTGAACGTTCAGGATGCGGCGGGGATAAGCCGCCACCACGC
>CALXGY010000150.1 GCA_944387955.1 uncultured Faecalibacterium sp. | reverse complement strand
GGGGTGGCCATCTCCAACATCTTCAGCGCCGCCATCGACGCGGTGCTGACCTTCTTCCCGGATGCGCTGGTGGGCTATTCGGATTTCCGGATGGGGGGCCTTTCGGGGGTCACCATGGCCCGGCTGGGCCCCGCCGCCCTGCTCATCGGGCTGGGGCTGGTGCTGGCCGTGAGCCTTGCCGACCTTTTGGACATTCTGGCCCTGGGGGCCGAGACCGCCCAGAGCCTGGGGCTGTCGGTGCGGCCGGTGCGGCTGCTCTTTCTGACCCTGGCGGCGGCGCTGGCCGGGGCCGCCGTGAGCTTCTGCGGGCTGGTGGGCTTTGTGGGCCTGCTGGTGCCCCACGCGCTGCGGGCGGTCATCGGGGAGAACAGCCGTCCGCTGCTGGTCTGCTCGGCTCTGGGGGGCACCTCCCTCATGACCTTCTGCGACCTGCTGGCCCGCACCCTGGCCGCTCCCTTCGAGCTGCCGGTGGGCACCCTGCTGAGCCTCATCGGCGGGCCCTTCTTTTTGTATCTTTTGATCCGTCAGAGAGGAGGCCGCACCCATGATCGAACTGCATGAGGTAGAAGCCGGATACCGCGGCCCGCTGGTGCTGCGGGGGGTCTCGCTGGAGTTCCGCCCCGGGGAGGTGCTGGCCCTCATCGGCCCCAACGGCAGCGGAAAAAGCACCCTGCTGCGGGCGGCGGTGGGGCTTCTGCCCTGCCGGGGCGGGCAGGTGCTCTGCGACGGCCAGCCCCTGGACCGCATGAGCCCCCGCCAGATCGCCCAAAAGGCCGCCTTTTTGACCCAGAGCCGCACCGCCCCCAGCATCACCGCCCGGCGGATGGTGCTTCACGGACGGTTCCCCCATCTGTCCTACCCCCGGCGCTACCGCCCCGAGGACTACGCCATCGCGGACCAGGCCCTGGAACAGGCGGACGCCGCCGACCTCTCCGGCCGGCTTTTGACCGAGCTCAGCGGCGGCCAGCGGCAGAAGGTGTATCTGGCCATGGCTATTGCCCAGCAAACCCCCACCATCCTGATGGACGAGCCCACCACCTTTCTGGACATCGCCCATCAGCTGGGGGTGATGCGTCTGGCCCACCGTCTCGCCGCCGGCGGCAGGGCGGTGGGGATGGTGCTCCACGACCTGCCCTTAGCCCTTTCGGAGGCGGACCGTCTGGCGGTACTGGACAACGGGCGGCTGCTTAAGATCGGCAGCCCCGGGGAGATCTACCAGAGCGGGGTGCTGGAACCGGTGTTTGGCATCCGCCAGAGCCGGGCCCAGGCCGCCGGGCGCTGGCGGTATTTCTGCGACCTGCCAAAGGAAAAGGAGGTTTTGTGATGTCCTGGTTTCCCTTTTTCATCCAGCTGGAAAACGCCCCCGGGCTGCTGGTGGGCGGCGGGCAGGTGGCTCTGCGCAAGGCGGAAAAGCTGCTTTCCTTCGGCCCAAAGCTCACGGTGGTGGCCCCTGAAATCTGCCCCGAGCTGGCGGCGCTGGAAGGGCCAAATCTGACCCTCTGCCGCCGTCCCTTCTGCGAGAGCGACCTTGCCCCCCTGCCTGCCTTTGTGATTGCCGCCACCAGCGACCCGGCTGCCAACCGCCGCATTGCCGCCCTGTGCAGAGAACGGCGGGTGCTGGTGAACGTGGTGGACGACCCTTCCGCCTGCGGGTTTTACTTTCCCGCCCTCGTGCAGCGGGGCAGGCTGACCGTGGGCATCTCCACCGGCGGGGCCAGCCCCACCGCCGCCGCCTGGCTGCGGAAAAAGATCGAGGCGCTGCTGCCCGAGGGTTTTGCCGGGCTTCTGGACCGGCTGGAAGCCAAGCGGGCCGCCGTCAAGGCCGCCTGCCCCGGGGAGGAATCCGCCCGGGCGGCCCTGCTGCGGGCGGAATTCCAGCAGGAGCTGGCCGCCCTTTCTGTGCCGGAAATGGAGCAGCCCGGCCGGGTGGCGCTGGTGGGGGCAGGATGCGGCAAAGCCGACCTCATCACGGTACGGGGGCTGCGGCTGCTGCGCCGGTGCCGGGCGGTGGTCTACGACGACCTCATCGACCCCGAGCTCCTGGCCGAGCTTCCCGCCGGGGCCGAAACATACTATGTAGGCAAGCGCAGCGGCTGCCACTCCGCCGCGCAGGAAGAAATCAACGCCCTTTTGGTGCGCCTTGCCCGGCAGGGCGGGCTGGTGGTGCGGCTCAAGGGGGGCGACCCCTTTGTGTTCGGCCGGGGCGGCGAGGAGGCCCTGGCGCTGCAAAAGGCGGGCATCCCCTTTGAGGTGGTGCCCGGCATCTCCTCCGCCATTGCCATTCCCGCCGAGGCGGGCATCCCGGTGACCCACCGGGCGATGAGCCGGGAGGTGCACATCATCACCGCCCACACCGGCCCCGGCAAAGAGCCGGATTACCGCCGGTATGCCGGTCTTGAGGGCACCCTCGTCTTTCTCATGGGCCTTGCACGGCTCCCCCAGATCGCTCAGGGGCTCATGGACGGGGGCATGTCCCCCGACACCCCGGCGGCGGTGCTCAGCGGCGGCAGCGCGGCCCACCCCGCCGCTGTCCGGGCCCCTCTGGCCGAGATCGCCCACGCCGCCCAGACGGCCGGGGTCCAGGCCCCCGCCGTCATCCTTGTCGGAAAGACCGCCGAACTGCGGCTGATCTAGCCTTATAGAATCAAAGCCCCTGCCCTCTCCAAATCAGAGGGCGGGGGCTTTGGGTTTGTCCCTTCTTGAGAAGCCGGGGCGAATGTGCTACACTGGGGCCGAAGTTTTTCACCAGAGAAAGAAATACGGTGGAAAAGGAGGTTTTCCCATGAATCAAGAGACCATCGCCCGCATCCGGGCCTACGCCGAGAGCTGCCGGGAGGAACAGCGGGAGCTGCTGCGCCAGCTGGGCCGCATCCCGGCCCCAAGCCATCAGGAGGACCGGCGGGCCGCCTTCTGTCTCGACTGGCTCAAGCGCCAGGGGGCGGAGGATGTGACCATCGACCCGGCCAAGAACGTGATCTGCGCCCTGGGCTGCGACGAAAAGAAGGACCTTGTGGTCTTTGCGGCCCACACCGACATCGTCTTCCCGGATCAGGAGGAGCTGCCCATGGAGGAGCGGGAGGGGCGGCTGTATGCCCCCGGCATCGGGGACGACACCGCAAACCTTGTGAACCTGCTGCTGGCGGCCCGGTACCTCATCCGGAACCGGCCCAATCTGGGCTGCGGGGTGCTGATCGTCGCCAATTCCTGCGAGGAGGGTCTGGGCAACCTCAAGGGCACCCGCGCCCTCTTTGACGCCTACGGCAGCCGCATCCGGGCCTACTGCTCGCTGGACATGCACATGCCCTTCTGCTGCCGGTCGGCGGTGGGGTCTTACCGCTATAAAATCACCTGCCGCACCGAGGGCGGCCACTCCTACGCCGATTTCGGCAAGCCCAGCGCCATCCGGCTGCTCTGCGGCCTGGCGGACGCCCTCTACCGCATCGACCCGCCCCCGGCCACCAGCTACAACATCGGCCGCATCGAGGGAGGCACCACGGTCAACTCCATCGCCCAGCAGGCCTATATGCTCTACGAATTCCGCTCCGAGTCCCAGGACGCCTTGGCCTGGATGGAGTACGCCTTCCGGGACACCCTCTCCCGCTGGGAGGGGCTGGGGGGCAGCTTTGAGGTGGAGCTGCTGGGGGTGCGCCCCGGCAGCGGCGCCGTGGACCCCGCGGCCCTGGACCGGCTCTCCCGCTGCACCGGCGAGGTGGTGCGCACCTTCTCGGGCCAGGAGCCGGAATGGTCCGCCGCTTCCACCGACAGCAACATTCCCCTTTCCCTGGGCATCCCGGCCAACACGGTGGGCACGGTGCGGGGCGCGCTCTGCCACACCCGCCAGGAATGGGTGGAGCTGGACAGCCTGCCCGAGGGCCTGTGCATCGCCCTGGGCCTTGTGCTGGAGCTCGGCGGGCTTTTTGGAAGCTGATTTGAGGCCGCAAACAAAATGCTGCTCCCCCGTTTTTGCCGATGGGGAGCAGCATTTTTTATGAATCGCTTTTCAGCAGGAGCCTTGCTCTGCGCCGCACTTCGCCTTCGATCATTTTCAGCCGCTGCGGCGGGAGATTGTACCGGGATGCTTTGCGTTCAAAGCTAAAATTGAGAAGCCCGCGCAGCATCTCACGATGCCGGGGCTGCATCGCCTTCTGTGCAGCAGCAAAGAAATCATCGTAGGCCCGCGGCAGCTGTGCCGCAGCATAGCGGTCAAATGCCGCCTGACTTTCCCAGACATCCAGGCCCGCCCAGTTGAACAGGGAATTGCCGTGGTCAAACAGCGGAGCAGGCGCAGCGATGGTATTGGTTTGGTTGTCCACCAGTACGCCAAAATTGCCATAGTGCCGGTCGGTGTTGCAGATCACCGCGTCAAAGACCAGCATATCGGCCAGAGCATCTGTAAAAGCGGGGCCCAGCTGCCCATAATATGCCCAAATTTCTTCCATGGAATTGGAGCGGAGCAGCATTCCCACCGGAACAAAGGATTTTTCCTTGCTGGTGAAAAGCTCGCACTTTGAGCAAAGGGTTTTGTTTAGATCCTTTGTCAATGTATACGGAACCGCATCCACTCCCATGACCCGGGCAATCTGCCAGGCATACAGCTCGGAATAGGGTTCAAAGCCCGCATTGCTCGCCCCCATCGTACCGCCTTTGTACAGATAGATTTTCCCCTGTACCCGTCTCCAGCACTTGGGCAGCGCACCATTTGTGGTAAACTCCGGGCAGGAGGCCAGCGAACTGCGCACATGACTGCTGCCATATCCGGTAAATGCGATCCAGGCCAGCTGGCGGCTGAACCGATTGTCGTACCAATTCACCTTGGCATAGGTATCTCCCGAGCCCTCTGCATCCACCCAATAGCAGTCGTTGAGGGAAAGGCCCTTGCAGACCATAATGATCCCAAGCGGCCGGTTGACGCTCAGGCCGGTTTTGGAAAGCAGCGCATCCACATAGGCACGATTACGGGGAATCGTGCGGTGCCGCAGCCAGCGTTCCAAACCGGCATCCGACACCTCCATCCCCAGTGGTAAAAGCCGCTCCTGCTCTTCAAACCGTCGGACGATCCGATATCCGGGGGTGCTGCTCCACGGATCTGCCGAAAAGGTCAAAAGCGGGATATCAAACTGTTTCAAGGTAAAAAGCATTGCGTTCCTCCTTGGTCTGCCAGCGGCTTTTCTTTCTGCTGAGCCCAGTATAACCCAAACCAAATCCCTGCGCAATAAAAAGAAAAAGCACGATGAAATTCATCGTGCTTTTGGTGTCTTGAACGACCGAAATAGATACGCGCTGAAATTGCGGAATATCAAGGGCTGGAGCGGTTTTGCGCTGTTTGAGCCATATCATTTTACCATTCATTCGCCCCAAAACCGATTTTTTGAGAGTGAC
>CALXGY010000149.1 GCA_944387955.1 uncultured Faecalibacterium sp. | reverse complement strand
GCGGAACAGCTCGCAGCCGTACTCGTAAACGCCGGTGATGCTGCCGGTGGCGTGGTAGGCGTTGGCCGCGCAGCCGCCGGAGCAGTAGAGCTTGGCCCAGCAGTCCTTGCACTCGGGGCGGGCGTAGGCGTTGCAGTGCTTGAACTCATCCCGTACGGCGGTGTTGGTGACCCCCTTCCAGATGTCGCCCATCAGATACTTGGGATCGCCCACGAACTGATGGCAGGGGTACAGATCGCCCCAAGGGGTCACGGCCATGTACTCGGTGCCGGAGCCGCAGCCCGAGATGCGCTTGTAGATGCAGGGGCCGCCGGTGAGGTCGATCATATAATGATAGAAGGTAAAGCCCCGGCCCTCCCGGTCCCGCTTAATCATCTCCTTGGCCAAGATCTCGTACTGCTCTTTCAGGATGGGCAGATCCTCGGCGGTCAGGGCGCAGGGGTCGTCGGGCTTGGAGACCACCGGCTCCATGCTCAGCTCCTTGAAGCCCAGATCCGCCATGTGGAAGATGTCGTTGGTGAAATCGGTGTTGTTGTGGGTGTAGGTGCCCCGGATGTAATAGCTCTTGTCCCCGCGCTCGGCCACAAACTTCTGGAACTTGGGAACGATCTGGTCGTAGCTGCCCCGGCCCGCGTAGTCCACCCGCAGCCGGTCGTGGACCTCCTTGCGGCCGTCCAGGCTCAGCACCACGTTGCTCATCTCCCGGTTGCAGAAGTCGATGACATCGTCGTCGATGAGCATGCCGTTGGTGGTCAGGGTAAAGCGGAAGTTCTTGTTGTGGATCTTCTCCTGCTCGCGGCAGTAGGCCACCAGCTTTTTCACCATCTCCCAGTTCATCAGGGGCTCGCCGCCGAAGAAGTCCACCTCCAGGTTGCGCCGGGTGCCGGAATTCTCGATGAGGAAGTCCATGGCCCGCTTGCCCACCTCGTAGCTCATCAGCGCCCGCTCGCCCTGGTAGCGCCCCTGGGCGGCGAAGCAGTAGGAGCAGTTGAGGTTGCAGGTGTGGGCCACATGCAGGCAGAGGGCCTTGACCACCGTGTTGCGGTTTTTAAAGTCGAAGGCCATATCCTCGTAGACATCGGGGGTCCACATCTTGCCCGCCGCCTCCAGCGCGGCCACATCCGCGATGCACCCGCGCAGATCCTCCTCGGTCACATCGGGGCGGCCGGCGTACTTTGCCAGCAGCTGGGAGACGATCTCGTCCGCGGGCTTATCCTTATAGAGTGCGATGACATCGTAGGCCACATCGTCCACCACATGGAACGAGCCGCTGCAGGTGTCCAGCACAATGTTGTATCCGTTGAGTTTATACTGATGTACCATAAAGGTCCTCCATGCACAAAAAAATGCCGCCTGGCAAAGGCGGCATCGGGTAAAAAGACAAACTTACTTGTTGCTGTTCTCGCACTGCTGGTTAGCCACGCCGCAGGAGGTCTTGCAGGCAGACTGGCAGGAAGTCTGGCACTCGCCGCAGCCACCGGTCTTAACGCTCTTGGTCAGGTCGCGGGTTGCAATGGTCTTGATTCTCTCCATGATGAAAACCTCTCTATTCCCAAAAAATTCCTGTGCCGGGCATGCGGATGTACCGCAGCCCACAGCGGCACCATGTATCTTGGTTTATGATAACACGGTTTCGGATGGCTGTCAAGGTCATTTGCACCCACTTCAGGCAGGGTCGGGCCCGCCGTGGGCGGCCTGGTTCTGGGCCAGGATGCCCCGCACCCCCAGTTCCCTCGCCTTCTGCAAAAGATAGCGGTAGCGGCACAAAAGCGCCTGCCGCTCGTAGATGCGCTGTTCGATGAGGTCGGGGTCCACCTCAAGATCGAACATCATGGCGTTGCGGCGCAGGCAGCACAGACACTCGGTGATCTCCTGCTCCAGTTCGGGGTGGTAGCGCTCGTGCTCGGCGTCCCGCTGCACCCGGCGGGAGAGCAAACGCGGAAGATGGGCGGCGGATGACATAAAAGGGTCCCTCCTTGTCCCCCGTCCGGGCGGCGGGGCATAAATCACAGCAAAATCCGGCTCTGCCCGGAAAAATCAGGCCTGATTTCAGTGTAAGCGGCGGGAGCGGAAAATATGCCGCCCAGCGGAGAAGGGTGTTTTTCTCCCTGATCTCGCGCTGATACGCCGCTTTTTCCGGAGCAAAAAAATTTGGTCATTTTTTGTGATTTTGGCCTTGACAATTCCCCGCCCGATGGCTATAATATAGAGCGTCGGCAGCGCAGAGCACCGATAAAGAGAAAATCCGATGGGGATTTGCATAGTGGTAGTGCGGCAGACTCTGACTCTGTTTGTGGGAGTTCGATTCTCTCATCCCCAACCAAAACAAGACCCGCAGCGTACAAGCGCTGCGGGTCTTGTTTCTTTTTGTATGCCAGAGGCTGCCGACCGTTACGCCTTGGCCCCTCGTCCAGGCCCCCCTCCGGGGGGCTTTTTTGTTTACACCAGCATCGCCGGGTCGTCCAGCCGCAGGGTCACCGCGCCGTCGGCGGTGCAGTCGGCGGTATAGCTGGCCCCGGCGGGCACCTCCCCGGCTGCGATGCGGTCGGCCAGAGCCTGCTCCACCGCCCGGTCCACCTGGCGGCGCAGCTCCCGGGCGACATAGGGAGAGTTGGCCTTGGCGGCCAGGGCCTGGCAGACCCGGGCCGTGTGGGTCAGGGTATAGCCGCAGCGGGCCGCCCGCTGTTCCAGCTGGGCCAGCAGCTTTTCCGCAATGGCGCAGAGGTTTTCTTCGCACAGGGGGCGGAAGACGATGAGGTCGTCCAGCCGTCCCACCAGCTCGGGGCGGAAGTAGCTCTTGGCCTCCGCCACCGCCTGGGCGGCCTGCTTTTCAAAGACCCCCTCGCCCCCCGAGGCGAACCCCACCGGCGCGCTCTGTCCGGCCAAAAACCGGGCGCCCAGGTTGGAGGTCAGCAGCACGATGGTGTTGGTGAAGTCCGACCGGCGGCCCATGGAATCGGTGAGGCAGCCGTCCTCCAAAATCTGCAAAAGGATGTTCTGGATGTCGGCGTGGGCCTTCTCGATCTCATCAAAGAGCACCACGCTGTACGGGCGGCGGCGCACTGCCTCGGTGAGCTGGCCCCCCTCGTCGTGGCCCAGATATCCCGGAGGCGCGCCGATGAGCCGGGCTACCGTGTGGGATTCCTGGTATTCGGACATATCGAACTTAAGCAGCGCCTTTTCGCTGCCGAACCAGCTCTTGGCCAGGGTTTTGGCCAGGGCGGTCTTGCCCACGCCGGTGGGGCCAAGGAAGAGCAGCGCCCCGATGGGCCGCCCCGGCTCTCCCAGCCCGGTGCGGCTGCGGCGGATGGCTCCGGCCACGGCGGCCACCGCCTTTTCCTGCCCCAGCACCTCCTGGGCCAGACGGCTCTCCAGAAGGGCCAGGCGCTCCCGCTCTGCCTCCCCTACCCGCTCGGCGGGGATGCCGCTGGCCCGGGCCACCACCCGGGCGATGTCCTCCTGGGTCAGGGTGGGGGCTCCCTTGCCCGCCTGCTCGGCCCGGATGCGGGCGGCGGCGCAGGCCTCGTCCATCAGGTCGATGGCCTTGTCCGGCAGGCAGCGCCCCGGCAGATACCGCACCGACAGCTCCACCGCGCTTTTGAGGGTGTCCGCCGGGATGGTGACCCCGTGGTACCGCTCATACCGGGGAGCCAGCCCCTCCAGGATGGACTGGGCCTGCTGGGGGGTGGGCTCCTCGATCTGCACCCGGCCGAACCGGCGCTCCAGGGCGGGGTCCTTCTGGATGTGGGTGCGGAATTCCTGGTTGGTGGTGGCCCCGATGAGCTGCAGCTCTCCCCGGGCCAGCACCGGCTTCAGGATGTTGGCCGCGTCGATGGCCCCTTCCGCCGCGCCTGCCCCCACGATGGTGTGGAACTCGTCCACAAAGAGGATGGCGCTGCCGTCCCGCACCAGCTCTTCCAGCAGGTTTTTGAACCGCTCCTCAAAGTCGCCCCGGTATTTGGTGCCGGCCACGAGGCTGGCCATATCCAGCGCCAGCAGCCGCCGCCCCTTGAGGGCCCGGGGCACCCGGCCGTCCGCGATGCGCTGGGCCAGGCCCTCGGCCAGGGCGGTCTTGCCCACCCCCGGCTCCCCCACCAGGCAGGGATTGTTCTTCTGGCGGCGGCAAAGAATTTCGATCATCCGTTCCAGCTCGGCATCCCGGCAGAACACCGGGTCCAGCCCCCCCTCCTGGGCACGGCGGGTCAGGTCGCGGCAGTATGTGTCACTGGCCCGGCTGCCCCGGGCAGGGCTCACCGAGGCCCGGGGCTGGATGGGCAGGATGAACTGGCCGGACATCTGGCGGCACTCCCGCACCGCCTCGCTGAGCTGCAGGCCCATGGCGGCCAGCATCACCCCGGCGGTGCACTCGCTGTCCTCCAGCATGGCGCAGAGCAGGTGCTCCGGCTCGGCCTTGGGCTGGCGGGCGTTCTGGGCCCCGATGAGGGCGTAATCCATGGCCCGTTTCAGGTCGGGGGCCAGGTCCCTGCTGGTGAGCCGGTGGGGCTCGGCCTGGCGGCTCTGGGCCAGCTGGCGGCGCACCTCCAGCTCCGAGATGTTCTTTTCGGTGAGGAAGCGGCAGGCGGGGCCGTGGTCCTCCTGCAGGATCACCAGCAGCAGGTGCCCGGTGTCCGCCCGGGTGCAACCCATGCCCCCGGCCAGCTGCACCGCTCCCTCCAGCATCCGTCCCGCTTCCCGGGAGAACCCTTTATACCGGCCGAAGCCAAATGTTTCGCGTATTCCCATCTGCTGCTCCATTCCTCCGCGCTGTGCGCGGGATGCTGTACTTTTTGGGCGGCTGCGCCGCCGACAACTAGAGTATATCCCCGCCGCAGAGAAAAAAATCAGTTTTTTCTGTCGCGGGCCCTTCCCCCGCCTCCCAGCAGGAAACCATAAAAAATAACGCTGTCCCCCATCGGCCAAAACCGAGGGAACAGCGTTATTTTGTGCAGAAGTATTTGCTGCTTTTCTGAGAAGCAGCCGTCTACCTACCGGATGTCCCCCCTTTCGCAAAGGGGGGATGAAAGGGGGGATCGAACCGCGAGCACTCATTTTTCAGGCACTGCTCAGAGGCCCCACCCCTCAGGCGCTGCGCGCCAGCTCCCCTTCGCAAGGGGAGCCAAAGCGTGGAGTCAAGGGGC
>CALXGY010000148.1 GCA_944387955.1 uncultured Faecalibacterium sp. | reverse complement strand
CTGCGGCGGAAAAGGCCTTTGCCGCCGCCGCACCGATGCCCCGATCCCCGCCCGAGATCAGCACCCGGCGCTTTCGCACCAAAACCGGCGGCACTGTGGGCACCGACGGCGCGGCGGGCACGGCCGGAGACTCAGGCAGCACCAGTTCGGCCGGGATGACCGGCGCGGGCCGGGGCGCTGGTTCCGGCTGGGCCGGGGCGTTCTGAGCGGCCTTTTCTCCCTCTTTTTCGGCCTTTTCTTCCTCGGTCTGCGCCTCTTTTTCCGCCTCTTGGGCCTTTGGCTCCTGCTCGGAGTCGGGCAGGTCGAAGGTCAGTTCAAACTCTTCTTCGTAGTACAAGAGAATCCCCTCCTGACTGGGTGTTCCTGCGGCGGAAAGCGCCGCAGCAGGTGGATGCCGCCCCTCTTTGCTGCGAAAGCTGCGCCCCGTTTTTCTGCTGCCCGGTGAACCCGGTCACGGCGGTTTCGGCAGGACTCGGAAGGTGTATCGACAAAATACCATTGTATATTATATCACATCCCGACGCAAAATTAAAGTGGAAGTTCCTCATTTTTTGACCGGAACTTCCACCTTGTTCGTTTTGTTTTTCCTTTTTTGCCCGGCAAAGGCTCAGTACTCGACCCGCACCTGGGCTTCTTCGAGCCCATACCGGCGCAGAAACTCCTTTTTGTCCCCATCGGTGCGCAGAACGCACAGCTCGATGAACCGGCCGTCCCGCTTGTCCTTGAACCCGGCGGTCTTTTCGCCGGTGCAGATGCTGCTGCGGATCACCGGCTGGTAAAACTCCGGGTCGAACTGCTGCGCCGGTTTGGAAGATTTGAAAAAGAGCATCGGTCTCTCCTTTCCCCTGCCAGGATATGCGGCAGGACGGGGGGTGTATGTCAGCGTTTTGCGGGCGGGGTCCACTTGGGGCGGCTGGCCCGCTGGGCCCGCAGCCGCTGGAAAAAGTCCTGGAGCAGCGCCTGGGCCTCCTCTCCCCGCAGCCCGCTCTCGATCACCGGGTGATGGTTGAAGGGCAGGGCGAACAGGTCGGTCACCGAGCCGCAGCAGCCCGCCTTGGCGTCCGCCGCGCCGTAGACCACCCGCTTCAAGCGGCTGTTGAGGATGCCGCCGCTGCACATGGGGCAGGGCTCCAGGGTCACAAACAGCTCGCACTCCCACAGCCGCCAGCCCCCCAGCGCCCGGCAGGCGGAGTCGATGGCCAGCAGCTCGGCGTGATAGAGGGCGTTTTTGCCCTTCTCCCGGGCGTTGCAGGCCGCGGCCACCACCTCGCCATGGCGGGCGATGACCGCCCCCACCGGCACCTCTCCCAGGGCGGCGGCCTTTTGGGCCTGTTCCAGGGCAAGGCCCATCAGCTCGTAATCGGTCATTGTTTCCTCCTATGCTCTGCCATAGGCCCATAGCCCGGCAAAGACCAGCAGATTGTTGATGAAATGCAGCCCGGCGCTGACCCAGAGGCTGCCGCTGTACTCGGCGGCACAGCCGAACAAAAGGCCCATGGGCAGGGCAAAGGCCGCCTGTGCCGCGCTGCCGTGCATCGCCGCAAAGAGCACCGCCTGCACGCCCACCGCCGCCGCGCCGAAGGGCCGCAGCAGCCCCTGCACCACCCCCCGGAAGACCAGCTCCTCGCTGAGGGCCGAAGCGACGCACAGCTGCCCGAAGGCCAGGGCCAGGGCGACGCTGTCCTGGGGGAGGGCCGCCGTCCGGCCCGGCAGCTGCCCCGCCAGATGGGAAAGGGGCACAGCCAGCAGCAGATACGCCCCGGCGAACCAGCCCCAGCCCCTTTTGCAGGGCAGACCCAGCCCCGCCGAGCGCCGGGTCAGCTGCCCGCTGCCCAGGGCCAGAGCAAGGGCAGGCAGAGCCGCCGCCAGAGTGGCCGCCAAAAGCCCGCCCCAGTGCAGCCGCTGGCCCGCCGGGCCGGCAAAGCTCCCCAGCGCGGCCGCCGCCCCCCGGCCCAGAGCGCAGCAGACCCAATAGAGCACAAGACAGGCCGACGCCCACAGCGCCCGGCCCATAAGACGGTCTGCCCGGCTTTGCTCCACCTGTTCTTCCCTCCATTTGGCGGCGGTGCGCGCCGCCTTTTTGCTTGTTCACCGTTATCTTAACACAGGGCCGGGCCGGTGCGCAACCAGTTTCAGGAGATGGGGCAAAAAACTTGACACCCCGTTCCGGGTTTTGATATACTTTTTAACAAATATATCGAGGGAACGCGGCGAAAGGCCGTTTTTCCTCCTCCGCACACAAGACCGGGCCCTGTGCCCCAAGGAGGTCAACCAACCATGATCCGAATTTTGACCGATTCTGCATCCGACATCCTGCCCGGACAAGCGCAGGAGCTGGGTGTCACCGTCATCCCCCTGAACGTCACCTTTGAGGACGGCACCATCGTCCGGGACGGCGTCGATCTGACCCCCAGCGAGTATTACGCCAGCCTTTCCAGCTGCCGCAAGCTGCCCACCACCAGCCAGCCCAGCCCCGAGCTGTTCGAGACCTTCTTCCGGGAGGCAGCCGAGGCCGGTGACCAGGTGATCGGCATCTTTATCTCCAGCCAGCTGTCCGGCACCTGCCAGTGCGCCCACCTGGCGGCGGATCTGGCGGATGTGGAAAACGTCTTTTTTGTGGACTCCGAGACGGTCTGCCTGGCCGAGGCCCTGCTGGTGCGTCTGGCGGTCAAGCTGCGGGCCGAGGGCAAGGCCGCCGAGACCATCGTCGCGGCTCTGGAAGAGGCCAAAAAGCACCTGCACCTCATCGCCGCCATCGACGATCTGAAGTATCTGCGCAAGGGCGGCCGCCTGCCCGCTGCGGTGGCGGTGGCCGGCGGGATGCTGGGCATCAAGCCCCTCATCACCATCAAGGAGGGCAAGGTGTCCATGGCGGGCAAGGCCCGGGGCCTGCCCGGCGCCTATGTGACCATGTTCAAGAAGCTGGAGGAGATGGGCGGCGTCCATCCCGGCTTTGATGTGGTGGTGGCCTACTCCACCAGCCCCAAAGAGGTGGAGCCGCTGCAAACCTTCCTGACCCGGAACCTGAACCTGCCCCAGCCGCTGGTGGGCCAGATCGGCTGCGTCATCGGCACCCACGCCGGCCCCGGCGCCTTCGGCGTGGCTTTCTTTGATGCAGAGCTGAGCCTGTAAAACAAAACAAAAAGAGACGGACTGCCGGTCCGTCTCTTTTTTGTTTTACAGATACTCAAAGGCCAAAATGACGGCCCCCAGCACCAGCAGCACCACGCCGGTGGCGCGGTTGAGCACTACGGGGGAGGCCTTGTTGGCAAAGCGGGCGGCCAGCTGGGCCCAGAGCAGGGT
>CALXGY010000147.1 GCA_944387955.1 uncultured Faecalibacterium sp. | reverse complement strand
TCCGGTGCGCCGTTGGCCATCACCGGTTCACAGACCATCTTTGCGCCGGTCTCCTGGAGATCGGCGGACCAGATCCGCATCCATTCTCCGTCGCCCCAGCCATAGCTGCCGAACAAGCCCACCGGCTTTTCGGAAAGCATTGGACGCAGGACCTGATACATGGGCTCGAACTCGCTTTCTTCCAGCTGTTCGGCCCCCATGGCCGGGCAGCCCAGCGCAAAGGCCGTGAAGCTGGCTGCCTCTTCCATCGGGAAGGCGGCGGCGGTGTACTGGGTCACCTGGGCCCCCGCATCCCGGGCGGCGCTGGAAACCAGTTCGGCCATCGCTTCGGTGTTGCCGGTGCCGCTCCAATAAATTACAGCAATTTTGCTCATAAAGGTCCGTCCTTTCCATCGAGGATGTATTTTTTAATTAGTTATAACTAACTTCATTTTCTGAAAAGACACAGTGCCAGGGGAAGGGCACTGTGCAGAGGCGGAAGAGCAGGAATCCGATAGTTAGTTATAACTAACAACACGGACAATATAGCACAGTTTTCCGCTCCTGTCAACACTCTGAGCAAAAAAAGCGGACCCTTCCGAACGCTGCCTTTCCGAAGAAGCGGATAAAAAGCCGAAAAAGCTTGCAGGAACGGGCAAAACATGCTACTATCTTTGTAAAATTGACCGCTGTTTTTGAGCCTCCAAACCGGGGAGTGTGAGGTACGCCATGGAACAGACCAGCAGCCACAAACAGGACCTCCGCCTGATGGCGGCGGTGCTCTTCACCTTCTTTGCCAGCGGAGCATGCAGCGTGCCGCTGGGGAACCTGATCCCCTTTTTCCGGGCGGAGTACGGGCTGAACTACGAGTTTTCGGGCATGATGCTCTCGCTCCAGTCCATCGGAAATCTCATCGCGGTGATCCTCACGGGGTTTCTTCCCTTCTGGGTGGGGCGGCGAAAAAGCGTGCTCCTGACCTCCGTTTGGATGCTGCTGGCCTATCTGATCTTCACCAGCGGGCTGGGCAGCGCGGCGCTGCTGCCCGCGGCCTGCCTGATGACCGGCCTTGCCAAGGGAGGCAACGCCAACTTTTCCAACACCATGATGTCCACCCTGCCGGGAAAAAAGGCGGCGGTGGGGTACAACCTGCTCCACGGCGCCTATGCGGTGGGCGCGCTGGGGGCGCCGCTGGTGCTCATCGGCTGCACCTCTGGGCTGGGGCTGAGCTGGCGGGTGGTCACCGGGATGCTGGCGGCGCTGTGTGCGGCCCAGATCACGGTCTACGGGGTGATGCGGCTCCCGGCGGAACCGGTCAAGGCGGGCAAGGGCCGGGTGGACCGCAGCTTTCTGCGGGATGGCACCTTCTGGCTTGCCTCGGCGGTGCTCTTCTTTTATATTTCGGCGGAATACGCCATCACCGGCTGGATGGTGACCTATTTCCAGGACATCGGGGTGCTGAGCCCCGACATCTCCCAGATGATGAGCAGCCTGCTCTGGCTGGTCATCTTCCTCGGGCGGATGCTGGGAGCACTGGCGGCAGGCCGAATCTCCCGCAAGCTGCTGTTGCTGCTGGATGGAGTCGGGCTTCTGGTCTTCTTTTTGCTGGTCTTTTTCGGCCAGACCCAGGGGGTCATCGTCTTTGGCATCATGGGAGTGGGCCTGTTCATGGCCACCATCTATCCCTCGGCCATGGCGCTGGGCAGCGGAAGCGTTCAGGGCAATGACCTTGGGGTCAGCGTCATGATCCTGGCGGGCAGCGTGGGCGGCATCCTGACCCCGGCGGCGGTGGGCGTCGTGGCCGAGCGGGCCGGCATCCGGGCCGGGATGGGGATCGTCGTAATGATGACTGTCCTGCTGATGGGGGCCATTCTGGCCATGCTGCGGTTCGGCAAGGAAGAAAAATAATCTTAGCCCTTTCCCAGTTTTCAGGGAAAGGGCTTTTCTGTTCGGTATGCTCTGTAAGCATGGAATGCGATGGTTTACAGGTATTTGCCCCAGAGGCTTTGGGATGGTACAATAATACCGAAAAAAGGCACCCTGCAAGGTGCGCACAGGATCAAGGAGGAAACAGGATGAGCAAGAATGTTTTGGTGATCTCTTCCAGCCCCAGAAAGGGCGGCAACTCGGACCAAATGGCGGAGGCCTTTGTCCGGGGCGCACAGGAGGCAGGACATACGGTGGAAAAGATTTCCCTGTCCGGGCTGAACATCGGCTTTTGCAAGGGATGCCTGAGCTGCCAGAAGACCCAGCGCTGCGTTATTCGGGACGATGCGGACTGGATCGCGCAAAAAATGGGCGGCGCGGAGGTTCTGGCGTTTGCCACCCCCATCTACTACTACGGCATGTCCGGCCAGATGAAAACCCTGCTGGACCGGGCCAATCCCCTGTACTCCTCGGATTATCGGTTCCGGGATGTCTACTTGCTGGCCGCCGCGGCAGAGGAGGATGAACACACGGTGGATGGAGCGGTCACCGGGCTGGAGGGGTGGATCTCCTGCTTTGAAAAGTCCCGGCTGGCCGGGACGGTCTTTGCCGGAGGCGTCACCGCCGCAGGAGAGATCCAGGGGCACATCGCCCTGGACCAGGCCTTTGAGATGGGCAAAAACATCTGAATTCCGGATGGTTTTAAGCCTCCTCTGTCTGGCGGGCTGCACAAGCCCGGCCCCGGCGGCTTTCGGGCAGGCAGAAGCGCCGCCTGAAATCTGAAAACACAGAAAAACGGGCTGTTGCAAAATGAAATTTCGATTTAACGATAAAAACCGAAATTCTAGTTCCAAAAAATTTTCGATTTCCTGAATATCCGAAAAAACAAAAAATAATCCGCCGTTTCAAGCTGCCAAAATCAGCAAGAAACGGCGGATTTTTGTCGTTATTCAGTTTGTTTTTGAATCGGAGCCATTTTGCAGCAGCCCCGCCGCGCAGCGGCGAAAGGAGTTCGGCAAGATGCTGCTATCCGAACTCCCCCAGTCACTTCGTGACAGCCCCCTCAGGGAGGGGGCTCGCTTAGGTACTGCAAACTTTAGGACATTTTGCAACAGCCCCTTTGTTTTGTTCAGGCGGAGAACCGAACTCCTTTTTACAGGAAGGACGATTCAAAAGCACTCATTGATAGATGGAACCCATGGCAGCGACGTAGAGTTTCTCCACCGCGACCTCTCCTTCGGCGAAAACCGACAGCCCCTGTGCGGTGGCTGGATCTTCCGGATAGCTGCGCAGGGTCAGCGCTTTATCGCCGTTGAAGAATCCTTCCACAAGGGAACGGTCAATGTAGATCCGCATGGTCAGGCGGCCATCCTGGAGGGACAGCGAGCCGCTGCCGGGCACCGCCGATGCGCCTTCTCCCCGGTTTGTGGTGGATCCGGTGAGGAGCCCGGACGCCACATTGTAAACAAACCGGCTTTCGTCGCCGCTGTCGTTCTGCTTGAATGCAATGCCAAAGGATTCGGCATCCTGGGGCGCGAACACAGCCTCGATGTAAAGCATATCTTCATCCACTTCGGACAGCAGCTCGTTGGCCTGGGCAAGGGTGAGGTCCTGCGCATCCACCAGCACCTCTTCTTGCAGAAGGCTGATGGCGTCAATGGGAGCAATGCAGAGGTCGGTACCATCTTCGCTGAGATACAGACGCCGGGCCAGACCCACGTTATGGGCCCATCCGGCGGCCCCCTCTTCTGCGGGGGAACGCTGGTCCTGCATGATGGAGAACATCACCACATCGCCGCTGACCGGGTCCACAAAGGCGCTGGGGCCGGTGAACACATTGGCGCCAAAGTCCAGAATCCGGGGCTGGCCGCCAAAAGAGGCGTCCGGGGTAAACCGGCCGGTTTCCAGGTCAAAGTCTCCTACAAAGTAGTAGATCTTGTTGTCGGCAGTGGTGGCCGGGGCCGGAGAGAAAACAAAGAAGTACCGCTGAATGGTTCCGGATTCATTGCAGACCGGCAGGATCACCGGCAGTTCCCAGGAAGTGCCCATGGACGCGGGCGGATCTTCCATCTCATAAACCGGCCCGCGATACTGCCAGTCCATGGCGACGGTGCCGTCCTCCAGCAGTTCCAAGGTGTCGGTGGTATAGAGCAGCGCGGTACCGCCCGACGTTTGGGTGCTGCCGGAGCAGACCAGCATGCACCAGGTATCCCCTTCCTTCCAGATATGCGGGTCACGGAATTCGCCGGAACGGCCCTGGCCTTCCTGCTGGATCACAGCGAGTTCCTCGCAGATCACCCAGTCGGTCAGATACGGGTCGCTCGGGTCGGCAGGATAGGCTACGCCGATGTTTTGGTTGGAGATCAGTCCCTCCACCTCGCGGAAACTGTCGTTGCCTGCGGTAAAGAAGAGAAGAGGGACTCCGTTGGCATCCAGGGTGGAAGCGCCGCTCCACACACCATCCGGCACCACGGTGCCGTAAGTGGGGGTGACCGCCTGCTCGATCTCCCGCCAGTGGACCATATCCTCACTGACCAGATGCCCCCATGCAATATTGCGCCAGTAGCAGCCCTGGAGGTTCTGCTGGAAGAAGAGATGATAAACTCCATTGTAATACAGCGGCGCATGGGGTTCGTTCATCCAGAACTGGTAGGGCCCGCCGTGGTACTGGGGCTTCTGAACGTCCCCGGTCAGGATGTTTTGGGGGCCGATCTCAGAATAAGAGATCTCCGGCACCGAGACGGCCGCGTATGCTTCGGCCACCTCTTCCGCCGTCAGGGCCCGGCTGTAAAGCTTCAGCTCATCCATCAAACCGGAATGTACGTTGATAAAGGAGGCCGCCCAGTGTTCCGCTTCGCTGCTGCGGCCCACCAGCAGCCTGGCGTTGGCGGCCGCGATGGAGGTGCCCTGAGGGACCTCCCGGCTGGCCAGCAGCTGGCCGTCGAGGTAAAGGGACATGGTCCCGTTTTCCCCGTCCAAAACGGCGGTGACCTGGTTCCAGACGCATTTGGTCAGGCCGGTCCCTTCGTCGCTCCAAAGGGTGAGCCAGTCGTCGCCGGTGCCGACCTGAAAGGTCAGCCGGCCGTGACGCTCGTACCCCAGGACAAAGCCCTTTTTACTGCTTTTGCTGAACTGGGAGACCAGGCCGGTCAGCAGCTCGGTGCCGTTGTCCGCTGCGTTGGGGTCGTCCCATTCAAAACTGCGGGGAGCCACCCAGACGCTTACGGTGAGGCTGCTGCCCTCCATAGCCAGGTCCTGCTTGTTGTAGTTGATGAAGGTCGAATTGCCGTCAAAAAGCAGGCTGCCGCCCTCTATGCCGGTATCCCGCCACTGGGGGTCCTGAGAATCCATGTAAACGGCGTTGGTGTAAAGGTAATTCAGCTGTGCATCGGGCAGATGCTCCGAACTGTCTGTGATGGTGGTGCCGGCGCCTTCGTCAAAGGCAAGATGCAGCATCAGGTCCTTTTCTGTGCTGCTGCATCCGAACAAAAGCAGACTTGCCGCAGCGGCGGCCAGTATCCGGGGGATTCTGTGGGTCCAGTTCATGGATGGTCTCCTTTCTTTCAGCAGGTGCTTTCCCGCCAGGGGTCGCCCTCGATCTGGACGAACTGTTCTTCGATCTTGAACGCTGCATCCAGCTGCCGGTAGAGCAGCAGCTCGCAGACCAGCAGAATAAACCACAGCCCCACAAAGGGGACCAAAATCAAGGTCCAGGGCGCAAACAGCAGATAGACCAGGAAATAGACCAGCAGGAGCAGGGCGGTCCCCATCACCCGCCAGAAGTATTTCAGGGTGAACAGAACGATGTTGTAAAGCCGCTCCCGGTTGGACTGCCGGAACAGCACCAGCTGGGGCCAGTAGAGCAGATTCAGCACGCAGAACAAAACCGCGCTGAACAGCCCCACCGCCAGGGTGCTCCATCCGGGCAGCACCGAGGCCGACCAGAGCAGGTACAGCATGAAGGCGTACATCCCGCAGAGCAGCCCCGCCAGAGCTCCGGGCAGCAGGCTGGCCCGCCCGTTCTGCTTCCAGCTGCGGCGGTAGTGCTCCCACCAGGAGCCGGGGGCGTCCCGCAGGCCCCGGAAGATGCTGTCATACAGTGCAGCCAGGAAGGGCCCGAAGATGGCCCCGCCTGCAAGGCTGGCCGGGATCAGCACCAGCACGCTGGAGCTCAGGATCGAGAAGGCGATGCCCAGCCCCAGCGGCAGCGCCCCCAGGGTGGTCAGCAGGTTGACCTTGACCCACCGCCCGGCATAGAAGGATAAAAGCTGCTTGTACCGCTGGAAGCCCTCCATCCGGCGGCTCTCGTCGTAGCGGTCATCCGCAAAAAACATGCCCATAGCCTTTTCTCCCTTCAGGACAGGTCGGCGCTGTAATACACGCCGTCCAGTACATCCGATAAAATTTGTTCGGCATCCCCTTCAAAACTCTCCTGGCAGGTGAATTCCGCCACAAAGACATACTCGCCGTACACCGCAAAGGCGGAGCAGCCCCGATCATAAGGGTTCGTATCCGAGATGCAGGCGTAGTTTAAAACCTGGTAGGACTGGCCGTTGTGCAGGGCGGTTTGTTCGGACTGCACGTCGTAGGTTTCCCGCTCCCGGGCCAGAAAGTCCGCGCAGGCGCTCTCGGCGCCGGCGGTATCTTCGCAGCCGCAGAGCAGCAGGTAAAGCTGGGCCGGGTAGAGATCCACCTCTTCGCCCTCCTCGTTGATGTAGGGGGACGCCTCGCCGATGGTCCAGGAGGCGTAGTAGGTGTCCTCCCCTGCCAGCACCGAGTTGTTGCTCTCCAGGGTCAGACCGTGGCCGGGCGGAGCGATGCCCACCACTTTTCCCATCATCTCCCAGCTCTTGTCCCAGGCTGTGCCGTCGGCGGCGGCGCTGGGATACTCTGAAAAATCCAGCACACTCCCCAGCAAAAGCAGCCCGGCCACCAGCAGGAAGGGCAGCAGAAGATAGAGAAGATTTTTGCGTTCTTTCATGAAGGATCGGCTCCTTTCGTCAAGGCATTCCACAATGCGTCACAGGCGTCGGGGTTCTCGCAGCTGCGCCCTGCCTCAAAGCCCCGGCGGGCCAGATACAGCGGCCCCAGCAGCTCCTGATTGTCCCCCCGGATCTCCTGGCCGAGAATCTCCTGTGTATAACCGCCCAGCTCCTGCCCGGCCAGGGCGGGGCAGTCGGACCAGTTCAGCGCAAAGGGGGATTCTGCGGCTCCGGGGATGCTGCCCTCGGCGTCGGTCAGGACGGCATACTGGACTTGAAACGTTTCATAATCTTCCAAAAGAAAAAAGCAGCTGTCGCAGTCCTCCAGGTCCCCCATGAGAGCGATCTGGTTGGCATAAGCATACTCTGCATCTTCGGCTGCATCGGTCAAATACTGATGGAGCTGGACCACCGTCTGCCCGTCTTGGTTGGCGTCGCCGCCCAAAACCGCAAAGGCTTCCTCAACGGCTGCGGCGGTTTCTTCGGGCAGAGGGTCCCGGCCCACATAGGCGATCTGATAGTCCGGCCGGACCTGCCCCAGCCCCAGAGCACTGCGGGCGATGTCCGCCAGGATCACAAGGCCCGCTGCCGCCGCAATGGTCTGTCCTTTGTGATAGTGCCACCAGTTGCGCCACCGCTGGCGGCGGGTGAGCGGGGCGGGCGGTGCATCGGGTTTGAGATCCCGGAATTTCCAGCGCAGATATTCGCTTGCCATGATCCATCCTCCTCTCAGGTCAGGCTGTCCCGGGTGGTGCCGCCCGGCTGGTATCGCACCGGCAGGCAGATCAGCGTCGGAAGGGTGGAGCGGTCGCTGCTGAGCAGCAGATCCACCGCGGTCTGGGCCATCTGCTGGATGGGCTGAACGATGGTGGAGCAGTAGAGATCCTCGCTGTCAAAACGATGAATGCCGTCGTAGCCGATCAGCTGCACATCCTCCGGCACCCGCAGCCCCAGCGCCTCCAGCCGCTTTTGAATCTCATAGCAGAGCCGGTCGGTGTTGCAGAAGATCCCGTCGTAATCAAAGGTCCCGTCCTGGGTGTGGGAGGCCAGAAACGCCTCGAAGGGGGCAAACCCGGCCTCATTGTGGAGATAGAGGGCATCGAATTCCACCTGCCGCTCCCGGCAGACCGACTCAAACCCCATCCGCCGCTTGTCCGCCTCGCCGGCCACGTTGGAGCCCTGCCGCAGGAACAGCAGCTTTTTGCAGCCCAGCTCCAGCAGCTTTTGGGCGGCCAGCTGCCCGCCGGCAAAGTTGTCTGAAGCCACGCAGGGGATCTCGGCCCGGAAATGCCGGTCGATGCTGACAAAAGGCAGCTGGGGGTCCACCTCCAGATTGGGATTGTAGGTCAGGGCGATGATGCCGTCCACCTTGTTCTGATGGACCAGGTCGATGCACTGTTGTTCGGCGGTGCTGTCGTAGTTGGTGATGGTGATGATGGTGCGGT
>CALXGY010000146.1 GCA_944387955.1 uncultured Faecalibacterium sp. | reverse complement strand
AGGGGGTGCAGATGACCACCTCGCAGGTGGCGTCCTTCACGGCGGGGATCAGCTCATCCACAAGCTTCGCAGCCTCGGTGGCAGTCTTGTTCATCTTCCAGTTGCCGGCAATGATTGCCTTGCGCTTTGCCTTATCCATATCAATACACTCCTTATTGTTCTTTTCCTGCATAAATAAAGGTGCGGCGGCGCTTTGCCGCCGCACCCTTTTCACGGATCGTGAAATGTGGCTGCTGGGGTTGGATCAAGCGTTCTGAATGACCGCGATGCCGGGCAGCTCCTTGCCCTCCAGGTACTCCAGAGAAGCGCCGCCGCCGGTGGAGATGTGGGTCATCTTGTCGCCCAGGCCCATCTGCTGCACAGCTGCTGCGCTGTCGCCGCCGCCGATGACGGTGGTAGCGTCGCTCTCAGCCATAGCCTTGGCCACAGCCAGGGTGCCCTCTGCCAGGGTCGGGTTCTCAAAGACGCCCATGGGTCCGTTCCAGACCACGGTCTTGGAAGCCTTGACGGCATTGGCAAACAGCTCCATGGTGGCGGGGCCGATGTCGCAGCCCTCCATGTCGGCGGGGATGGCGTCGATGGAAACGACGGTGGTCTCGACCGGAGCGTCGATGGGATCGGGGAAGTCCTTGACGCAGACAGCGTCCACAGGCAGCAGGAGCTTGACGCCCTTGGCCTTGGCCTTCTCCATCATCTCCTTGCAGTAGTCGATCTTGCTGTCGTCGCACAGGCTCTTGCCGATCTCATAGCCCTGAGCCTTGGCAAAGGTGTAAGCCATGCCGCCGCCGATGATCAGGGTGTCGACCTTCTCCAGCAGGTTGGAGATGACGTTCAGCTTGTCCGCGACCTTGGCGCCGCCCAGGATGGCGGTGAAGGGACGGACGGGATCGTTGACTGCATTGCCCAGGTACTTGATCTCCTTCTCCATCAGGTAACCAACAGCGGTGTCCTTGATGTAGTCGGTGACACCGGCGGTGGAGCAGTGAGCGCGGTGGCAGCTGCCGAAGGCGTCATCCACGTAAGCGTCCGCCAGAGAGGCCAGCTCCTCGGAGAAGGCAGCGATGTTCTTGGTCTCCTCCTTGCGGAAGCGGGTGTTCTGCAGCAGGACCACGTCGCCGTTCTGCATAGCAGCCACAGCGGCCTTGGCGTTCTCGCCCACGACGGTATCGTCGTCGGCAAAGACAACGGTCTTGCCCAGCTTCTTGCTCAGAGCCTCAGCGACCGGAGCGATGCTGAACTTCGCCTCGGGGCCGTTCTTGGGTTTGCCCAGGTGGCTGCACAGGATGACCTTAGCGCCATCGTTGACCAGCTTCTGGATGGTGGGCAGAGCAGCGTGGATGCGGTTCTCGTTGGTGATAGCGCCGTCCTTCATGGGAACGTTGAAATCACAGCGGACCAGCACCTTCTTGCCGCAGTAATTCTGATCGTCGATCGTCTTCTTACCTAAACCCATTGTAATTAACTCCTCTCAACTTGTTTTCGTGCTCAATCGGCTTTGCACGATCCGTGGGGGCTCGCCCCCGTTCGTTACTATTATAAACAAATTGGGGCAGTAAAGCAAGAAAAACGGATGATAATAAATTAACAAATACACGGACCCACGCCCCGAAAAACTATTCATTTTGTCCCCTTTTCCTCCCCTTGCCATCCGCTGTGCCGGCCGCTATAATGGAAGCGCAGGCGGCCGGGCCGGATTTTGTTTCGGGCCGGGGCCAAACCTGTTTTTACACGGCGAAAAAGCCGCACCGCCCCCGGGCGGACAAACTGCAAGGAGGGTATCTTTCCATGACAAAACCTGTTTTGGTGGTGCTGGCTGCCGGTATGGGCAGCCGCTACGGCGGCATGAAGCAGCTGGACCCTGTGGGCCCCGGCGGGCAGATCATCATCGACTACTCCATCTACGACGCCCGGCGGGCCGGGTTTGAGACGGTGGTTTTTATCATCCGCAAGGAAAACGAGGCGGACTTCCGCGCCGCCATTGGGGACCGGCTCTCAAAGTTCATGGAGGTGAAATACGCCTACCAGGAACTGAGCGACCTGCCCGCCCCCTTCACCGTGCCCGAAGGACGGGTGAAGCCCTTCGGCACCGGTCAGGCGGTGCTCAGCGCCCGCAAACTGCTGGAGGGCCCCTTCGCGGTCATCAACGCCGACGACTACTATGGTCCGGAGGCCTTCCTGGTGATCTACGACTATCTGTCCGCCCATGAGGACACCGGCAAGTATCAATACTGCATGGTGGGCTACCAGCTGCGCAACACGGTGACCCCCAACGGCACCGTCTCCCGCGGGGTCTGCGAGGCGGATGAAGAGGGTTATCTGCGCAGCGTCACCGAGCGCACCAAAATCGCCCAGCAGCCGGACGGCATCCGCTACACCGAGGACGGCGGCGAAAGCTGGACCGAGCTGCCCCCCGATACTCCGGTGAGCATGGGGCTCTGGGGCTTTTCCTCCAGCTTCCTGCCCGAGGCAGAAAAGCGGTTCTCCGCCTTCCTGGCCGAAAAGCTGGCTGCCGATCCCCTCAAATGCGAGTATTTCCTGCCCAGCATCGTTTCGGACCTCATCGCCGAGGACAAGGCCCAGGTGAAGATGCTCCACAGCCCGGACAAGTGGTACGGCGTGACCTATCGGGAGGATAAGCCCGAGGTGGTGGCCGCCCTGGCCCGGATGACCGAGGCGGGAATCTACCCGGAGAAATTCTAAGATAAGTTATTCCGGTTTGTATTTGGATTCACTAAGAAAATTTGGTGAGATGCTGCTGGCAGACTCCCACCCGCGCCCCTCGGCTCCCCCTCTCGGCTCCCCCTCTGGGGGAGCTGGCGAAAGAGCGCAGCGAACGAGACTGAGAGGGTCTATCCGTCAGATGCTGTTTTGAAAGAGCGCCCTTTTATAGCAGCATCCAGCGGGAACCCTCTCTCCGTCACGGCCTTTTGATAAGAGTATCGGCCGTGCCACCCTGGGTTGCGGTGCCCTGAAAATCCTTCGGGCCTTGGGCGGCCCTCGGATTTGCAGACCGCTGCCCCTGCTCCAGCTCCCTCAGTCCGCCGCAGGCGGCGGTCGCTTCC
>CALXGY010000145.1 GCA_944387955.1 uncultured Faecalibacterium sp. | reverse complement strand
AGTGTTTCGATCAAGAGCACCATCTCCAGCACGCTGCAGAAGGTGTACTCCTGTTTTGTGTCCGGGCGGCGGAGTTTGCCCTGCCAGCTGTGATTCTGGCGGAACAGGATCTCCAGCTCCAGGTTTGCCCGCATGAAGGGTGCCGAGGGCCGGTGCATGGCGGGCGGCTGGTTGTCCAGGCAGTTGTCCAGCAGCAGGATCAGCCGCGACAGGCTGGAAAAGGCTACCGGCTTTGCCATGGACAGGCCGGACACCAGACCTTTCAGGTTGCCATCCGGCTGGAGCTCGATTTTCAGCTGAAAAATATTTGCCCCCACGGGGACAGGACGCCATGCTTTCATCCGCTCACCTACCTGTCTCATTCTGCGCTCACCTGCCCGTCCAAACTTCCGGCCCGGAAAATCCTACATATTTCACTGCAAGGCCAGGATCACATTCCGGATGTTTTAAATATTTTAAAAAAATGCACAAAAATCCTCCATCCAAAATGTACACCTTTTGGTACCAAAAAATCAGTGAAAAAATTCTCAAAAAATTTTATTTGCACGAAATTCTATTGAAAAAGTGACGGAAATGTGATATAAGTATAAATAAGAACGAAGTGCTATCACAAGGTGTGCTTTTGGATGGAAAAATCCATTCCTCTTTGAATCTCATATTTTCCATCAGACTTTTTTCGCCAAATATTTTTTGCATTCAAACAAAAAAATCCGTTTCTCCTTCTGGGAGAAACGGATTTTTTCAATCAATCCATACCTTATTTGATACCATCCTGAATTTTGTTCTTTGCGCGGGAAGCCTTAATGTATGGATCATTGTAATAAACAAAGAGCAGCTGGGCGCACATAAAACACCAGATAATGGGCTCGCTGAGGATGACAGCGTTGTACCCGAACAGCGGAATGAAAAAAATCACAAAGAGGATCTTGCCCACGAACTCGATGCCGCTGGAGACCAGGGGCAAGAGCTTATTCCCCAGGCTTTGCAGCGCATAGCGGGTGGCCAGCAGCACTCCCAGCACCGAATAGAAGGGCGCGCCCCAGATCAGATATTTCGCACCGTTTTCCAGCACCACCGGCTCGCTGGAGCCGGAGACCAGACGCACAAGATCGGGGGCAAAGAGCAGCATCAGCACCACCATCACCACCGCAACCCCGATGTCGAACAAAAAGCACTCCCGCATGCCCTTGCGGATGCGCTGGGGCTGGTCGGCGCCCCGGTTCTGGGACACGAAGGTGGAGGCCGCCGTGGCCAGGGTCATCACCGGCATGGCGGTAAAGGAGAAGAGTTTGCGGGCGGCGGTGTGGCCCGCGATAACCAGGGTACCCAGGCCGTTGATGCCGTACTGCAAAATCACCGACCCGGCCGAGACGATGCTGCTCATCAGGCCCATGGCGAGGCCCTGGGAAGCCAGCTCCCCATACAGCCGGGGTTCCACCACAAAATGTTCCTGCCTGGGCACCAGAATCCGGGTACGGCAGAGGATGTACAGGATGCAGAGCACCACCGACACCCCCTGCGCAATGACGGTGGCCACCGCAGTACCCTTGACCCCCATATCCAGCCAGAGGATGAAGGCGAAGTCCAGCCCCACGTTGAGCACCGAGGAGAGCAGCAGGAATACCAGGGGCATAAAGCTGTTGCCGATGGCCCGCAGCAGCGCGGCGCAGAGGTTGTAGGCGAACATGACCCCCACAAAGAGGGCGATCACCGAGATGTAGCTGTATGCTTCCTCCAGGATCTCGGGCGGGGTGTCCAGCAGCTCCAGCAGCGGGTGCAGCCCCCACATGCCCGCCGCCGTGATGACCAGAGAAGCCGCCAGACCGATGACGATGGAGCCCGCCACCGTCCTTTTGACCCGGTCGGGGTCCTGGGCGCCGTAGGCCCGGGCGGTGACGATGGCCAGACCGTTGCCGATGCCCAGGCCGAAGCCCACCAGCAGCTCATAGATGGCCCCGCAGGAGCCAATGGCCGCCAGAGACACATCCCCCAGGGTGTTGCCCACGATCATGGCGTCGGCGGTGTTGTACAGCTGCTGAAAGAGATTGGACAAAAAGATGGGCAGCGCAAAGAGCAAAAGATTTTTCAAGATCGGCCCGTGGATCATATCCACACGCATGGCAAAGCGGGGCCGGGCACAGGTGCGTTCCATGTTTTTTCTTGATTCCTCCTGTTTGACCGCAAAAACACGGCCCCCAAAAAATTCGGGGGCCGCGTTTTTGGTTTTACTGATTCAATAGATACGCTTAGAGCTCCTCGGGCAGGGTCTGGGTCTCGAAGCCGTGGCCGGTGAGCACCTCCACGCTCTCAAAGCCCAGGGCCTTGAGCTGGCGGGCGGCCTCGGCGTAGCCGTAGGTCAGGCAGTCCACCGCGTGGGCGTCCGCCGTGATGATGACCTTGCCGCCCAGCTTCTTCCACTCGGCCAGCAGCCATGCGCTGGGGTAGAAGTCGCTGCGGTAGCCGCGGTAAACGCCGCCGGTGTTGACCTCCAAAAGGCAGCCTGCCTCGTGGGCGGCCTTCAGCGCCTCCAGGGCCGCCGCCTTGTAGCGGGGGCTCTCCTCGTCGAAGTAGGCGCCGGTGCAGTTGAGCTTCTTGATGAGGTCGATGTGGCCCAGGATGTCCGGCTTGCGGGCGGCCACCTCGGCCACCGAGCGGTAGTAGGCTTCCGCCATGGCCAGGCCGTCCCCGCCGAAGTCGTTGTCCATGCAGTCCTTCAGGTCCTGGGGGCGGAAGTCGATCTCGTAATACTTGCCGGTCACCGGGCCGCGCAGATAGTGCACGCTGCCGATCCAATAGTCGTAGCCGGTGAGCTTGTCGTCCGAGAACTGGTCCCACTCAATGCCGCACAGGATGTCCACCTTGCCCTTATACTCCATCTTGAGCTTGGCAATGGTGGCCTTGTACAGGGCGGTGCGCTGGGGGCTCATGCAGTATTCCCGGTCGCAGGGGGTATGGCTGTGCCCCGTGAAGCCCAGCGTGGTCAGCCCCTGCGCACAGGCGGCGGAGGCCATATCCTGCAAGGTGTTTTTGCCGTCGCACAGCGTCGAGTGGCAATGGACGCTGGATTTCATGAAGTCTGCCATAATTTGTGTCACTGCATCCTTTCCTGCTTGACCTTGTGGTCGATTACATGTCGTTTTTCCAGCTCACGGGTGATATCCTCCACCGTGATGCCGGCCTGGACCATCAGCACCAGCACATGATAGGCAAGATCGCTGATCTCGTAGATGGTCTCGGCTTTGTCCTCCTTCTCGCCGGCGATGATGACCTCGGTGCACTCCTCGCCGACCTTCTTGAGGATCTTTTCCTTTCCTTTCTGGAACAGGTAGGTGGTGTAGCTGCCCTCCTGGGGGTCGGTTTTGCGGCCCTCGATGAGCTTGTAGAGGGCCTGCCAGCTGAACTGCTTGAGCTCGCTGCTGACGTAGACCGGCTCAAAGAAGCAGCTCTCGGCGCCGGTATGGCAGGCGGGGCCGTTCTTGACCACCTCCACCACCAGCGCGTCCCCGTCGCAGTCGGCGGTGATGGACACCACCCGCTGGACGTTGCCGCTCGACTCCCCCTTGCGCCAGATCTCCTGGCGGCTGCGGCTCCAGAAAACCGTCCGCCCCTCGGCGATGGTCAGCGCCAGGGTCTCGGCGTTCATGTAGGCCAGGGTCAGCACCTGCTTTGTGTAGTGATCCTGCACGATGGCGGGGATCAGACCCTTTTCGTCAAATTTCAGCTCCATATTCCTCTCCTGTCCTTTTAAAAAAAGGATACTCTCAGTTTATCCTATTCTGTCTCAAGATGCAAGGGGTCACAGACGCATTTCCACCCCATTTTTGTTGAGGTACTCTTTCAGCTCCCGGATGGTCAGCAATTTCTGGTGGAAGATGCCCGCCGCAAGGCCTGCGTCGATGCCCTTGTGGCCGAACAATTCCAGAAAATCCTCTTTTTTGCCCGCGCCGCCGCTGGCGATGATGGGCACGTTGACCCGGGCGGCCACCGCGTCCAGCATTTCCAGGTCAAAGCCCTGGCGCACCCCGTCGGTGTCGATGCTGTTGAGGCAGATCTCCCCCGCGCCGTTTTCCACACACTGGCTGATCCACTCCAAAGCATCCCGGCCGGTGTCCTCCCGGCCGCCCTTGGCAAAGACCCGGAACCGGCCGTCCACCCGCTTTACGTCCGCCGAGAGCACCACGCACTGGTTGCCGTACCGCTTGGCTGCCGCCGGGATGAGGCCGGGGTTTTTCAGCGCCCCGGAGTTCACCGAGACCTTGTCCGCGCCGCATTTCAGCACCCGGTCGAAGTCCTCCAGGGTGTTGATGCCGCCGCCCACCGTCAGCGGGATGAAGATCTCGCTGGCCACCTTTTTCAAGATGTCGGTGAAGAGGGCCCGGCCCTCGTAGCTGGCGGTGATGTCGTAGAACACCAGCTCGTCCGCCCCGGCGGCGTTGTACATGCGGGCCATCTCCACCGGGTCGGCTACGTCCTTTATCCCTTCAAAGTTTGTTCCCTTGGCCACCCGGCCGGTGCGCACGTCCAGGCAGGGGATGATTCGTTTGGTAATCACAGGCGTTTCCCCCTCTCGATCATTGCTGCACCAGCTCCACGCAGCGGGCCAGATCCAGCGCGCCGGTGTAAAGGCTCTTGCCGAGAATCGCGGCGGCGGTGCCCATCCGGGCCAGCTCCAAAAGCTCCTGCTCGTAGGTGATGCCGCCGCTGGCGGTGACTTTCAGCCCCGGCAGCTCTGCGGCCAGCTGGCGATAGAGAGCAAGGTTTGTGCCCTGCATAGCGCCGTCCCTCGAAATGTCGGTGTAGATCACGGCGCTGCATCCAACCTCCTGCAAGCGGCGGCAGAAGTCGATGCCCTTTTCGCTGCTCAATTCCTTCCAGCCGTGGATGGCCACATAGCCGTCCCGGGCATCCACCCCCACCGCGATCTTGTCGCCGTATTTTTGGATCATCCGGGCGGTGAAATCAAAGTCGGTCACCGCCACGCTGCCCAGGATGCAGCGGCCCACTCCCAGGGAGAGGTAGCGCTGGATGCGCTCCTCGGTGCGGATGCCGCCCCCTACCTCGATGTAAAGCCCGCCCTGTTTGGCCAGCGCCTCGATGGCGGCAAAGTTTGCGGTGGTGCCGTCCTTCGCGCCGTCCAGGTCCACCACATGGAGGTTCTTTGCCCCCGCGGCCAAAAAGCTGCGAGCCTGGGCGCAGGGGTCCGCGCCGTAAACGGTCATCCGGTCGTAGTCGCCCTGGGTCAGGCGCACCACCTGGCCGCCGCTCAGGTCAATGGCTGGAAAAAGCTGCATGGTCGATTCTCCTTTATCTTACAGTTCCGCGAAGGCCTTGAGGATTCGCAGGCCGGTGTCGCCGCTCTTTTCGGGGTGGAACTGGGTGCCGTACACTCGCCCCGCCCGCACCACGCCGGTGACCGGAATGGAGTAGTCGCTCACCGCCAGGGTGCTCCCGGCGCAGTCTTTGCCGTAGTAGCTGTGGACGTAGTAGACATACTCTCCGGATTTGATGTACCGGAACAGGGGGTCGTCCTTCAAAATTTGCAGCGCGTTCCAGCCGATCTGGGGCACCTTGAGGGTCTTGTCCGCAAGGTCGGGTTCCAGCGGGCAGACCGCCCCGGGCACAAAGCCGAGGCCCGCGTGCTCGCCGTATTCATAGCTCTTTTCAAACAGCAGCTGCATCCCAAGGCAGATGCCCAGCAGCGGCTTTTTTTCGGCCTGCTCTTTCAGCACCGGCACAAGGCCGGTGGCGGTGAGCTTTGCCATGGCGTCCCCGAAGGCGCCCACTCCGGGCAGGATGATGCGGTCCGCCGCGGCAAGGTCCGCCCCGTCGGCGGTGACCTTGGCTTCCAGCCCCAGGCTCTCCAGACTGGAGCGCAGGCTGAACAGGTTCCCCACCCCGTAATCAATCACAGCGATCATACCAGCAGTCCTTTCGTTGAGGGGATCTCGTCCCGGTGCGCCTCGTCGATGGCCACCGCCGCGGCCAGCGCCCGGCCAGCGCCTTTGAAGCAGGCTTCCAGAATGTGGTGGCTGTTCTCCCCCGCAAACTGGATGAAGTGGAGCGTAGCGGGCAGGCTGCGGGCAAAGCCCAGCCAGAATTCTTTGGCGCACTCCACGTCAAAATCTCCCACCTTCTCGGTGGGGCATTGTACCTGCCAGTTCAGGGTGCACCGGCCGGACAGGTCCACCGCGCACAAGATCAGCGCCTCATCCATGGGCAGATGGAAGCTGCCGTACCGCTGGATGCCCCGCATCTTGCCCAGAGCCAGGGCGAAGGCCTGCCCCAGGGCGATGCCCACATCCTCGGTGGTGTGGTGGTAGTCCACCTCCACGTCCCCGTGGCAGGTCAGCACCAGGTCGAACCGCCCATGCCGGGCGAAGAGCTCCAGCATGTGGTTCAGAAAGCCGCACCCGGTATCCACCTGATACCGGCCGCTGCCGTCCAGATTCAAGGTCAGCTCGATCTGGGTCTCGTTGGTGTCCCGTTCCACCGTTACTTCCCGCATTACCATCTCCTGCATCTGTCAGCCCTCCAAAATCTCGTCCAGCGCCTTCACCAGCGCCTCCATCTGCTGGGGGGTGCCAATGGTGATCCGCAGATAGTCGGACACCCGCGCCCCGTCGAAGTGCCGCACCAGCACCCCTTTTGCCTTGAGGGCCCGGTAGAGCGCGCCGCCCTCCATCCGGCTCGTGCGGGCAAACAGGAAGTTTGTCCGGCTGTCGGTAAGCACAAAGCCCCGCTTGCGAAGCTCTGCGGCGGTCCAGGCCCGGGTCTCGATGATCTTGTTCCGGGTGGCCTCGAAATAGGCGGTATCCTCCAGCGCGGCCTGCCCGGCTTTCAGGGTCAGCCGGTTGATGTTGTAGGGGTTGAGGCTGAACTTGACCCGGTTGAGATCGGCGATCAGCTCTGCATTGCCCATGGCGAGACCCAGCCGGGCCCCGGCCAGCTGGCGGGACTTGGAGAAGGTCTGCACCACCAGCAGGTTGTCGTATTGATGGATCAGGGGCACGCAGCTCTCGGCCCCGAAATCCACATAGGCTTCATCCACGATGACCACATTGTCCGGGTTCGCTTTCAAAATGCCCTCGATCTGCCCCGGGGTCAGAGCCAGACCGGTGGGGGCGTTGGGGTTTGCAATGACGATGGTTTCCCCGAGGCCGTGGTACTTCTCCGGGTCCAGGGAGAAATCCTCTTCCAGCGGGAGGATGTGGCTGGGAATGTGCATCAGGTCGCACCAGACGCCGTAGCAGCCATAGGTTACATCGGCATAGGCCAGAGGGCGGGTGCTGTCGCAGAAGGCCCGCAGCGCGAAAAAGAGGTTTTCGTCCGAGCCGTTGCCCGGCATAATCTGGTTCGGCGCAAGGCCGAAATGCTTTGCCGCCGCCGCCATCAGCCCGGCGCAGGCCGGGTCGGGGTAGAGCCGGAGTTTGTCCGCCTCTTCGGCCGTGAGGGCCGCCGCCACCGCCGGGGAGGGCGGATAGGGGCTCTCGTTGGTGTTCAGCTTGATGTACTGCTGATCCTGGGGCTGCTCGCCCGGGGTATAGGGCTTGAGAGCGGCCAGGGTCGGGGTCAGATAACGGCTCATGGTGTGTCCCTCCAGTCTGCGCCCTCCAGACCGTACATCTGGTAGAGCAGCAGCATGCTCTGATACTGCATTTTGTCCCCCATCATCTGGCGGTAGGTGGCGCTCTTCTCCCGCCCGGCGGCCTTGAGCTCGGCCATCCGGGCCGCACAGGCGCGGTAGCGCTCCTTTACAAACTCCTGCATCGCCTCATAGGCGGCCAGCTTTTCCTCATTTGTCATAACGAATGGTCACGCTGCGCGCGTGGGCGTGCAGCCCCTCTCTTTCCGCAAAGTCGGCAATCCGCTCCTGCACCTGGCCCAGGGCCTCCCGGGTGTAGTAGATGAAGCTGGATTTTTTGACGAAGTCGTCCACCCCCAGCGGGCTGGAAAAACGGGCGGTGCCGCTGGTGGGCAGGGTGTGGTTGGGGCCTGCAAAGTAGTCCCCCAGGGCCTCGGGCACGTTGCGGCCCAGGAAGATGCTGCCCGCGTTGCGGATGCGGCCCAGCACCGCGAAGGGGTCCTCGACGCAGACTTCCAGGTGTTCGGGGGCGATGATGTTGCAGGCTTCAATGGCCTTGTTCAGGTCGTCGCAGACGATGATCTTGCCGTTATCCTCCACACTGGCCCGGGCAATGGCCGCCCGGGGCAGCTGGGGGATCTGGCGCTCCAGCTCCTGGGCCACCGCCTGGGCCAGGGCCTCGCTGTCGGTGACCAGAACCGGGCTTGCCAGCTTGTCGTGCTCGGCCTGGCTCAGAAGGTCCGCCGCCACCCAGGCCGGGTTGCAGCCGCCGTCCGCCAGAACCAGAATCTCGCTGGGGCCTGCAATCATGTCGATGCCCACCTTGCCAAAGACCTTGCGCTTGGCGGTGGCCACATAGATGTTGCCGGGGCCGACGATCTTGTCCACAGCGGGCACGCTCTCGGTGCCGTAGGCCAGGGCCGCCACCGCCTGAGCGCCGCCGGTCTTGTAGATCTGGGTCACCCCCGCCACCGAGGCCGCCGCCAGAATCACCGGGTTCACCTTGCCGTCCTTGCCGGCGGGGGTGGTCATGACGATCTCGCTGACCCCGGCCACCTTGGCGGGGACCACGTCCATCAGAACGGTGGAGGGATAAGCAGCGG
Source organism: uncultured Faecalibacterium sp. (assembly GCA_944387955.1). Lineage (GTDB taxonomy): Bacteria > Bacillota > Clostridia > Oscillospirales > Ruminococcaceae > Faecalibacterium. Next base: position 5,259 of record CALXGY010000145.1, on the reverse strand, counting down.
TGCCGCCGGGCACATAGACCCCCGCCTTCTCGATGGGGGTGTACTTCTGGCCCAGGATGACCCCGTCCTTTTCGTTCAGCACAAAGCTCTTGTGGAGCTGCTGGCGGTGGAATTCCTCGATGTTGGCCGCCGCCATCCGCAGCGTCTCCAGGAAGTAAGGGTCGGTGGCGGCCACCGCCTCGTCGATCTCCTCCTGGCTGACCCGGAGGGAGTCCAGCTGTGCGCCGTCAAACTTGAGGGCGTAGTCCTTGAGGGCCTGGTCGCCCCGGGCCCGGACGTCCGCGATGATGGCGTCCACCACATCCTCCACATTCTTTTCCGCCCGCAGGTCCCGGTTGAGGATCTGTTCGGGTTTGAGCTGGTCAAACTGCAAAATCTTGATCATCCTTTTGCTTCCTCCCTTTCTGCAAGGCTGGCCCGCAGCTTTGCGAGCATCCGGTCCACCTCGCTGTGCTTGAACTGATAACTGGCTTTATTGGCGATGAACCGGGCCGAGATGGGCATGAACTCGGTGACCACTCTGAGGCCGTTCTCCCGCAGGGTGGTGCCGGTCTCCACGATGTCCACAATGACATCCGACAGGCCCAGGATGGGGGCCAGCTCGATGGAGCCGTTGAGCTTGATGATCTCGATATCCCGGCCGATGGATTCATAGTAACGCTTGGCGATGTTTACAAACTTGGTGGCCACCCGCACCGGGCGGCTGGTATCGTCCTGGTATCCGGCGGGAGCGGCTACGCACATGCGGCAGCGGCCAAGGCCGGTGTCCAAAAGCTCGTAGACGTCCGCCCCGGCCTCCGAGAGGATGTCCTTGCCCACGATGCCCACATCCGCCGCGCCGTGTTCCACATAGATGGCCACATCGCTGGGCTTCACCAGGAAGTAGCGGATGCCGGCGGCGGGGTTTTCCACCACCAGCTTGCGGGTGGCGTTGTAGTCCTCGGGGCAGCCGTAGCCGATGCCGGCCAGCAGGTTATACACCTTATCCCCCAGCCGCCCTTTTGGCAGGGCCACGCTGAGCATCCGCCGCCCGTCCGACTGCTGCTGCACCGGGGGCAGCGGGGCGCTGAGCCGGTCCAGCTCATCCAGATAGACCGCAAAGCCGATGGCCTTTGCCCCGGGGCTGAACTTGCGGGCCAGCAGATCGTACCGGCCGCCCTTCAGCAGCGGGCGGGGCAGCCCCTGCAGATAGCCCTGGAAGATCAGGCCGTTGTAGTATTCCATCTCTCCCGAGAGGGACAGATCCAGCCGGACCGCGCCGTTGTAACCTGCCAGAACCTTTTCCAGCGCGTGCAGCTGGGCCACGGCGGCCCGCATCCCCTCGCTGCGGCAGGCCTTTTCGGCAGCCGCCAGGGTCTCGGCGTAGCCGCCGCAGAGGGCCAGCACCCCGGCAAGGGCCGCAGCTCCCGTCTCCCCGAGGCCGGCCGCCAGAGCGGCGGCCCGCAGCTCGTGGATGTTCTTGGACCGCAGCTTTTCCAGAAGGCCCGCCCGGGCGCTGACCGGCACCTCCAGCGCCTCCATCAGGGCCCAGAGATAGCCCATGTGGCCGATCTCCAGCACATACCCTTCCCCCAAAGTCTCCAGGGAGCGGGCGGCCAGCTGCAAGACCTGGCAGGTCTCAGCCTCGTCCACCGCGCCGATGTACTCCAGGCCCATCTGGGCGATCTCTTTAAAGGTATGGCTCTCGGCCGAAGGGCGGTAGACGTTCTCGCTGTAATAGTATTTCAGGGTCTGGCCTTTGGCGGGCTGGGCGCTCTTGGCGATGGACAGGGTCACGTCCGGTTTCAAAGCCAGCAGCCGCCCGTCCAGGTCGTTGAAGGTGATGACCTGCTCGGAGGACAAAAAGCTCCGGTTGGCCTGGTAGAGGCTGTACTCCTCAAACCGGCCCATGTGGTACTTGCGGCAGCCCGCCGCCTCGTACAGGGCCCGAAGCCCGAAGGAGGCCCGCTCTTTGGGCTGCAAAAGCGAAAGATCAAACTCCATATTCGTTTCCTTTTCTCTCACGCGCCGCCCGCATCGGCCCGGATGTTCCGCCCATCAAGCCCCGCGGACAGAGATTTTTTGTCACGAGCCTATTATACTTTACCGTGATAAAGTTGTAAAGCGGTAAAGTAGCATCTTTTTCACCCCAAGTATACTGCAAAACCGGTGATTTTGTACAGTCCGGCAGCAAAAAGCCGCCGCCCGCCCAAAGGTCTGTCCCCTTTCCGCCTTCGAGCTGCAAAAAAAGGGCCGCCTGCGCTGTGTGCAGACGGCCCTTTTTTACCGCTTCAATCCTTGAAATACAGAGTTACCGGCCCAAACATGGAGGCAAAGTTCACCGACTTTTCGCTGCCGGGCACAAGCTGCTTCTTTTTCCCAAACCTCGGCAGCCCCCAGGTGGAAATGTTGTACTCGTCGGCATCCCCCAGCAGCTTGCCTTGAATGATGCCCATCACCATGCCGGTGTTGACCTTGTCCGCCTGGACCCCGTCCAGTTTCACCGTGCCCAGAACCGTGCCGGTGCTGACCTCATCGGCCTGGACATCCTGCGCCTTGACCTTTCCAACGGCGCTGCCCAGTTCCACCTGCCCGGCCTGGACCCTCTCCAGTTCCAGATTTCCCACAGCGGCGCCCACCTCCAAAGCGTCGGCGCGGACATCCCGGATGGAAATTTCTCCGACGGCGGCGCCGACGGCCAGCTCCTGCGCCTCCACGCCCTGCACATCCACCGTTCCGACGGCTACGGCCACGGCGATCTCTTCGTAAGCCTGCCGGGGCAGGGTGACGGTCAGGGGGAACTTTTCCTCGTTGTCGTACCGGACCCCGTCGATACGGATCATGGCGGGGCCCTCTGTATCCTCGTCGGAGGGCTGCTTGATCCGCTCAACGGTCAGCTTGCCCTCCTCCAGGCGGATGTCGTAGAGGGGCTGCCCGTCTTTGGAATCGGTATACTCCACCGTGACCGGGCCGCTTTCCTTCACCTGGAGGGTGATCTCGGAGGCGGTCTCCTGAATTTCCAGGCAGGTGACCGGCCCGTCGGCCTGATAGGTTTTCTGAGGCGCGGCCGCGCCGCAGAGCAGCGCGGCGGTCAGAGCTGCCCCAAACAGGGCGGCAGGCAAACGAATTTTCATGATGCAGCATCCTTTCCCTTTTATTTGGTTCCCATTATAACACGCTCCGTGCCCTTTCTCAACGGAAGCCACCTCATATAAAATGCTCCGCCCGGTGCATCGCTGCATCCAGGCGGAGCGTTTGTCTTTTAAATTTGTCCCTTCAAAGCCGTCTCTCAGCTCTGGCAGCCCAGTTCCTCCCAGTTGGCGAAATCGTCGGGGGAAGCGATCTGGGTGGGGTCGAACTTGCCGTCGGCATCCTTGGGGGCCACGGCGGGGCCGGCCTCCACGGGATTCGGGTTGGGGCCGTCGGGGTCTGCGGCCTTGCGGCTGCGCTTGCGGGTCTTTGCGGACTTTTTGGGAGCCGGGGCGGCCTGGGCCTGGGGAGCGGGCTGCTCGGCAGGCTCCTCCTCTTTTGCCTCGGGGCCCGGTTCCGCCGCTGCTTCTCCGGCCGCCTGCTCCTCGGGGGCAGACTCTGCCTCGGCGGGCTGCTCTTCGGCTGCGGGCTCCTGCTCAGCGGCAGGCTGAGCGGCTTCGGGGGCTGCCGTGTCCTGTTCCGTCTCGGCCTTTGCGGAGGCAGCGGTGGCCTCAGCGTAGGCAGCAGCGGTCTCGGCAGCAGTCTCCGGGTCGTCCTCCGCGGACTCGGGGAACTCGGTGGCAAGGACCTGGATGGGGGCATCCTTTTCCAGCAGACGGCTCACGGCCACCGCCACGACGCCCACCACGGCCACGGCCGCAGCCGTGCCCAGGAAACGATAAAAACTCATACGCTTTAGCCTCCTTCTGTACTCTTTCCCCTGAAATCAGGAGAAGGTGACCACATCGTTCAGGGGTTTGTGCCCCGGCTCCACCGACAGAGCGGTGAGCACCGGGCCCTTGCCCCGGTAGATGTTGTGGAACTTGTAATTGACCTTGGCGGTCACCACCACCCAGGAACGCTGCTCCAGCGCCTTGTAGCCGTCATAGACGCAGGGGAAGCCCACAAACTGGATGTCCTGCACACAGCAGGTCATGGCGAACCGGCCCGGCACAAAGCTGTTCTTGCCTGCCCGGTTTGTCTGGCAGACCTGAGCCAGGAACCGCACCGTCTTGCCCGCGTACTTCTGGGGCTCGTCCTGGCAGTCCATGTACCAGATGCCAAAGTCGTCGTCCCCCAGCTCGATGATGGGGGCGTTGATGTCGAAGGGCAGCGGGTCGGGGATGTCATCGTAGGCCACGCTCCCGTCCGCGAATTCATAGGCGATGTCGCACTTGCGGGAGGCCTGGCGCACCAGCTTGTGCAGCTCCTGGCGGGAGGCCTCGTCCTTGACCTTCTCGCCGCGGTTGAATACGATCAGCTCGCTGCGGGCGATCTTGTCCAGCAGCAGCGAGCGCATCGCGTTGTCCCGGGCGTAGGTCAGGGCGGTGGTGCCGTCGGCGGTGGCGATGCACTGGTAGACCAGCCAGTTTTCGGGCAGCGCGTCGGCCAGCTCCTGCAAAAGCCACATGCCGTTGTACTCGATGACCACCCGCCCTGCGCCGGATTCCTTTTCCAGCCGGGTGAGATTTTCGGGGTTCAGCTCGGACTTGTCCTCCAGGACCTTTACAGTGGTGCCGGGGAAGGCGAACTTTTCGGGCTGGTACTCCACCTCGCCCTCCTCGCAGACCAGCAGCAGGGTCTTGTCGCCGGAGTCGAAGTTTGCATCTTCAAAGGTCTCCTGAATAAAGGTGGTCTTGCCGCTCTCGAGGAAGCCCACAAACAGGTAGACCGGGATCTCTCTTGCCATGACAGGGTCTCTCCTTTTTTCTCAGCAGCCGAACAGGGCGGCGATGGCCTTCTCGTCCATCTTGGAACCGATGACCACCAGCTTGCCGCCCACATCTGCACCGCGGGCGCGGACCTCCCACTCGCCGGGCACATAGTCGAACTCCAGCCAGCCGTCGGCGCCGCCGTCCACAATGCCCTTGGAGCGCAGGATCATGCCGTAATTGCCGCTGTCCAGCTCGGTGAGGGCGTGCTCGATCTCAGCGCGGGAGATCTTGCGGGCCGTCTCCACGCCCCAGCTGGTAAAGACCTCGTCGGCGTGGTGATGGTGGTGATGATGGCCGCAGCTGCACTCGCCGTCTTCGTGGTGGTGATGCTCGTGCTCCTCCTCGTCGTGATGGTGGCCGCAGCACTCGCCCTCCT
>CALXGY010000144.1 GCA_944387955.1 uncultured Faecalibacterium sp. | reverse complement strand
GTTTATCACAGCGCTGCTTTTGACCTCTTACGGCCAGACATATCATCCGGTGTGGACCCTCTTCCCGGATACGGTGCTCTGGACGGCAGGCTTTTTTCTGCTGAGCTTTGTGGTGGTGGGAATGTTGAATACCCGGACTATCCGCAGGACCCCCATTATTTCGATGATCTCGGCAGGACGAAAAAACGAAACACCCCTTCAAAAAAGCCGCTGGATGCAGGGAGTGACCACCCTGTATCTGGTGCTGGCGGCCCTGATGACAGTTCAGGGCGGGCGGATGCTGTACTTTTACGGAGACAGCCGTCTGGCTCTGCCGGTGCAGCTCATGTTCTGGGCCAACATCCTAGCCCCGGCGGGGCTGCTCATTTGGGCCGTGGTTTGGGTCCTCAAGCGGAAGAAGCTGGGTTTTCCGGCACTGGTTCTGGGGCTGGAAGCAGGAGCGGTCCGCTGTCTCCTTTCCTCGGCCAGTGTGCCGATGATGCAGCGGCAGTATCTACTGGCATTCGGGGAGAACGGGGTCAACCAGGCGCTGACCTTTTTGCTGGCAGACCTGCTCTTCGGGCTCTGCGGGGCAATCTGGCTGGCCGGCATTCTGCTGGTCTGGCAGAAGGAACGCAGCCCCGCCTGCCGCTATCAGAGCACAAATCATTTCTTTTTCGGTCAGATGGCTTCAAAACTCCGCATCACCAGCAAGACCATGGCCCTGGTTAGTATCACCCTGGTGCTGGCCATCTTCTTGTTCATGGCGGCCCCAGTCCTTGTGGGCTGGGCAGAGGGGTATCTGGAGGCCCGTTCGGTGTACGACATCCAGATCTATTCCCGCTATAATGACGTCTATGACCGGGATGAACTGCCCACAGGAGACTATGAAACAGTGACCCAATTTCTTATGGAAGAAGGCATCCAAACAAAGGCAGACCGCTTGTTTGATCTCTATCTGCCCCGGCAGGAAGAATTTGAAAACCGGGTGAAATACGAGTTCCCGGTGGCGGTGATTTCTTTGAGCGATTACAACGCCATCCGCTCCATGCTTGGCCTTGCGCCGGTGGCATTGGCCGAGGGAGAGTTCACTACCCAGTGGAAAACCATTGCATCGGAGGAGGACCGGGAGTCTTTTCTGGCGGAACACCCTGCTGTTTCCACCGACGCCGGAGTGCTGACTCTGGCAGAACAGGCCTGTTATACCGACTCGATGGGAGAAACCCTTTACAACAGCTACACAGATTTGGTGTATGTGTTCCCGGATGCCGTATGTGAACAGCTCTTGCCGGTGATGCGGTGCCGGTACATTATGACCGCCGAGCCTCTGTCCTATGGGACGGCCCGCGCCCTGGAGGATGCGTTTGCCGATGAATATCCCGAGCAGACCGACGGCGGCGCGAGCTACTCCATCCGTCTGCGGACGCTGCAGGTCAACAGCGCCCGGGCCAGCAACTTTGTTTTGCAGGCGGCGATGCTCTACGGTGCGGTGGTGCTGATGGTAATCTGTCTGACCGTTCTATCCCTGCAGCAGCTTCTGGACGCCGGGCAGTACCGCTATCGCTTCTCTGTGCTGCGCAAACTGGGGGTGGAGGAAGGCGAACTCAGCCGTTTGGTGGTGCGTCAGCTGGGCTTTTGGTTCGGACTTCCGGTAGGAGCTGCCGTTCTGGCAGGTACAGCCGCCGCGGGCTGCCTCGTGGTGGTAGTTCAGGCGGAGATCGAAGCTTATATCGGATTTGGCACCCTTGCGGTCCAGCTGTGCATTACAGCGTTGATCCTGCTGGTTCTGCTGGGATGCTATTTCGTAAGCACCTGGGCGCTGTTTCAGCGGGTCATTGAGGCATAAATGAAAAGACAATTCAGGGCGAGGGGCTTTACTTCTCTAATTCCCTGCGGGAGTTGTATCTGAAATATTTTGGAAAACAAACAGGGAGCTGCCTGATAAAACAGACAGCTCCCTATACTGATTCGGACAACTGCTTTCGGGTCAATGGATCGTCCTGAGCAAAATGCAGGCAGCTTTTCCCCTCTCGGCTTTTATAGCATCATACAGCAGAATTTTCCAGGGATGTTGTTTCAGCGATGTCCTCGAACTCATAAACCACAGCAGCTTCCGGCCTGGGATATTCCCCTTCTGCCTGCCGCTGGGTCAGCGAAACCAGATGATCAATGTTGCACAGGCAGAGCAGACAGAAGATCCCTGCCGCCAGGCGGATGCCCCATACCACAGCCCGGAAGGGGTGCAGCATACTGGCAATGGACAAGGCCGACCAAATCGCCACCACCGCGATGGCATACCCGGCCAGCACGCGCAGGCTGGTGAGGCCAAACCGGGAAATATAAAGCCACAGTTTGGAAAAAGCAATCACCGCAAACAAAAGGTTTGCTGTACAGAGGACAATTCCCAGACCCCGCAGTCCCCGGCTTTGGCGCAAAGGTGTACGGCAAAGTTTGGCTGCCGCTGCCAGCACCGACAGGTTGACCAGGGCGATCTGCAGCATCTCGAAAAAGCCCCGGCGGGCGTATTCCGCCGCCGTATACGCCTGGGGCAGAACACCGGCAAACCCTGCGGTAAGATAGTTGATCTGAGACAAGAAGAAGACCAAGTACAGCCCGCAGAGCAGAGCCAGGGCCACCATCGGGGTCTGCCGGGGAACCAGCCGCAGTTTGTCAAACGAATCATAGACCATGCGGTCTGTGATCCGGCCTTCCTTTTCCTTGAGGTGTTTGGCGCCGTAAAACAGGCCATAAAACCAGCAGGCAAAAAAGAGTTCAAGAAAAATCCAGCCGGGATTAAGGAAATCCGCCAGGAAGGAGGGCAGGCTGAACTGCGCCAGCCAGCTCTCCAGGCTGCCCGCCATCTGCTGAAAGGCGGCATCGGCTGTTACCAGTGTGGTAAAAGCCCATCCCAGCACCGGCAGGGCGCAGACAGCTCCCAGCAGCCCCCACCAGATTCCCCTGTTTTTGGGCTTGGGCAGGGTTTTCTTAACACCGTAAAAAAGCGCCTGGAACAGCCGGTGAAAATTGGAAAAAGGAAGGCCAAGCCACCCCCGCAGCAGATCCAACGGCAGCAGCGCCCCTACGGGCAGGGCAACCGCTCCCCCGCAGCGCACCAGCGCCCACTGGGCAGTCGCCAGGTGGGAGAGCAGGAACGGGAAAACTGCGAGTTCCTGGTTTTCAAACAGGCCGCAGCCAATGGCCTGGCTCAGAAAAACCGCCGCCCAAAACCAGCTTTCCCGCGGGCATTCTATACGGCAGAGCCGGGCAGAAACCTCCACGCATACAAAGAAGCAGCCCAGCACCGCCGCCAGGACCCACTGGCCCTGCTGGTACAGAATCACGGGCGGTTCCAGCATCCATCGCGCATAGAGAACCCCCATTGCAAGGCAAAGCAGGGCGGCAGCGCGTTCCCCTCTTTCGAGTCGAAACGCTGCTTTTTCGGCGCGTTTTGTGGCTGTACAGCTGGGACCGGCAGACAAAAGCGCCCCCGGTCCTCCCTGAAGATAAATAGCCTCATCCCTACGGGCATCCATAAGAGCAACCTCCTTTTTCGTTGCAGCAAACGTTCATTCGTCGGGGAGATATTCCAAAAGATCGGCAGGCTGGCACTGCAGTTCCCGGCAAAGTGCTTCCAGCGTAGAAAAACGCACCGCCCGGGCCTTGTTGTTTTTGAGAATCGAAAGGTTGGCGGGAGTAATGCCGATCCGTGCGGCAAGCTCCCCGGCGGAAATTTTTCGTTTGGCCATCATGACATCCAGATTTACGACAATGGGCATCCCCTCTCCCCCTTTCAGATGGTGTAATCCGCGTCTTCCTGCAGCAGCAGCGCCTGCTGGAAGACGTTTTTTACAACCCTCACAATGAGCGCCATGAAGGCCGCACAGGCTGCAATAACAAAGAAAGGAAGATAATAAAATCCGCTGATCAGACAGATGACCGCCCCCACAGCACAGCCCCAGCTGATTCGCCGCAGCAGCTGCACGTTTCGAGGGATGAAAACCTTGCCGCTCTGGATGTTTTCCAGCAGCCGCCAGAGCTGCCATAGAATGTAGACCGCAGGTATCCCGCCGGTATAGAGTGTAATCAACAGCAGCGCCTCGGCTTGATTTTTCAGCGCGGCACGGCTGAATTCCACAAACGCCTTTACCAGCCAGGGAGCCGATGCCAAAATGGACAAAGCTGCTGCCCCGAACAACACCACACACAGCCGTGACAAACGAATGCTGTTTTTGCTGCTCCAGTTCATGTTTAAAACCTCCTGTTTTCTCTGTGGCTCCATCATATCACATTCATCATTGAATTGCAATATATTTTTATTGAAAAACAATAACTTCATATTGTTTTAGGAGAAGTTCTTCCCAGATCCCCGGACGGTCTGCTGCGACAGCATGAACAGCTATGACTTCCTCGGTCGATACAAAAGCGGCGCTTGCCCGGAATAAAAGCAGGAGCAGCCAGGTACATCAACAAATATTGGGGCAACTGCATCAGCGGCGTACATCCATGCTCAGCGGGACAGAGCCCACGAGAGTTTTCTGTGCGGACCGCCGCTGAAATTTATGAAATAAGCGGCTGCGTTGGCAGAGAGATTCTGACTTCCAGCCCATGCGGTGTACTGCCGGAAAAAGAAATGGTTCCGTGATGGGCTTTTACAATCTGCACCACCAGCTTTAAGCCCAGGCCATGCTCGAGCTTTTCATCGCTGTCCTGGGTGCTGGCAATGTTGTCTCCACGATTTAATGCCTTCAGTTGTTCCGGTGCGATTTCTACTCCATTGTCCGAAACTGTACAAAGACAGCGCCCGTTTTTCTCCCCGACAGAAACTGCAATCCTGCATCCCTGCGGGTTGTGGGTGATGCTGTTGCGGATCAAATTATCCAACATACGCTGCAAAAGTTCATGGTCCCCCAAAAGGTGGACCGAGCGCCCTGGCTGCATCTCGGCAAATACGATCTCATACCGTCTGTCCAGGCCGCTGTTCAGTACCTCGCTAACGGCTTGGCGGCTGGTCTCTGCCCAGTCCACCTCTTTGAAGCGAACCGGCCGGAGTGCATATTCCAGCTTGGTGGTCAGGTTCAAATCGTCGATCAACCGTTTCATTTTTTCGCTTTCCCGCCGGATGATGCCCGCTTGCTTCCTCGCGTCAGGCGGAAGGCCGCAGTCGTCTTCCAGTTCGCTGGCATACCCCAGGACCACCGAAAGAGGCGTGCGAATGTCGTGGGATACTCCCCGAATCCACTCTGCTCTCGTATCATCCTTTTTTCTCATATAGTCTGCCGCCCGGTTCAGTCCGGCGCTGATTTCCCCTAGTTCTCCGTGCTCGTCCAGTCGATGCAAGCTGCCGCGGCTCAAATCCTGAATTCCCTGCAAAATGGGTGTCATAGCCTTTTCGACTTTCCGTGTATTCCGCAAAATCAAGAAGACAATGAGCAGCAGATTGATGCTAAAAACCAATGCGATCCCGCCGAGCATAACCCCCATATAGGGCCATTCCAGAGAAAAATAATATTTTACCAGCGTTCCGGGCTGATAGCCTACCACCATGAGACGGCCATCTGCGCGCGTCCATATTTTTACCGGGTAGTCCTCCAGATACCAGCGGCTGAAAGAGGCCACTTCCGCACTGGTATAAGAACGCGGCAGGTTTTCCGGCAGGTTCTGCTGCCAGACAACATTCCCGTCTTCATCCAGCAGCATTGCCCAGGCAGATTGCTCTTGCAGCATGGAAAGGGCGGTATTGTCCGCGGTCCATTTTTCATCCCGCAGCACAACGTGGTCCGAGAAATCCCGGACCGAAAAAGATGCATCCGTCCCACTCATGCTTCCTGTAATAAGAATCGCAAAACACAAGGCGATGTTGACAGTCAAAAATAAAATCACGATTCCCACTGTGGAAAAGATATACCGTCGAAAAAAACGCTGCACCGAATTCATGGCGACACCTCCTTGAGATTGAGGCGATACCCAAGGCCCTTGACCGTAACAAGAGAAACCGGCTTTGATGGATTTTCTTCGATTTTTTTCCGCAGGTGCCGGATATGGGTCGAAAGAGTGCTTTCATACCCTTGCCAAAACTCTCCGCATATTGTCTCGCACAGAACGCCCGTGGTGACGATCCGCCCTGCATTTCGATACAACTTTTCAAAAAGCTGCATCTCTTTGGCGGTCAACGTTTGTTTTTCTCCATTTTTCAAAACCTCTGCGTTGGCCATATCCACGGTGGCGCCGGCGAGCTGCACCACTTCGTTTTGATTTGGGTAAGCGCGGCCGAGGATCGCGCCGACCCTGAGCAGCAATTCTTTGGGCAAGAACGGCTTGGCCAGATAGTCATCTGCACCAATCTCCAATCCTTCGATGCGATCCTCCGCTTCCCCACGGGCGGTAAGCATCAGAACAGGGATTCGGCTTGTGCGGCGTATTTCCTTCAGGACCGAAAATCCGTCCATCTCCGGCATCATCACATCCAGCACGATCAAGCTTGGCTGTTCTTTCTGCCATATCCGCAGCGCCTCGGCTCCGGATGCGGCAGTTTGCAGATTCGTATATCCCGCCCGCCGGAAAATCGAGAGCAGCATCTCCAATACATTGGGGTCATCATCCACCAGCAGTATTTTGTGATTTGTCATAAGCAATTTCCACCACCTATCTTTGCTTTCATTATACTGCAAAGGACGTCGGATGCCCAATCTATGGAAAAATCTCAGAGATAATTCAAGGTTGGCTCAGCGTTATCTCAAGGTTCGGATGGTATGCTTGGACCATCACGAAAAGGAGGTATTTGCACATGAGCGATCCTGTTATCGAAACCTGTGGTCTTACCAAAAAATACGGAAATCAAAACAGTGTGTCCAATCTGTCCATTCATGTGAAGAAAGGGCGCATCTACGGCCTGCTGGGACGCAACGGGGCTGGAAAAACCACCACCATGCGGATGCTGCTGGGCCTTACTGCTCCATCTTCCGGCGATGTGAAAATTTTCGGCAAACCGCTTCGCGGCAACGAAAAGACCATTCTCTCCCGTATCGGTTCTCTGATTGAATCACCGGGGTTTTACCCGAACCTGACCGGAACGGAAAACCTTCAGATCTTTGCCGGCCTGCGAGGGCTCAAAGATCCAAAATATATTAGGAACGCTCTGGAAGTCGTCAGCCTGCCCTATCGGGACAAAAAATTGTTCTCTCAATATTCGCTGGGCATGAAACAGCGCCTGGCCATCGCACTGGCTGTTATGCACAACCCGGAACTGCTGATTTTGGACGAGCCCATCAACGGCCTTGACCCCATCGGCATCGCAGAGGTTCGCGGCTTTATCCGGGAACTGTGCGACAACACCGGGAAAACCATTTTGATTTCCAGCCACATCCTATCGGAGATTTCCCTGCTGGCGGATGACATCGGGATCATCGACCATGGTGTTCTTCTGGAAGAAGAAAGTCTCGAGGAACTGGAAGCGAAGAACGGGAAATACTTCCGCTTTACCGTTTCCAATGCAGCCCTGGCCGCCACTCTGCTTCAGAGCAGACTTGACATCCAAGAGGCAGAAGTGACGAGCGCCAATGAGCTGACGGTCCGCAATCTTCAGCTTGACATTGGCGCGGCGGTCCGGCTGTTTGTGGATGCCGGGCTGTCTGTGTCCGACGCCCATCTTTATGAGGATACCTTGGAGGACTATTTCAAGAAGGTCACTGGGGGTGAGGGCATTGCTTAAACTTTTGCGCTGTGAATTTGCCAAGCTGAAACGAAAACCACTGTTCTTTGCATCTGTAGCCATTTCGGCTTTGATTCCTCTGGGGTGCACATTGTTTCTGCCAGAAATGCAGGAATTTTCAAGCGGTGCCGAGGCGGTGGACCGCCTGATGTCTACCCTGTTTCAACTGAGCGCATACCTTCTTCTCATGCCTGCTCTGGTCGTGCTTGCTTCCAACCTGCTCTTTGAAGAACAGGACAACGATACGCTGAAAAATCTAATGGCCGTTCCCGTGAACAAGCCGGCGCTGGCTTTGGCCAAAATGGAGCTGTTATTCTTGTTCTCCATCGCGTTTATGGCGATGGGCGGTTTTGTCAATCTGGCGCTTGTGCTGGGCAAAGGTTTGGAGCCTGTTGGCTTTTGGCAGCTCTTTTTCGTAGGCATTGGCCAAGGGATCATGATGTGGGCCGGGGCGTTGCCTTGTGTTTTTCTGGTGGTCCTCCTGAATCGCAGCTACATCATTTCGGTAATCATCACTTTTTTCTACACGGCGGTCAATTATATTTTTGGTACAAACGATCTCTTTATCACGCAGCCATTCGGCTTCAATCCCGGAACGCTGCTGCCCGGGCCGCTGGCCTTCCGCTGGTTCTATCAGTACCTGGATACCTCCAGCTCCAGCGCACAAATGGTCGAGTTGCTGGAGCGCATCAGCCCTTATTTTGTGACAACACCGCAAGCATTTTTGGTCGTGATCCTAGAATCGGTGGTCTTTCTGGCCTTGATCGCGCTGGTCTACAAACGCCAGGGATGCTAAGGAGGTATGGATTATGTGGAGCATTCTGAAAGGCGAGTGGCGAAAGCTGCGGCGATGCCAGATCCTGCTGGTTGGCGTTGTTGCTTTGGCCCTTTGCCCTGTGGTGCAATATGGCACCCAGTTGATCATCAACCCGGAGCTGCGGGATCAGAGCTTTGATTTTGTCCGCCTGTTTACCAATGTGATCTGGGGAAATACCCAAATTTTTCTGCCGATCTCCCTTACGATGATTGGCGGCTGGCTGATCGACCGCGAATTTGCAAATGACACCATGAAAAACCTGATGACGGTTCCGGTGCCTTATTCCAAATTGCTGGGCGGAAAATTGATGGTCATTGTATTTTTATCCCTCCTGTTTGGAGCATACAGCGCAGCAATAACCGTTTTAACCGGCGCTATTGCCGGATTGGATGGGTTGTCCGTGTCAGTTCTGCTTCAGCAAAGCATTCGTGTAGTGGCTGCGGCTTTTAATACCGGCCTCGTTTGTATGCCGCTGGTCCTGATTTTTGGTCAGATACGAGGAACTTATCTCGGCGGTTCTCTTCTGACCTTCTTTCTTGGATACTGCATTTTGTTTTTTAAGGGCGGCTTCCTGCTTTCTGCCTATCCGTTCTCCGCAGCACTGATTCTCGCAGGATTTGATATGCAGGCCTACAATGGCGCGGTACAATCTTCCAGTATTTTACTCGCACTGGCAGGCATGGCAGCAGTTATCGCTTTAACGATGGGGATTCTATTGATTTCGCGCCCCGGCAGCAAGGCGGGAGAGAGGAAAAAGAAGGTCAGAAAAGGGCGCGGACAACGACGCCTTGCATAAATAGAAATCTCATGAAAAAATCCGGGACCTTCAAAAGCGATTTCCGCTCAGAAAGTTCCCGGATTTTGTGCATTTTTCTGACGTACTATTTTGCGGAAGTTCCTTTACTGGGTTTGGGGTATGGTCCCAACCAGCAATTCACACCTATGAACACAGATGCTCTATCTGCCGGAATGTTATCTGCAAGTTTTCAAAATGACGCCTCGCTTTTCATTTCTTTTCGGCAATGGCATTCTGACGGGTGGGATTGACGACAAAACTGATGCCCGCCATCTTTTCAAGCAGAGCGTCCGCGTCATGGGCCAGCTTGTACTCCATTTCATCCCGATAGAGCGGAATCACCTGATAGAAGTTGACCTCCTCACCGCCGGGCAAAATGCAGACCTCTCCGCCTGTCCAGACAATATCCTGCGGGCCCACCAGAAGTGCGCCGCAGAGCTTGGTGCCCTCTGCAAACGGCGACTGCTTATCCATTGTATGGCCAA
>CALXGY010000143.1 GCA_944387955.1 uncultured Faecalibacterium sp. | reverse complement strand
CACAGGCAGCGGCACCGCAGGTCAGGAGTTTGAGCTTGCCCAGCCGGGCACGCTTGCCCTTCATCACATCGTGATGGATGGAGCGCAGCAGCGTGGGAACGACTGCCATGACATCACTGTCCATCAGCCGCAGATCTCGATAAAAGCGGCGTAAGTCGCAGCAGAGGTTCACGGCATTTCCGCTGATGCTCCAGGAAATCAGGCTGGTCAGAGCCATGATATGAAACATCGGCAGGACATTGAAGGAAGAAAGCTGATAATCCTCCGCCCAGCCCATCTGCTTCCGCATGGAGTCGAAGGGATCGGTATACAGCTTCATGGGTGCAAACAGATTCCGCTGGTTGAGCATGACCGCTTTGCTCTTTCCGGAGGTGTCGGAAGTGAAGAGGATCAGAGCCAGTGCATTTCGGTCGGCACATTCCTGCAGCTCGGCGCCCTCGGTGCAGCTGGAAAAGCCCTGGATATCCAGAAGCTGTCCGCTGAAAGCGGAAAATTCCGGCACTCGTTCTTCGTAGCTTCCGTCGGTCAGAATGCAGTTCACGTCGGCCAGTGCGATGTCCTCCTGCAGCTCGGACCAGCTTTTTTGAGGGTTGAGGGGAACGGCTACAGCTCCGGCGAGAATGCAGGCGAACAAGCTCACCGCGTATGCATAGCTGCTGTGAGCCAAAAGTCCAATGTGCGTTCCCCGCAGCTCAGGCAGGCTTCGCTGCAGCAGCCCTACCTGCCGGCGGATGTCGGCGGCGTATTCTCGATAACACACCTCCCGTACTGCGCCGGCGGATTCATCGTAATACCGGATGGCAACACGGTCGGAATACTCGGATTCCATTTGGATCACATCCTGATACAGAGTGGAGATCCAGTAGGTTTCGGTCAGGGCACGTTCCATAGATTGACGTGCCAGGGCGGAATCCCGCTGGATGAACGCTTCCAGGATTTGTTTATAGAATCCCAGCGCCGCCCGGCTGCTGTGACGGCGCACCTTCCGGCGGTAGATGGACTGCATGGCATCATCGATGATTTGATAGATCTGCATCATCATGGTGCTGCGGGTCAGCCGGGCGAGGGTGGTGTGAAAGGTGCTGTCCAGTTTTGCAAAGGCGGGCAGATCTCCGGCCGCCTGCTCCATTTGCTGCACCAGCTCCCGAAGCTGGCCGATTTCCCGGTCAGTGGCCCGGCGGCAGGCGATTTCACAGATAGGGCCTTCCACAATCCGGCGGAAGGTAAGAATATCCTGGGCGGTTTCCTTGCCCAAATAGAGCATGGGCAGCAGCTGATTCAGCGCTGCGCCGGTACCAGGTCCTTTGACAAAGGAACCTTCGCCAAACTGGGTTTCCAACAGGCCCAGCCCGCTGAGTTTCTGCAGCGCATTGCGTATCGTGACCCGGCTGACCCCAAACTGGGCGGCCAGCTCGTTTTCGGAGGGGAGCTTGTCGCCGGGTTTCCAGTCTCCGGCCAGGATCTGCTCCCGCAGCTGATCGAATACCTGCTGACTGACACTGCTTTTTACCACTTTTTGAATCGCCATGCTCAGATGCTCCTTTGTCCAGTAAATACAAGAATATTGTAGCATCGGACAAGGGGTTTTACAATCGCCATATCATGAGGCGATTATTTTTCTTCGGTGTGCGCAGCGGAGCCGTGAGCGATCTTGGCCCCCAGTTTTGCGGCCAGGATGGAACCGCCCAGGATGATTCCGCCGCCGATCCACAGAACAGCCAGCTGATAGCCGATGGCGGCAGGGGTCACATCCTCAAAATGTACGGTGGCGACGGTCAGATAGGCGAAGGCCACATTGTTGCAGGCCACCGGGCAGACCGTACCGCCCAGAATAATGACCGAAAGGACTACCGCGATGCTCAGAGAAAAAGCGCCCAACAGGCCCAGGACAGGAGCGAGTCCGAAAGTCCCGGCATGCAGGGCCAAAGCCGCACCCAGCCCCAGAGAGCCGCCGATGAAAATCGAGGGGATGTTCTTCATGTCTGCGCCCAGCGCAAAGAAGAAGATGGTCACAAAGAACAGCGGCCAGCCGGCAACTCCGAGTGCAACGCTGACTACATTGACCAGGAAGATCCAGACCAGTACACAGCTGGTCACGATGAGATGGGCGCGGCTGGGTTTTTGGAACAAAGACATAGATTACCTCCCGATGGCAGTTTTTAGGATCAACTGCCTTTGTAATGTGGTATACTTGTAATACAAGTATATCGGGATAATACCATGCATCCGAGATGTTGTCAATCCTGCGATATTTTGGGAGAATAAACAACAAAAAGGCCCGCTTTCCCGGTCCGGCGGGAAAACGAGCCTTTTTCAATGAGATTATTCGATACTCAGAACGGTGTAATCCTGTGCTTCAACCGCTTCTTTGAGTGCAGCATCCTCGACATCTGCATTCAAGGTCAATACGGCAGTACCGGCGGTGTGGCTGACCTGAGCCTCCTCCACCTGGGGCAGCTTCTCCAGCGCCTTCTTGACTCTGGCCTCGCAGTGGGAGCACATCATGCCTTCAATCTTCATGGTTTTGGTCATTTTCGTTTCCTCCTGTGGATTGGATAAGTTGGATTCACAAACTGCTGCTTCCTGCTTTTCACTGAAAACAGGGGGCAGGGCAGTGGGAGCGATTTTCTTGTCTCTGCGGGTGCTGTGCAGATCGAACAGATTCAGCCGCAGTGCATTGCTTACAACGCAGAAGCTGGACAGGCTCATGGCTGCCGCGCCGAACATGGGGTTCAGGGTCAGGCCCAGGGGAATAAAAATGCCCATTGCCAGCGGAATTCCGATGACGTTGTAGATGAAAGCCCAGAACAGGTTCTCGTGGATGTTGCGCAGCGTTGCGCGGCTGAGACGGATGGCGGCCGGTACATCCGAGAGTTTGCTGTTCATCAGCACCACATCCGCTGCGTCGATGGCAACATCGGTGCCGGCGCCGATGGCAATGCCGATGTCGGCCCGGGTCAGGGCGGGGGCGTCGTTGATGCCGTCGCCCACCATGGCAACCTTGCCGTATTCGGACAAGGTGCGGATCACGCTTTCCTTGCCGTCCGGCAGAACGTCGGCGATGACTTCATCCACACCCGCCTGCCGCCCAATGGCTTCGGCGGTGCGCTGGTTGTCACCGGTCAGCATTACCACCCGGATGCCCATTTGCTGAAGCTCACGGATGGCGCGGGGGCTGTCCTCTTTGATGGTATCCGCAACCGCAATGAGCCCCAGCAGCTGTTTGCCGCGTCCAAAGAACAAGGGCGTCTTGCCTTGAGCCGAGAGAGACTGGGCCTGTGCCTGGAGCGGGGCAGGAACAGAGGTTTGGCTGCGGGCAAAGTTCAGGCTGCCGCCAAACACCGTTTCACCCTTCAGCATGGCGGTCAGACCGTTGCCCGGCAGGGCGGTAAAGTCATCAAGTTCAGGCTCGGCCAGCTCTTTGTCCTTCACAAAAGCCAGCACTGCCTTGGCCAGCGGGTGCTCGCTTCTGCGCTCCAGCGCAGCCGCCAGGGTCAGCAGCTCGGTTTCGGTTGTTCCCTCGGCGGGCAGGAGGTCGGTGACCTGAGGCTCGCCCTGAGTGATGGTGCCGGTCTTATCCAGTGCAACGATCTGGGTGCGGCCCGCAGCTTCCAGCGAGGCGGCGGTTTTAAACAGAATACCGTTTTTGGCTCCCAGGCCATTGCCCACCATAATGGCCACCGGAGTGGCAAGCCCCAATGCACAGGGGCAGCTGATGACCAGTACCGAGATGCCCCGTGCCAGCGCAAAAGCCAGATCCTGCCCCAGAAGCAGCCAGACGAGGGTGGTCACCACAGCAATGGTAATGACCGCCGGAACAAAGAAGCCCGAAACGGTGTCCGCGACCTTGGCGATGGGGGCTTTGGTGGCGGCGGCGTCGCTGACCATACGGATGATTTGGGAAAGGGTGGTATCCTCGCCCACCCGAGTGGCTTCGCAGCGCAGAAATCCGGATTGGTTGGTGGTTGCTGCGCTGACCGAATCGCCGGGAACCTTGTCTACCGGGATGCTTTCACCGGTCAGAGCACTTTCGTTCACAGCGCCCGAACCTTCCAGCACGATACCGTCCACCGGAATGTTTTCCCCCGGCCGGACCACGAACTGGTCGCCCTTGCGCAGCTGTTCAATGGGAACGACCGCCTCCTGTCCATCCCGCAGGATAGTAGCGGTTTTTGGGGCCAGCTTCATCAGGCTTTTCAGTGCGTCGGTGGTCCGGCCCTTGGAACGGGCCTCCAGCATTTTGCCCACCGTGATGAGAGTCAGGATCATGGCGGCGGATTCAAAATAGAATTCCATCATATAGGTCATGACCGCCTCGTGGTCTCCCCGCAGCTGTGCGCCGGTCATGGCAAAGAGAGCATAGGTGCTCCAGATGAAACTGGCCGAAGAGCCCAGCGCCACCAGCGTATCCATGTTGGGGGCGCCGTGAAGCAGCCCTTTAAATCCGCTGATGAAAAACTTTTGATTGATGACCATTATGATCCCGGCCAGCAGCAGCTGGACAAGACCGACTGCAATATGGTTGCCCTCAAACCAGGACGGCAGGGGCCAGTTCCACATCATATGCCCCATGGAAAAGTACATCAGCACCAGCAAAAATCCCAGAGAGGCAATGAGCCGGCGCTTGAGCTTGGGGGTCTCATGGTCGGCCAGGGCGTCCAGAGCATCCTGTTGGCTGGAGGGTGCTGAGGTTGTTCCGCTCTGTTTGACGGCTGCCCCATAACCAGCTTGTTCCACTGCCTGAATGATGGCGGAAGGGGAGGCGGTCCCTTCTACGCCCATGGAGTTGGTCAGCAGACTGACCGAGCAGGCGGTGACCCCAGGCACCTGGGAGACCGCTTTTTCCACCCGGGCGCTGCAGGCGGCGCAGCTCATCCCGGTCACATTGTATTGTTCCATTGACAGGTATTCCTCCTTTGCAAAATGATGGAAAACCGCCGCTGCATTTTATTTCATCAGTTTCTGCAGCAGCTGGACCAGTTCGTCGATGGACTCGTCCTTTCCGGCGCGGATGTCGTTGGCAACGCAGGTGTGCAGATGCTGGGCCAGCAGCTCCTTGGTGAAGCTGTTCAGTGCAGCATTGGCCGCGGCGACCTGAACCAGAATGTCCGGGCAGTAGGCGCTCTTTTCCACCATGCCGCGAATGCCGCGGATCTGTCCCTCGATGCGGTTCAGCCGGTGAATGAGGCTTTTGCACTCCTGTTCGCTCCGCTCCTTCTTGCGGCAGGAACAGGGCAGCTCGATTTCTTCGGAAGGCTCTGCGCAGCCGGGGCAGGCAGAATCCAGCATATCCTTCATAATGGTACTCCTTTTTCAGAGGTGTGATGCAATTCATATACCCCTTGGGGGTATATCTGCGGCACTTATTGTACCATACCTCAAGCCAAAATGCAACTGTTCCCAAAACAAAAATCTGCCGCCGAAAGCCCTGTCTTGAACAGAACCTTCAGCGGCAGATTGAAAATTTAACCTTATGAGATTCAGAGTTATCTCCGGCGTACCGTTATCGCCCCAGCTTCATCCGTTGCAGTTTGGGTAGGAAAGATGCGTAGAAGCGGAGACATGCATTGTGAAAACGCTGTCCTGTTTGCGGTACAGAAAAAGCTCAGTGAAAGAGACGGCCGGAGAACAGCTCCCACTGCTTGGCCCACCAGAACCAGTCATGGGTCACATCTGCGCCCCATTCCTCGAAATGAGCAGGGATCTGTGCCGCCTGCAGCGCACCATTCAGCGCCCGGGCGGAAGAGAGATACTCGCTTTCGGAAGAGCTCTGACCAGCACAGAGTACAAGTTTGCCCTCCTGTGCAAGGGCGGC
Source organism: uncultured Faecalibacterium sp. (assembly GCA_944387955.1). Lineage (GTDB taxonomy): Bacteria > Bacillota > Clostridia > Oscillospirales > Ruminococcaceae > Faecalibacterium. The sequence continues at coordinate 396 of CALXGY010000143.1, read as the reverse complement.
TTTTTCCTTGGTGCCGGGCAGACCGGCGGCCAGATAACTCATGGGGCTGTTGCGCAGGGCCAGATCGTCCTGCACTCCGCCCATCCAACCGGCGATATCGTACTGGCCGGACAGAGCGACGGCACCACAGAAAATTTCAGGCCGGCGCAGACGGAAGCTGACCGCCTGGCAGGCGCCCGCATCTGCACCTGCACACCAGATGGTTACAGGAGCTTCTTTTTCGGCAGACTTCGGGGCCTTTGCTGCTTCGGCAGATTTGGCCGTGACTTTCTCTTCTTTGGGAACATCCGGCTGCGCAGCTTTCAGGGCTTTGTTTGCCTTCTCGTTGAGAGCACGCACCCGTTCAGCCAGCTCGCGGGTGATGTAATTGAAATACTTTTCCTGCATCTCAGCGCA
>CALXGY010000142.1 GCA_944387955.1 uncultured Faecalibacterium sp. | reverse complement strand
GGGTCTTGCCCGCGATGTCCTGCAGGCGGTTCTCGGTGACATGGTTGTTGACCATGGCCACGGTCACGCCGTACCGCTCAGCGTCCACCAGCTTTGCGGCATAGCTGCCGAACTGGGTGGCCAGCACCCGGTCGTAGGCGCTGGGGCTGCCGCCGCGCTGCATGTGGCCGGGGATGCAGACCCGGGTCTCCATGCCGGTCTTTTTCTGGACGGCGGCGGCGATGCGGTTGGTGGCGGTGGTGCCGAAGCCTTCCTCAGCCCGCTTTGCGGTCCACTCCTTGCGCTTCATCTTGGCTTCATCGGTGTTCAGCGCGCCCTCGGCCACCGCGATGATGGAGAAGTTGGAGCCGTTCTTGGCCCGGCGCTCCACGGCGGCGCAGACCCGGTCGATGTCGTAGGGGATCTCCGGCAGCAGGATGATGTCCGCGCCGCCTGCAATGCCGGAGTAGAGGGTCAGCCAGCCGGCCTTGTTGCCCATGATCTCGATGCACATGACCCGGCTGTGGCTGCCGGCGGTGGTGTGGATCTTGTCGATGACGTCGGTGGCGATGTCCACCGCAGTGTGGAAGCCGAAGGTGACCTCGGTGCCGTAGATGTCATTGTCGATGGTCTTGGGCAGGCCGATGATGTTCAAGCCTTCCTGGGACAAAAGATTGGCGGTCTTGTGGGTGCCGTTGCCGCCCAGGCAGAGCAGGCAGTCCAGCTTTGCGGCCTTGTAGGTCTTTTTCATGGCCGCCACCTTGTCGATCTTGTCCTCTTCCACCACCTGCATCATCTTGAAGGGGGTGCGCTTGGTGCCCAGGATGGTGCCGCCCAGGGTCAAAAGGCCCCGGAAGTCGTCCGGCTGCATCTCCTTATAATCGCCCCGGATGAGGCCGTGGTAGCCGTTCAGGATGCCCACGATCTCGACGTTGTCGCCCATGCGCGCATACAGCGCCTTGGCTACGCCGCGGATGGTAGCGTTCAGGCCCGGGCAGTCGCCGCCGGCGGTCAGAATACCAACACGTTTTTTCAATCCGATCTCCTCATTTCTTCTCAAGATTTTTACCCTCAGCCTGCCAAAGCAGAGAAAAAGCCGCTCCGCAGACAGTATTTAATATAAGAGTAGTCCCAAAGCGGGCTGCTGTCAAGCGGTCAGCCGGACGAAAAAACGCCGCCTCTTTTGGCTGGGATTTTTTCGCAAAAAAGAGTTGACAACCAGCCCGCCCCGTAGTATAATATCCCTTGTCAGCGGCGCCGATACAAAGCCGCGGGCTGAATATTCTGGGGATTTGCATAGTGGTAGTGCGGCAGACTCTGACTCTGTTTGTGGGAGTTCGATTCTCTCATCCCCAACCAAAACCGCAGCGAAGAGCTGCGGTATTTTCGGGGCATAGCGCAGTTGGTAGCGCGCCTGGTTCGGGACTAGGAGGCCGTGGGTTCAAATCCCGCTGCTCCGACCAAAAGCTTCTTTGCAGTTTGGCTGCAAGGGAGCTTTTTTCTTTTTCGGCGCGGAAAAGCTTTTGCTTTTTTCTGGCCGCAGAATATGGTATAATCGAGATGAAAATAAGATAAAAAATCAGGTTCCGCTTCGTGCGGGGAAAGGAGGCGCCGGAGATGAAAAACAGATGGTTTGCACTGCTCACGGCGGTCTGCATGGTCTTTGCAGCGGCGGTCTGGGCCCTGCCGGTCAAGGCGGCCGCGGAGGAGGAAAGCGGCTGGATCTTTGAGGTCCCGGTGCTCATCCTCAATGGCACCGGGGCGGACATCTTTGAGCTGTACATCAGCAGTTCCCAGGACAGCAGCTGGGGCGGCGACCAGCTGGGAACAGGAATCCTTCGCACCGGGGAATACATTCAGCTGCCCCTGCAGTTCCGCTCAGGGGGCACCGGCTGGGACCTGAAGGTGGTGGACCGGTCCGGTTATGAGGTGACCTGGTACGATGTGGATGTAGGAGAGATGCCCAGCAGCGGGTTCATCATGGAACTGCTGTGGGACGGTGAGACCGGGTATGTGAATCTGGCCGCCGGGATCGAGGAGCTGGCGGGGGATTACGGCCTTGCGGAAAAGCAGGCGGAGATTTCCCGGCAGACCATCGCGGCAGAAGTTTTATAAAAGAATGAAAGGACAAAGGGCGTCTGCCTGCTGCGGGGCGGGCGCGGAAAAGAGGAGAGAAAAAAATGGAATTGGCGCTTATCACCACCCAAAAGATTGTAGAAATGTTTTTGATCATGCTGGCGGGCGTTCTGATCGTCAAAACCGGCATGGGAAGTCATCAGACCGGAAAGGACCTGTCCGCCATCCTGCTGAAGATCGTCATTCCCTGCATGATCGTTATGGCCTACCAGGTGGAGCTGGATGCCCAGCTGCTCCAGAAGCTGGCCGTGGCTGCGGCGCTGTCCGCTCTCAGCATGCTGGCGGGTATCCTGATCGCCCGGGCGGCGGTGCCGGAGTCGGCAGACAGCGCGGTGGAACGGATGGCCGCCGCCTACTCCAACTGCGGTTTCATCGGCATCCCGCTGGCAGGGGCGGTGCTGGGGGAAGAAGGGGTGCTGTACATCACCGCTTATGTGCTGGTCTACAACATCTTCGCCTTTACCCATGGCGTGATGCTCATGAGCGGCAAGGCGGGCAGCCTCAAGGATACCCTGAGAAGCCTCTGCCAGCCCGCCCTGATTGCAATTCTGGTCAGCCTGCTGATGCTGCTGTTCCAGGTGCGGCTGCCGGAAGTGCTGGCCAGCCCTCTGGGAATGCTGCGGGATATGAATACCCCCGCAGCCATGCTGGTTTCGGGCATCAATCTGGCCGAGAGCGACATCCTGGGCAGCCTGCGCCGCCCCGGCATTTATAAAATCACGGCCCTCAAGCTTCTGGTCATCCCGGCTGCCACCCTGCTTTTGCTGCGGCTGCTGCGGCCCGACCCGGTGATCGCCCTGACCGTCCTCATTGGGGCGGCCTGCCCGGCCGGGGCCACCGGCACCATGTTCGCGCTGCAATACCACAAGGACAGCCGGTACTTCTCCGAGCTGCTCGCCCTTTCCACCCTGGTTTCTCTGGTGAGCATCCCGCTGATGGTCCTGGCCGGAAGCCTTCTGCTCGGTTGACAATCGTACGAAATCATACTATAATGGGGCTCGAAGCGCTGCCCTCCGGGGCAAGCAAATACCAAACGCCGGGCGCAGCCCGGCCAGGAGGAGCGCGATGAAAAGCGTATTTCTGCCCCATTACACCACCGCAGGGCTGCTGCGGATGACCTTTCCGTCCATGGTCATGCTGGTTTTTACCTCCATTTATGGAGTGGTGGACGGCTTCTTTGTCTCCAACTTTGCAGGCAAGACTGGATTCACGGCGGTGAACTTCATCATGCCGGTGCTCATGATTCTGGGCTCTCTGGGCTTCATGTTCGGCACCGGCGGCGGCGCGCTGATCGCCAAGAGCATGGGAGAAGGGGACAGCGCCCGGGCCGACCGGCTCTTCTCCATGGTGGTCTGGGTCTCGGCGGCGGGCGCAATGGTGCTGGCGGTTCTGGGTGTGACCCTGCTGCCGGCCCTGGCCGCTGCCCTGGGGGCCGAAGGGGAGATGCTGTCCCTCTGCGTGCGGTACGGCCGGATCATCTTAGTGGCGCTGCCCGCCTATGTGCTGCAATTTGAGTTTCAATGCCTTTTTGCCACCGCGGGAAAGCCCAAGCTGGGCCTGTATGTCACGGTGGCGGCGGGGCTGACCAACATCCTTTTGGACGCCTTGTTTGTGGGGGTGCGTGGATGGGGGGTGGAAGGCGCCGCCGCCGCTACCGCTCTGAGCCAGTGCGTGGGCGGGGTTCTGCCCCTTGTCTATTTTGCCCGGCCCAATTCCAGCGCGCTGCGGCTGGGGCCGCCCTCGATGGATGCCCGGGCCCTGGCTCAGGTCTGCCTCAACGGCTCCTCCGAGCTCATGAGCAACATCTCCATGTCGGTGGTGGGCATGCTCTATAACCTCCAGCTGCTGCGGTATGCGGGAGAGGACGGGGTGGCGGCCTACGGCGTGCTGATGTATCTGGGCATGATCTTCCAGGCCATTTTCATCGGGTATGCGGTGGGGGTGGCCCCGGCGATAAGCTTCCACTACGGAGCCCAGAACCACACAGAGCTGCACAGCCTACTGAAAAAGAGCCTGCTGCTGGTGGGCGCGGCGGCGGTGGGGATGTTCGCGGCGGCCTGGCTGCTGGCGGCCCCGCTGGCCCGGCTCTTCGTGGGCTACGATGGAACTCTGGCCGAGATGACCGTGCGGGCCTTCTCGATCTTTTCCTTCTCCTTCCTCTTTTCGGGGTTTGCGATCTTCGGCTCCTCCTTTTTCACCGCCCTCAACAACGGCCCGGTGTCGGCGGCCATCTCCTTTCTGCGCACCATGGTGTTCCAGGTGGCGGCGGTGCTGCTGCTGCCCCTGCTCTTTGAGCTGGACGGGATCTGGCTCTCCATCACCGCCGCCGAGTGCATGGCGGTGCTGGTGACCGTATTCTTTCTGCGCACCCAGCAGCGGCGCTATCAGTATTAAAAATAAATGGGGCTGCTGCAAAGGGAAAGCGGAGCACAGCCCCTTTTTCCATCTCTTTCGTGCCTTACCGGTTTATCTCCCGCTGCGCAAATTGGAATGCAACAAAAAATGAGATAGGCAACCCCTTTCGGGGAAGTCTATCTCATTTTTTTGCGAGGATGGGCCTTCTTGTGTGGCTTGTAGGCCCATCCCCTGGGAAGGAAATTCAATGAGAAAAAGGACGGTCAAACCTTGGAAAGCTCTTCTCCTCATAACAGGGGATGCAGGTTCTGTTTTGAATTTTAGCAGACCGAGGCCTTACTTGCCCAGAAAAGCGACCATGGAGTCGGCAGCCTGACGGCCGAAAATGGTTGCGGCAGACAGCGGATGAGCGCCATAGGCAGTAACTTCACCAGCGGCATACAGACCCGTGATGGGATTGTTGTTTTCATCCAGCACCTGTGCTTTTCCATCGGTGACGATGCCGCCGGTAGTGATGCGGCGGGCAGGCTTGACCAGAACGCCATAGTAGGGGCCCTGGGCAAAATCCGAAATAAAGGTTTCGTTGCCAAAGGCGTCTGCTCCGGCCGAGATGCCTTCGGTCAGCTGAGCCAAGGTGTCCGCCAGTGCATCCGGGTCAAGGCCGAGCGCATCGGCGAGTGCGGCTGCATCCGCCGCTTCCACCAGTTTGCCCGCCTGCTGGACTTTTTGCAGTTCTTCAGACTGTTCCAGAGTGGCGGAATCCACGATCAGATAGGCGCAGGCGTCAGGCTGGGCTTTGATGGCTTCCATCATATCGGCAGTGCCGGAGGACTCATTGACAAAACGCTGGCCATTCTGATTGACCAAAAGCGAACCGGCTTTCAGCGCGTTTGCCACGCTGAGCGCACCGGCCTGGTTGGGCTCGCCCACCGTTGCAGTCGTGCAGGTAATGGCGTCCATGCCAAGGAGCTGGGCGCCCAGAGCGTCTGCCATGACGATGCCGTCGCCGGTGGCACCGGCGGCGCCGTAGGAGTAGTAGCCATCCCATTCGGGAGCGTAGGTCTGGAAGAAGGAAGAGTCCGCGCTGGCATAGCCGCCGCTGGCAATCAAAACGGCGTTGGTGTTGATGGTGTACTGCCCGTCTTTGGAGTCTACGACCACGCCGGAAACGGCGCCGTTTTCATCCACGAGGATTTCAGAGGCGGGCGAGCTGGTGCGCACATCAATGTTTTCGTACTTTTCCAGCTCGGCCAGCAGAGCGGTTATGTAAAGGGAACCAAATCCACCCTGGCTTTTGTCTGCCAGCTGGATGGAATGGCTTCCGGAACTGGCGGCAAGATCGAGGCCCAGGGATGCAATGTAGTCGGCGCTGTCCCCCGAGTTGTAGGCGAAGGTATACGCGTAATCTTCACGAACGGGAACGACCCGGTATCCAATGCGGTCATAGCCATAGTCCCAGGAGAGGGCATACTCATAGAACTCATCCGCGGTATAGGGAGTTTCAGTTTCCATCTGAAGGCTGCTGCCGCCGGCATTGATGCCGGAACTGGCCATTGCGGAAGCGCCGCCCAGCACGCCCTGCTTTTCCAGCAAGATGATATCCACATCCGCTTCAGCGGCTTTTAAAGCGGCGGTGATGCCGGCGGCTCCTCCGCCGATGATGACGATGTCGGCGCTTTCATCCGACAAGGCCGTGCTGGTCTGGGATGCAGGGGTCTCGTCTGCCGCAGAAGCAGCGGTGGACGACGAGGCAGAGCTGCCGCAGGCGGTCATTGAAAATGCCGTTGCGGCTGCTAAGATCAAAGCGGTTAAACGTTTCATTTTTTTCCTCCTCAGTATTTCTTGTCCGGTGACCGGAGTCATCGTTATTATTTTAATGAAGATTGCGGAGGAAAAACAGGTTAAGGCACATTAAATTTCTGTCGTTGGGGGTCAAAAGCAAAGCGGGAGAAGGCCGCAGAGTTGTTTTTCGGGGGGAGATTTGATAGACTGTCACAAAACGGCACCGGGATGGAGCAAAAACAATATGACGCAAAAACGAATCGTTCAGTGTGCGGCGCTGCTATTGGTGACGGCGCTTCTGACCTTGGGGGGCTGCCTCATCATCAATGGAGAGACCCGCAGTTTGTCTTCCGGTTCTGCGGTCCCGGAAGAGATCGAACAGAAAAATTATATCATTTCGGAGCTTCAGCCGGATGCATCCGGGCAAATGACCCTTTGCCTGACGGATGCGCCGGAAAACCTGCCGCTGGCTTTTGTGATCAACGATATGGGAAGCTTTATTCCCAATCTGAGGATCAGCCTGAACGGGAAGGAAATCTATTCTTATGGAAAAGAGGAACGGTTCCAGCGCACGCATATCGTGCCCCTGCCGTTGGAGATGATAAAGGAAACCGGACAAATCGAGCTGACGCTGGTTTCTACCGGATGGGAGGGAAGATCAAAAGAGATCCTTACGGGCCGGACCAGCGTATCCCCGTCCATGATTTTGTGCTCCTACGACAATGCCATTCAGCTTGTCCGGGAGACAGACCGCACCATGTACGTCCTGATTGGGATTTATCTGATTATGATTTGTACAGGGGTTGTGATTTTTACCGGGAGAACTCAGGAGTCCGGATATCTTTTTCTCACGGTCCTCTGTGTGATTCGATTTGTAAATACGGCCATTGATTCCTCTCTGCTCCCGCTTTCCATGGGACAGTATTACAGTCTGAGGCATATTCTTGTGGTTTTGCCGGTGGTTTTCAACGTTTCGGTGGCAGTCTGGCTTTTGCGGCCGGAAATGGGACGGATGCGGAACCGGAGCCTGCTGATCAGCGGTCTTTTGACGGTGGGATCGGCGCTTTTGCAGTGTTCCGGCGGGAACAACTGGTACCATCTGTTTCAGGCCGCGGCGTTTCTGTTCTTTGGGTTTCACTGTTTCAAGGCGGCGGCCCGGGGACAGACCGGCTGGCCGCTTTTGTGCGCCGGTTTTACCATGGGATATACCATTGTAGCGTTTATTTATCTCGTAAACGTATGGAAAATGTTCCCCTCCGGCCAAAGGATGATCTGCACAAACTTTACCAATTTCAGCTATATTCCCGGCATGGTTGTATCCATTGTCTATATCAGCAGGGAGCTCGTCAGCCAGTTCAATGAGACGGAACATCTGTCCATGGAATTGGCAAAAACCAACAGCGAACTTGACCGCCGGGTGGAACAAAAGACCGCCCAGCTGGTGGCAGAACAAAAGTCCCGGCAGGATATGATGCTGAACATTGTCCACGATCTCCGCAGCCCGGTGTTTGTGCTGAAGGGGTGTCTGGAAGGATTTCGTCCCGCGGATGAAGAACAGAAAAACAGGCTCAAAACCATGGCCGCCCGGCTTGGGGTCATGGAGGCGCTGATCAACGATCTGTTTTTGTCGGAAAAGCTGGAGGCCGGAAGGGTGACCCTGTACCGGGACAACGTGCAGCTTGACCTTCTGCTGGGGGAGATCGTCAATGGTCTTGAAGCGACGGGAGGAAAAAAGATCCATGCCCAGCTTGAACCGGCGGTCGTATGGGGGGATGAAACCCGACTGTTTCAGGCTTTTCAGAACCTGGCGGAAAATGCCCGGAATTATACGCCGGAGGGGGGAACCATCGGGATTTCGGTGCGTTTGGACCCCGGCGGACAGCAGGCGGAGGTCCGGATTTCGGACGATGGGCCGGGGATGGACCCGGAAGAATGCAGGGCTGTATTTGAGCGATATTATACGGGAAAGCGTGCAGCCCGGTACGCCTCTTCGGGTTTGGGGCTGAACATTGCCTCGGAACTCATCCATTTGCACGGCGGAACCATTCGGATGGAAAGCGGGATTGGAGCCGGAACATCTGCCGTTGTGACCCTCCCCACCATTGCCCCGGAAGATCTGGAAGGAGTAGAAAATGATTCGCGTTCTCTTGGTGGAAGATGATTTGGAAATCTCAAAGATTTTATGCGGATACTTGCAGCAAACCGAAGAATATGCAGTAACGGCCGTGGCGGATGCAGAGTCGGCAAAGGAGCTGGGGCGCGGACAATGGGATGTGATCCTGATGGATGTAATGCTCCCGGACGGCAGCGGAATTCATCTGTGCGAGGAACTGCGGCCGGAACAAAAATGCCCGATCCTGTTTATAAGCTGCATTGATGACGACAGCGTCATTACAGAGGCCCTGGCCTATGGGGGAGACGATTACATCGTCAAGCCTTTCAGCAATGCGATCCTGAACGCCAGAATCAAAGCCAATCTGAGGCGGGTACAGATGGATCAGGAGAGAAAACCAAAGGGCTCTGTTCTCTGCGGCGCTTTTGTGCTGGATGAGGAGTCGATGACGGTTCAGGTAAACGGCCAGACAAAAAAACTGGGCGGAATGGAATTGCGAATCCTGGCATTTTTCATGGAACATCCCAATCAATATTTTACCTCAGCAGAGCTTTACAAAAAACTCTGGGGGAAGCCTTCTCTGGGGGATACCCGGACCGTTCTGGTCCATATATACAACCTGCGGAGGAAAATTGAGAAAGACCCGGCCCACCCCCGAATCATTCGGAATGTGCCGGGCCGCGGATATACGTTTGATGCAACGGGGCTGGAACCGGCGGAAAACAAGCAGGAAAAACCGGCGCCGCAGTAAAACAAACGCGCAGTTTTGCCCCAAGAAGTTTTGCGCCTCCAAAAAACAGAATCCATCAAAAAATCCGCCGTTTTTTTAAAACGTGCGGATTTTTTGCGGCTGTTTGGTCTCGTTTTGCAGCAGCCGGGTTTGTTTTTGCCTTCAGAGGTTCGGCAGCCGGTCCTTGAAATCCAGCATGAACCGCTGGGTCAGGGTCAGATACTGTTCCCGGTCCTCCTCGGTCCAGCTTTCCAGCAGGGCGTTTTCCAGCAGGATCAGCCGCCGGGCGGTGCGGGCCGCCAGGGCCTGGCCGCTGGCGGTGAGGCAGACCCGCTTGGCCTTGCCGTCCATGGGCTCCAGCCGGATCTGCCCCTCGGCCTCCAGCCGGCGCAGCGCCGAATTTACGGTCTGTTTGCTCAGGCCGGTCTGGCGGCAGATCTCATGGAGAGGGCAGCTGTCCCCCCGGTCGCAGATGGTATAGAGGATGCGGCAGACGCTGTCCGACAGGCCCAGCCGCAGCGAAGCCTCGTGATAAAGGGAATCCAGCTCACAGATCAGCTGGTTGAGCCGCCGCAGCTGCTGGCCGGGGGCTCCGGTTTCGGGGGTATGGGGCACGGTGGTTCCCTCCTGTGTTCGGAATGTTCTGGGTTTATTCTACCAGAATTGCCCCCGTCCGGCAAGTTCAGCGGGCCCGGAAGGGGTTGTACAGAATACTCTCTTCCGAACGCTCGACGGTGCCGTACCGGGTCTCATAGGGACAGACCTTGATGGGAGCAAAGCCGCACTTCTCGATGACCCGGGCGGACTGGCGGTTCCAGTCAAAGTGTCCCACCAGCACGAAGTCCAGCCCCACCGAGCCGAACAGCCAGCCCAGCACCGCCCGCACTGCTTCGGGCATCAGCCCCCGGCCCCAGAACTCTTTGGACAGCACATAGCCGATCTCCCGCCCGGCCAGGGCGGCCAGCTCGGGGTAGTGCTCTTCATCGTAGGCCTCCACCCCCAGCGAGCCGATGACCCGGCCCTCGTATTCCAGCGCAAAGGTGCGTTTGCCCTGGAGAAAGAGCTCCAAAATCTGCCGGGATTCCTCGATGCTCTTGTGGGGGCACCAGCCCGCCATCTGGCCCACCCCTTCCACCTTGGCGTAGGTATAAAAATCTTCCAGGTCGGTTTGCTGCCAGGGGCGCAGGGTCAGCCGAGGGGTGCGCAGTACAATACCGGTGATGTCGATGGGCGGATTCATGTTTTTCTCCTTTCTCTAAAAACAAAAAACGCAGCGCAAGAGCCCTCAAAAGAGCGGGCCTGCGCTGCGTCCGGAAGGCCGTCCCCAGGTGGGGACGGTGAAAAAAGGTCAGGACGAACCAAGCCCGGGAATGCGCTTTCGATTCGCATTGCCGGACTCAAACCGCTTTGCCATCTGCACAAAACCGGCCATCGTCCCTACCTCCTGTAATATTGCCTGAAACTATAACACGACAGGGGGCGAGCTGTCAAGCAAAAATTTTCCACCCTGAAAAAATCCAAGCTGAAATTTGTAATATCTGTAATTTAAATAACAAATGGGAATAAAACGGCAGCTTTGGGGCAGAAAAAGAGTGCGGTTCGGCATCTCCCTTTGATTTGCTCTTTGCAGTGACTCTATTGTTTTCTATAATAAAACTATATTATTGCAGACAATATTGCCTGTGCAGACAACATCCAGAAAGCGAAAAAGTAAGGAGGATTTTGTATGGCAAAGCCGGTATTTAATGCACGTGAAGGGGAACAGATTTTTGCGGAGAAGGTGAGCGCCGACAGCTGGAAAACGCCCCGCCAGACGATGGAACGGCAGATCAGCGGCAAGTTTTATTTCACCGATCAGCGGATCGTTTTCCTTGCCTCGGGTCTGCTCGGAACCGAGAGCGTCAGCTGGGAGATTGAGATGAAGGACATCCAGTCGGTAAAGGCCTGCCTGACCCCGCCCTTCTTCCCCTTCGGCATTCAGATCTTGATGAAAGACGGCAGCAAATACAAGATTGGTATCCTCAAGCGGGAAAAATACATCGAGTGGATCGAGCAGCACATCTCCCCGGCCGTTTCGGTCTAAAGGCTGGGAGCTTGATTTCCTGGAAATGATAAAACCGCTGTTTCAGGCCGTTGCGGCAGGGAACAGCGATTTTTGTCTTTTTGACTTGCGGCAGAGCAATAAAAATACAAGCGGGGCAGCTCTGGAGAGAGGGCTGCCCCGCTTGTATTGTGTTGAAGATGAAAGCAGGAAAAGCCTGACGGGTGAGAGAAAGGCGGAAGGAGTTCAGGCCAGGATCTTGACCTCAAAGGCGACTGGGGCCAAGCCCAGAGCGGTGACCGGGGTCTCGTTGTGGTTCAGCTTGTAAAGAGAAGTGGAGAGATCAGGTCTGCCCGAACTCCAGGGCGGCCCCGCCGGTAATGCCCAGGGGCTCCATGGGCAGATACTGGGTCAAAAAGTCGTTCATCCGGCGTCCAAGGGTGGTGTTGACCTCCACGAGGATCTCGTTCTCCCCGGGGTGCAGGGCGCTGCCCAGCGGGAAGGTGTAAGGCGCGCAGATCCGTGTGCCGCAGTTCCGACCGTTGACCGTCACGGCGGCGCCCTCCTGCACCCCTTCCAGCACCAGCCGGGCGGGCGCGGCGGCCTGGGCCTCGCTCAGGCAGACCGGCAGCCGATAGCGGATGCGGCCCGCAAAGGCGGCCATGCCGGGCAGGGCGTCCACCGGCTGCCACTGTTCCAGCCGCTGGGCCGGGCCGAAAACGGTGCTGCCGGTCTCGGCGTCCGCAAAAGAGATTTCCGGGTTTGCCAGGGGCAGGCGCTCAAAGATCTGGGCGAAGGGATCGGCGGCGGGAGCGGGCAGGGGCTGGTCGGGCACCAGGATGCACTTGGTGCCGAAGGCGGGCAGCTCCAGCAGGAAGGGGTCGGAATCCGGGACCAGCCCATTGGCAAAGGGGTCGTAGACCTGCGCCTCGCCCTGGGCAGCCCCCAGGACCCGGGTGTGCAGCGGGGTGGTGCCCTCGTTGAAGAAGAAGTAGACCTCGCCGTCGGCCTGGCGGGCGTGGTAGTACCGCAGATAGGGGGCCGGGTCGGACAGCCGCAGTTCGGGCACGCCGTCCGCCGTCAGCTGCTGGCTCAGCCGGGCCAGAGGCACCACACATGCGCCGTCCAGCGGCGGCAGCGGCAGACCCTCGCAGGTCCGGACGGGCAGACCCTCCGCAAAGTAGACCGGCAGCCCGGCGGCCAGCCAGCCGGAGACCTTTTCCAGCAGGGCGGCGGGCAGCGCCTCCGCCCAGGGGATCACCAGCGCCCGGAACCTCTCGCCGTTTACCAGCAGTCCGCCTTCCGAAAACTCAGCGCCCAGCAGGTAGTCCTTGGGCAGGATGTCATAGTCGATGGCACTGCGGGCCAGGACGGCGGCGGGCTTCTGGGTGAGCATGTAATCGCCGCTCCACTCGGCTTCCGCGTGGTAGAGCAGGGCGACCGGGGCGATATGCCGCCCGGCCAGCAGGGCGGCCATCCGGTTCATGTAGCCCATCAGCAGCCCGAACTCGGGGTACTGGGGGTTATGGCCGTGGGCGTAGAAGTGGGGCGGGCAGTCCGCATCCGGGAAGGGAGCCGGGTCGAAGGCGTGGGGCACAAAGTAGTTTACTCCCCGCACCAGCATATAGTCGGCCAGCCACTTGCACAGCCGGTTGCCCTCGGCCCAACTGTAGGCGCCGAACAATTCGCACATGCAGCGGCCCTTGGCGGCGGGGTTCAGATGGCCCAGGCTGCCGCCCAGCTTGCCCAGCACATAGGTGAAGAACTCGCCGTCCCAGCCGGGGCTGTGCATCCCCTTAAACATCCCGCGGTCCTGGCCGGGGGTCAGCTGCTGGATCACCACATCAATGCCCGCCATGTCCTGGTGTGCCATCGCCCGGAAAAAGTGGCCCGCGCCGTAGCCCAGCCGGGTGTGGGCGTTGTTGTCCTCTATGGTGTGGCCGATGTGCTCGCAGTGGTGCTCATGGCACCAGCGGGCCAGCACCCCGTCGAAGTTTTCACTGTACAGCCGGCTCACAAGGTCCATATAGGCGCAGCGCAGGATGTGGGCGTCGGTGTCGCTGATGCCGGGGGTGCCGTTCACAAAGAGCAGCGGCAGCAGCCCGGTCAGCTCCCGGCCTTCCAGCGCGGTGCCCCGGAGCTGGTCGGCCAGAAGCTGGCCCAGGTCGTCCCGCCAGGGCAGCACCATGGCGCTGTTGCGGCCGATGGAGGCGTCCTCGGCCCCGTGGATGTTGCCGAACCGGGGTTCGTCCGAGAAAAAGCCCCGCAATGTCTTGCCGAACTCCGCCCCGAAGTGGTCGTAGATGGGCTGGTAGACCGTGTCCAGCAGGACCTGGGTGGCCGCAGGGTCCAGCGGGTTGAGGTAGCCCTCGGTCTGCTTTTCGCCGCCCTTGGTGCTGACGGTCAGGATGTTCAGGCTCCAGTTCCCGGCGGGCAGGTCGAACCGGACGATGGGGCACTTGCCCTGGGCGGGCGCGCCGGGGATGGGAGCGCCGGTCCAGTCGCAGGTGGGGCGGCCGGTGTTGTAGTCGGACACCCATTCCACCCGGTCGGTCAGGTCGATGACCTGGGAGCAGTCCAGCTCCTCAAAGCCGGTGCTGGGGCACAGATACACCCCCAGGATCTTGTCCGCCGGGCTGCGCAGCGCATACTTCAGCACCGCGCCGCTGTAAGGCCGGGGCCCTGCGAAGTCCAGGGTCTTGCAGCTGAGGAATTTTTTGCACAGCTCGGGGTGATGTTTTTTCACCGCGCCGTCGGCGTAGCCGGTGGGAAAGTGGCTGTCGTCCAGAATCCACAGCTCCATGCCCCGCTTTTTGCACTCGTCCAGCAGGATCTCCAGATCCCGGAACCAACCCGGGCCGTTGAAATCCTTGTGGGGACGGGCCTCCGCACAGAGAGCGCCGATGCCGCAGGCGTGGATGCGCTCCACTTCGGCACGCAGGGTGGCTTCATCATCACCGTGGAGCCACAAAAACGGGGCGATGGCGTTGGGGATGCGTCCGTTCAAAACTTGATCCAAGGTCTGCATATCTTCAGACTCCTATTCCTGAAAAAAGGCCGCCCGGCACCGGCGAACTCCGGCTGCCGGGCAGCGTTGTTTGATGGTTCGGCTTGTTTGATACAATTATAACAGATTGAGCGGTCGGGAAAAAGGCTTAGTTCTCCGCCCCCTCGGCCGGGTCGGTCACCGCAAAGGCGATGATGCCCGAGGCCGCAAAGGCGATGGCCGCGCAGAGCAGGAACCCATAGAAGCTGATGTCCAGCCCGGCGGGATTGATCATGCCGGGGATGCGGAACAGGCCGTCGCCTGCCATGGTGTAGAACTTGATGCCCAGCGCGCCGCCGATGATGCCCGCGATGCCGCCGCCGATGAAGGCTGCAATGAACCGCTTGAAGTTGGTCAGGGCGACGGTGTAGATGGTGGGCTCGGTGATGCCGCACAGGGCGGAGGCCATAGCGCCGAAGGCGGTGGCCTTGAGCTCCTTATTCTTGACCCGCAGCGCGTAGCCCAGGCTGACACCGGCCAGAGCCCAGACGGTCAGGCCAAGGATGGCGTTGACCGGGCAGTAGCCCAGGGTGGTGAGGTTGTTGAAGATGATGGGGATCATGGCGGCATGGATGCCCATCATGACAAACAGCTGCCAGAAGGCGCCCAGAACGCCGCCGCAGACCACCGGCATCAGGCTGAACAGGCCGTTGACGGCCCCCGCCACGCCATTGGAGACGGCGGTCATGACCGGGCCCACCACCAACAGGGTCAGCGGGAAGGTGACGCAGAGCACCACGGTGGGCACGAACATCAGCTGCAGCACCTGGGGGATGAACTTTTTGGCCAGCTTTTCGATCTTGCTGCCCACAAAGACCGCCAGCAGGATGGGCAGGATGGTCTGCTGATAGGCCAGCATGGTGACCGGGATGCCGAAGAAGGTCAGCGGGGTCTCAGCGCCCACATAGGCGGCCAGGTTCGGGTAGAGCATTGCCGCGCCCAGGCAGGCGGCGGTGTAGGGGTTCATGCCGAACACCTTGCCCGCCGAGAAGCCGATGATGATGGGGAAGAAGTACATCAGCGCATCCGCCACCGCGTAGAAGATCATATAGGTGCCGTCGGTGGAGGCCAGCAGGCCGAAGGTGGTCAGGATGGTCAGAACGCCTTTGATGATACCGCCGGCAGCCATGGGGGCGATGCTGGGGATGATGCAGCCCGAGATTGCTTTAAAGAAGCGGTTGTACCAGCTGTCCTTGCTGACCACCCGCATGCTCTCGGCCTTGGCCTTGGCTGCGTCGGCGGCGCTTTTGCCCCCCAGCAGCTTTTCCACCTCGGGGCACAGGTCCGCCACCTGGGTCCCGATGGGGATCTGGTACTGACCGCCGCCATGAACCACGCTCATGACGCCCTTGATCTTCTTGACCTCCTCGTCCTTGACGATGCTTTCATCTGCCAGAACAAAGCGCAGCCGGGTCATACAGTGGGTGACACTGACAATATTCTCTTTTCCCCCCACAGCCGCGATGATTTCCGCCGCAAACTGGGGATAGTCCTTCCGTGCCATTCAAACTCCTCCATTTTCACCAGAATTTTTTACATCCAATCAAATTTCTTGCCAATATACCGGGCCCATGCTATACTGACCTTGCTTTGATGGCTTCAGTATAGCGCACAAAACAACCCGCAGCAATCACCAAACCAAACTGCTGGAATGACAAAATCAAACATTCTTGAGAAAAGGAGCGGGAAGAAAGCGCCGGGAAAAGAGGAGGGCTGGCATTATGAACAAAGAAGAATTCAGGGAATTGGTCATTCCCATCACCGAGAAGGAGCGGCTCTACCGCGCCCAGCCGGAACGCTCGCTGGATTACTACAATGAAAAAACAAGCGGCCTGCGCAAAGAAGTGGACGTCTATGTGCTGCCGGTGCCGGTGCAGCGGGAAAATTCCCAGGGGCACGGAGTGTTCAGCGACCGGGTCAGCCTGAATCCCGCCCCGCTGGACGGCATCGCCTTCAACAAGCAGACCCGGTTTTCCCAGGTGCCGCTGCACCGGCACGACTACATCGAGATGAATTATGTGTACGAGGGCTGCTGCACCGCCCGCATCAACGGACAGACTGTGGAGATGCGCACCGGGGACGTCTGCATCATGGACAGCGGGGTGACGCATACCATCCTGCCCACCGGCGAGGGGGACATCGTCCTCAACTGTCTGATGGACCGGCGATACTTTACCGCCAGCTTTGTGGAGCGGTTTGCAGCCAGCGGCCCCATCCCCCGGTTTTTGTCCTATGCCCTGAGCGAGCAGCGGGATCACAGCCGGTATCTGCTTTTCCACACCGATCAGCGGCCCATTTTCCGGGATTTGATGGAGAATGTGTTCTGCGAGTATCTGGACCCCCAGCTGTGTGCAGAGGGGGCCATCAGCAACTATATGAATCTGGTGTTCATCGAGCTTGTGCGCTGCTATCAGGGAGAGATGGAGAGCGAGTACCGCCAGGCCCGGCGCAGCTACCTCACCGAGATCCTGCGCTATATGGACGACCACTGCACCAGCTGTACCCTGGAGGAAACGGCGGCCCGGTTTGGCTTCCATCCCAACGCCCTGTCCCGCATGATTCGCCAGTCCACCGGCAGCAGCTTCAAGGAGCTGATCACCGACGGGCGTCTGGCCAAGGCGGCCTTTCTGCTGCGCTCGACCTCCCAGCCCATCCATGAGATCGCGCTGCAGTGCGGCTACTCCAACCAGAGCTTCTTTTATAAAAAGTTTGCCGGGCGGTACGGCTGCACCCCGGCCGAGTATCGCGCCCGCTCCTGAACCTTTTTATAAAACTATAAAAACAGCAAGAAGGGGCTGTTGCAAAATAGCTTCTTAGAAAAAAAGATGCACAAAATCCGGGACCTTTTTGAGCGACAAACGCTTTCAAAAGTCCCGGATTACTTCTTTTTATGGGGTTTTGTTGTGCAATTTGCTATTTCTTTTTTATTTTGCAACAGCCCCTTCTGTGGTCTGATGCAAAGGCGTCTGCCGAAAACGGGGAAGTGGAAGACTAGAGGGAATGCTGCGGCCGCTGCCTGCGGTACTGGGCCGGGGAGCAGCCGTATTTTGCCCGGAACCGGCGGTAAAAGTAGCTGCTGTTCTCGTATCCGATGCTCTCCAAAATGGCGTCCACCGCAAGGGGGGTGTTGCCCAGCAGATAGGCGGCCTGCTGGAGCTTGCGCTGCTGCAAAAGCTCCTTGAAGTTCTGGCCGGTGTGGTGCTTGAGCAGCCGGCTCAGGGCATAGGGGGGCTGGTGCAGCCGGGCGGAGATCTCCTCCAGGGTCCCGTCCCGGTAGTTGGTCTCGATGTACTTGAGGGTGGTGAACACCAGGTTTTCGTCCTGCTTTTCCGGGTCGGCGCGGTTGATGTTCTCTGCAAACAAGGTCAGGTTCAAAAGCAGCAGCCCCATGCTGGTCTGGTTGAGGATGTTCACCCCCTGCTTTTTCTCCAAAAGGGTCCAGATCATGTTCTCGATGAGGTTCTGCACCGGCAGGATGTCGTGGGACTGGATGTGCAGATAGCCCGAGAAGGTGGACTCCCCGGCCAGGGTGGAGATGAGGAAATCCCGCAGCACATTCTCCTGTTCCAGCATGGTGAAGCTGCGGTCGAAAAACTGGGGTAGGATGATGAAGTTCACCGCCACATCCTCCCGGGCGGCAGGCAGAATCTCATGGTAGACCGCCTGGTTCAGAATCAGCAGATCTCCGGTCTCCAGCCGGATTTTTTCCCGCCCATTGATGATGTGGGTGGTGGAGCCGCTGCACATGTAGATCATCTCCACATAGTTGTGGCGATGGCGGGGAAAGTGCACAAAGCGGGTGTGGGGGCGCACCTCAATGAGCTTGCCTTTTTCCAAGAGTTTTTCGCTGTCCACCACGAATTCCCGGCGGGAGGTGTACCGCTCTCGCTGTACTCCGGCGGCGCCATCCAGGATGGCCTGCTCCTCTTCGGTGATTTTGCGCAATTTTTCGAGAAGGTTTTTGTCCATTCTGTCTCCCTCCTTTTTTCTAGGATACCACACAGGGCCGAAAATTGCAAATAAGGTCCCTATTTTGGCCGAGAAGCGTCCTTACCCCCGGGGCCCGGACATGCTACAATAACACCAGAAAAACAAGGAAAAAGGAGGCAGCCCCATGGCAAATTACTATCTCGCCATCGACATCGGCGCGTCCAGCGGACGGCACATCCTGGGCCATGTCGAGGACGGGAAGATGATCCTGGAAGAGATCCACCGCTTTGACAACCGCCAGCTGCGCAAGAACGGTCACGACTGCTGGGACATCGAGGATCTCTGGCAGGGCATTCTGGAGGGTCTCAAGGCCTGCAAGGCGGCGGGCAAGATCCCGGTCACGGTGGGCATCGACACCTGGGCGGTGGATTTCGTGCTGCTGGACAAGGCGGGCGAGCTGCTGGGGGATGCGGTGGCCTACCGCGACGGGCGCACCGCCGGTGCGGATGAGCGGGTGAACAAGGCCGTTTCCCCCGCTGCCCTCTACGCCAGGACCGGCATCCAGAAGCAGCTGTTCAATACCATCTATCAGCTGGCGGCCCTGCAGGCCGAGCACCCCCAGCAGCTGGCCGAGGCGGAGAGCCTGCTGATGATCCCCGATTACTTCCACTACCGGCTCACCGGGGTGAAAAAGCAGGAGTACACCAACGCCACCAGCACAAACCTGGTGAACGCTGCGGGCAAATGCTGGGACACCGAGCTGATCCGGGCCCTGGGCCTGCCCGAAAAGCTGTTCGGGGAACTGTCCATGCCCGGCGAGGTGGTGGGCCCGCTGCGGCCCGAGATCGCCGAGGCGGTGGGCTTTGAGACCACCGTGGTCCTGCCCGCCACCCACGACACCGGTTCGGCCTTTCTGGCAGTTCCGGCCCGGGATGACCAGGCGGTCTATCTTTCCAGCGGCACCTGGTCGCTGCTGGGGGTGGAGAACGAAGCGCCCATCACCAGCGAGGAGAGCCGCGCCCAGAACTTCACCAACGAGGGCGGCGCCTGGTACCGTTACCGCTATCTCAAGAACATCATGGGCCTGTGGATGATTCAGTCCATCCGGCGGGAGCTCAACGGGGTGGACTATGTGGCCGGCAAAGAAAAGGCCGAATGGACCCTGGACGTGCGGGCAGGGGAGAAACAGTGGAGCTTCCCCGATCTCATCGCCGCGGCCCGGGCCGCCGGGGAGTTTGCCTCGGTGGTGGATGCCAACGACGACGCCTTCCTGGCTCCGGCCAGCATGATTGCTGCGGTCCAGATCGCCTGCGCCCGGAGCGGCCAGCCGGTGCCCCAGACGGTGGGCCAGCTGATGCAGTGCGTCTACCGCAGCCTGACCCTCTGCTATAAGAACGCCATTCAGGACCTGTCGGCCCTCACCGGCAAGCAGTACACCAGCATCAACATCGTGGGCGGCGGCTGCCAGGATATGTACCTGAACCAGATGACCGCCAACACCGCCGGTCTGCCGGTCTTTGCCGGGCCGGTGGAGGGCACTGCCATCGGCAACCTTATTATTCAGATGATCCAGGGCGGCGAGTTTAAAGACCTTTCCGCCGCAAGAGCAAGCATTCGCAAGAGTTTTGATATCAAGGAGGTACTTCCCCAATGAGCATGTTGGTTGAAACCAAGGCCCGCGTCGGCGTCTTCGCCATTGCGCTGGGCGCCTATCTGCCCCAGTTCCCCTCCCTCGTGCCGGAATTTGAGCAGCAGTACGCCGACTTCAAAAAGACTCTGCCCGACACGGTGGAGATCATCGACGGCGGCATCGTCACCACCAAAGAGCTGTCCATGGCGGCGGGGGACAAGTTCCGGGCCGCAGACGTGGATCTGGTGATTTTGCAGCTGCTGACCTACGCCACCTCCTACAACATGCTGCCCGCAGTGCGGGATCTGAACGTGCCGGTGGTGCTGGTGAACGTCCAGAAGAAGAAGGCCCCCGACTATGCCAACACCGACACCCCCACCTGGCTGGGCGAGCTCTACGCCTGCGGCGCTGTGGGTGAGATGGTGGCCGACCTGGAGCGGGCCGGCAAGCGCCACGCGGTCATCACCGGCGTGGTGGAGGGGGGCGACCCCCAGGTCCAGGCCGAGATCGAGGACTGGTGCCGCGCCGCTCAGGTGCGCCGCCGCTTCCGGGATACCAACCTCGCTCAGATCGGCCGCCCCTATCCTGGCATGATGGACCTGTACATCGACGAGACCAACCTCTACAACCGGATGTGGCTGTACACCAAGCAGTTCGACTGGGAAAAGATGTGGGCCATTGCCGACCACATCACCGACGAGGATGTCATCCGCGCCAAGGCCCAGGAGATCCTGGACACCTTCGACATCGAGGGCGGCGGCACCATCGAAAAGGTCTGGGAGATGGCCCGGTATGTGGTGGCCTTTGAAGAGTGGGTCAAGGAGGAAAAGATCGCCTTCGTGGCTTCCCACTACGACGGCTTCGCCCAGGGCAAGGCGGGCGTTCTGGATTCCATGCTGATCCCCGCCTTCTCCATGCTCATCAAGCAGGGCGTGGCCTGTGCAGTGGAGGGCGACATCAAGGTCTCCATGGCCATGTCCATCCTCAAGACCATCGCCGGGGAGGGCCAGCTGAGCGAGATGTACTCCATCGACTTTGACGAGGACATCTGCATCATCGGCCATTCCGGCTCGGGCGACGCGGCCATCTCGGCCAAGAAGCCCACCATGAAGATCGTCCCGGTCTTCCACGGCAAGACCGGCGGCGGCTACCTGACCCAGTTCTATCCCCACCTGGGCCCCGTGACCTACCTGGGCATCACCCAGGACAAGGACGGCCGCTTCAAGTTTGTGGTGGCAGAGGGCGTCAACGAGGAAGGCCCCATCTTCACCTTCGGCGACACCAACATGCGCACCCGCTTTGCCTGCGGGGCCCGGGAGTTCTGCAACCGCTGGAGCGAGGCAGGCCCCACCCACCACATGGCCGCCGCTTCCGGCCGCCACATCGACACGATCCTGAAAGTTGCAAAGATTTTCGATGTCCCTGTGGACATCATCACCCGATAAATGTACAATAAAAAAGGAGAGTTTTTTGACAATGGGTATTCTGGATGTTGAGATCGTAAAGGGCTATATCCGCATGTGCAACGACGGCTGGCTGCAGGGCTGGCACGAGCGCAACGGCGGCAACCTGACCTACCGCATGAAGGAAGAGGAAGTGGCCGAGTGCCGCCCCTTCTTCAATGCCCAGCCCGGCGAGTGGGTGAACATGGGCGTGCAGGCCGAGAACCTGGCCGGGGAGTACTTCCTCACCACCGGTTCCGGCAAGTACTTCCGCAACGTGGAGCCCGACCCCGTCCACAGCATCGGCATCGTGGAGATCAACGACAAGGGCGACAGCTGGCGCATCGTCTGGGGCCTGGAGGGCGGCGCAAAGCCCACCTCTGAGTTCCCCAGCCACTTCATGAACCACAGCGTCCGCAAGGCTGCCACGGGTGGCGCCAACCGGGTCATCTACCACTGCCACGCCACCAACGTCATCGCCCTGACCTACATCCTGCCCCTGACCGACCGGGACTTCTCCCGTGCTCTGTGGCAGAGCGCCACCGAGTGCCCGGTGGTCTTCCCCGAGGGCGTGGGCGTCTGCCCCTGGATGGTCCCCGGCGGGGCGGACATCGCCATGGCCACCTCTGAGCTGATGAAGAGCTATCAGGCCGCCATCTGGGCCCAGCACGGCCTGTTCACCTCCGGCCCCGACTTCGACACCACCTTCGGCCTGGCCCATACCATCGAGAAGAGCGCCGAGATCTATGTCAAGGTGCTGTCCATGGGCGGCGGCCTGATCCGTCAGACCATCACCGACGACGCCCTGCGGGCCATTGCCCACGACTTCGGCGTCACCCTGAACGAGAAGTTCCTGGACTGAGTTTTTCTGCCGCCTTCGCAGGGAAGGCGGCCGACAGATAAAAAACATCAAAAAAGGAGTGCTGCACTATGGTATCCCGCATCGTTCTGAACACCATCTCCTACCACGGCCACGGCGCCATCGAGAACATCGTTCCCGAGCTGACTTCCCGCGGCTGCAAGAAGGCTTTCGTCTGCTCCGACCCCGACCTGGTCAAGTTCGGCGTCACCAAGAAGGTCACCGACCTGCTGGACGCCGCCGGCTTCGCCTATGAGGTCTACAGCGAGATCAAGCCCAATCCCACCATCCAGAACGTCCAGGACGGCGTGGCCGCCTTCAAGGCTGCCGAGGCGGACTGCATCGTCACCATCGGCGGCGGCTCCTCCATGGATACCGCCAAGGCCATCGGCATCATCATCAACAACCCCGAGTTCGCGGATGTGCGTTCTCTGGAGGGCGTCGCCCCCACCAAGAAGCACGCGGTCTTCACCATCGCAGTGCCCACCACCGCCGGCACCGCCGCTGAGGTCACCATCAACTACGTCATCACCGATGTGGAGAAAAAGCGCAAGTTCGTCTGCGTGGACACCAACGACATCCCCGAAGTGGCCGTGGTTGATCCCGATATGATGGCCTCCATGCCCAAGGGCCTGACCGCCGCCACCGGCATGGACGCTCTGACCCACGCCATCGAGGGCTACATCACCAAGGGCGCCTGCACCATTTCCGACATGTTCCACCTGGAGGCCATCCGGCTGATTT
>CALXGY010000141.1 GCA_944387955.1 uncultured Faecalibacterium sp. | reverse complement strand
GCAAGGCCACGCTGCCCTCCGCGGGGGATACGATTCCATTCCGGTACTGTTTCAGCGCCTGCAGCAGTACATTGCTCCCTGGCAGAATCCCAACACGCCCCTCAACCAAAAGCGATGTGAAATTCTGGAGCAATGTCTCCACACCGGGCAGAGCGGGGACAGCGGACTCTACACCCTGACGGTTCCCACCGGGGGCGGCAAAACCATCTCCTCCCTTGCCTTTGCCCTGGCCCATGCTCGGGCTAGGAACAAAGAACGGATGATTTATGTCATTCCCTACACATCCATTATTGACCAGACCGCCGAGATCTTCCGGGAGGTTCTGGGAGAGGAAAACGTCATCGAGCACCATTCCGGCGCAGATTACCAGGTGAATGGAGATCAGACCGATCCTTCCTTTTATCGGAAGGCCCTGGCCACTGAGAACTGGGACGCCCCGGTCATCGTTACCACATCGGTGCAGTTCTTTGAGTCTCTGTACGGGAATCGTCCATCCAGATGCCGTAAACTCCACAACATTGCGGGCAGCGTAGTAATTTTTGATGAGGCTCAGACTCTGCCAGTCCCCTACCTGCGCCCCTGTGTGGAGGCCATCGGGCAGCTGGTCCAGTATTATCGGGTGACGGCGGTACTCTGTACTGCCACACAGCCGGCTCTCCAGTCCCTCTTCGCCGAACTGGCCCCCCGGCTTTCCATCCAGGAGATCTGTCCCAACACCCAGGCTCTTTACAACTTTTTCCGCAGAACCACCCTCTGTCAGGCTGGCGCTCTTTCCCTGGAGGAGCTGGCCGACCGGCTGAATGCGCAGCCCCAGACCCTGTGTGTCGTCAACCGCCGGGCCACAGTCCAGGAATTGGGGAGTATGGTGGAACCGGAAGGCCGCTACTGCCTGACCACTTTGCTCTGCCCGGTGGACCGCAAACGTCTGCTGTGGGAGATCCGTTCCCGTCTGCAGAGAGGTTTACCCTGCCGGGTCCTCTCCACTTCCCTGATCGAAGCTGGTGTAGACGTGGATTTCCCCGTTGTCTGGCGGGAGGAAGCTGGCCTGGACTCAATCTTGCAAACTGCTGGGCGCTGTAACCGGGAGGGACGCCGGGCTGCGGCCGATAGTCTGGTTTCGGTGTTCCGCCTTGAAGGGATGCAGCCTCTTTCCCTGATTCGGACCAATGTAGACTCCACCCGCAGCGTTCTGGCGCGATTCTCTGACCCTGCCAGCCCGCAAGCCATTCAAGCTTACTTCTCCTTCTACCGGACCCTGAAAGGAAATGCGGCTTTGGATGTTCACGGGGTGCTGGATGCATTCCGCAAGGGATACCAGGGGTGCCTGTTTCCTTTTGCCACGGTAGCGGAATGGTTTCATCTGATCGAAAGTCCCACGGTCACCATCTACATTCCTATAGATCAGGGGCAAAGTCTGGTCGACCAGCTGCGGGCCGGAAATTCCAGCCGCGCACTTTATCGGCGGCTGGGGCAGTATGCCGTTAACATCTACCCGAACCATCTGCAAGACTTGTTGGATGCAGGCGCTGCAGAACCTCTGGCCGGCGGCAGCTATGTTCTGACCGACCTTTCTCTCTATAGCCATGAAACCGGGCTGGCCCTGCATGTGGAGACCGGAAAAGCCCTTTTTGGATAACGGGATAAGAAAAGGGCGGCAAGATCCTTCCTTGCCGCCGCTTTTCCTACAAAGTACATCTAATATTTTCTATCCACAGCAGTTGCTGACGCCTCTATTATATCGAACCATGATGTCAAAGGCAAATTCACTCTTCAAATTTCACAATTTTAGCTTGGCCTATTTGTGCGATACAACGAATCTTCCTGCTTGTATTGACAATTTTTGATTTACGGTATAGAATCACCTCATAGCTTTCATGCAATACAAATTACATTTAATAGAAGAAAGGAGATTGGACCGTGATTCAATTGGAGGTCTGGGGACCTTACGCCCTTTTCAGCAGACCTGAGCTGAAGGTAGAGCGCGCTTCTTATGATGTGCCCACCCCTTCGGCGGCCCGCGGGATGGTGGAAGCCATCTACTATCATCCAGGTCTGCGGTGGCACATTGATCGTATTTATGTGATGAATCCCATCCGCTTTGTTAGCATCCGGCGCAACGAGGTGATGAGCAAAATTTCTGCCCGCAACGTTCGCCAAGCAGCACAGGGTGGAAAACAGGATCTATACCTGGCCACATCTCAGGAAATTGTGCAGCGCTCGTCTCTGATGCTGCAGGATGTCCACTATGTCATTGAGGCTCATTTCGATATGACGGACAAAGCCTCTCCCTCGGACAATCCTGGTAAATTTCAGGATATCGTCACCCGTCGGATGGAGCGGGGCCAGTGCTTCAACACACCATATCTTGGATGCAGGGAGTTTTCCGCGGCGTTCCGCCGCTGGCCGGGTGGTAAGATCCCCACCATCCCGGAAACCCGGGATCTGGGCTTGATGCTGTATGACTTTGACTATACGGATCCCCAGCATATTACCCCCACCTATTTCCGCGCCAAACTGGAAAACGGCGTTCTGGATGTTCAGGATTGCGAGGTGCTCCGATGATCCTGCAGGCACTCACCCATTATTATGAGGATCTATTGAACCGTGGCACCATTGCCCGGCCCGGGTGGAACCTCTCCAAAGTTTCCTATGGCTTGCTTCTGGATGACAACGGCAGTCTGGTGCAGCTGCTTCATTTGCAGCAGGAAGTTCTCCGGGGCAAAAAAATGGCCCTTGTCCCGCAAGAGTACTCCCTTCCTTCTCCTGTCAAACGTTCTTCGGGGGTGGCGGCCAATTTTCTCTGGGACAACAGCGGCTATCTGCTGGGCGCAGACAATAAGGGAAAGCCCGAGCGAAGCATCAAATGTTTTGAAGCTGCCAAAGAACTGCATCTGGATCTTCTGAAGGATGCAGATTCTTCCGCTGCCCGGGCCATTGTCCGCTTTTTTGAGACTTGGGACCCTTCCCAGGCCGCCGCCTGTCCCGTCCTGCAAGAGGACTGGGAGGATATAATGAAAGGCGGCAACCTGACCTTCTGGTATCAGGAGCACCCGGCAGCAGAGGACCCTATCATCCGCGAGGTGTGGCAGCGCCACTATGACGGCGGGGATGACTCGGGCGAACAGGATATTCTCTGTCTGGTGACTGGCCGCCGCGCCTCCCTGGCCCAGCTGCACCCCAGCATTAAGGGCGTGGTCGGTGCACAAAGCAGCGGTGCTTCTCTGGTATCCTTCAATGCTTCGGCCTTCTGTTCTTACGAGCACGAGCAGGGAGCCAATGCGCCCACCAGCGAATATGCTGCCTTTGCCTATGCCACGGCACTGAACACCCTGCTGGCTGACCGTGACCACGTCTGCCGGGTGGGGGATACGACCATCGTCTTATGGGCCGAGGGAGGAGACACTGCCTATCAAGATTGTGCTTTGTTCTCCCTGTTCGGCGGTATGGGAGCTGACGCTCCCTCCTATCAGGAAAACGATCTTTTGAACGCTCTGAAACAGCTGGCCAGCGGCCATGCCATCGACTGGGATGAAAGCCGGTTGGACCCCAATACCCGGTTTTATGTCCTGGGCCTTGCTCCCAATGCTGCCCGCTTGTCGGTCCGCTTTTTCTGGCAGAACAGCTTCGGGCAGCTGGCCCGGAATCTGGATGCCCATTATAACCGGCTTCGGATTATCCGTCCTGCCTACGACCAGACTTCGTCTTTCACCATCTGGCGTATGGTATTGGAAACAGTGCGCAAGGTGCCTGTTGGGGCCAAACGTCCGGATCCCAGTCCCCGTTTGGCCGGCGATCTGCTGCTGGCCGTTCTGAACAATGTACCCTATCCCGCCACCCTTTTGGATGGTGTCCAGATCCGTATCCGTGCTCAGCAGGATATCAGCTGGGGACAAGCGGCCATCCTCAAAGCGTACTATCTGCGCAATTCCCGCAATGAACAGCTCAAGGAGGTCATGACCATGGAATTGAACGAACAAAGCACCTATCTGCCCTACGTCTTGGGGCGTATGTTTTCGGTCCTGGAAGCGGTGCAGCAGAGCGCCAATCCAGGCATTAACACTACCATCAAGAACCGTTATTTCAATTCGGCATCCGCTACGCCGGCTCTGGTCTTTCCCACCCTCATCAATCTGGCGCAGAAACACCTGAACAAGCTGGATGGTGGGATTGCCACCTATTATGACAAACGGATCACCGAACTGAGCAGCCGCATTACCGAGACGCTGCCCGCACGGATGACCCTGCCGGAACAGAGTGCATTCCAGATCGGATACTATCATGAAACCCAGAAGCGCTACACCAAGAAGGAGGAAAAGTAACCATGTCCGAGCCCATCAAAAACCGCTATGATTTTGTCGTTCTGTTTGATGTTGAAAACGGCAATCCAAACGGCGATCCCGATTCCGGCAATATGCCCCGGGTGGACCCTGAAACCGG
>CALXGY010000140.1 GCA_944387955.1 uncultured Faecalibacterium sp. | reverse complement strand
CCACCAGCAGCTGCTGGTCCTCAAAACTCCGCTGATAGACAAAAAGCTGGGGGTGCTCCGGCTCCAGCAGGGTGAAATCCCCGTGGACAAAAACCGGCCAGGTCTTGCGCAGGGCAATGAGCTTTTTGTAAAAATGGAAGACCGAATCCTCCCGGGCAAGCTGCTCGGCTGCGTTGATTTGGGTATAGTTGGGGTTCACCGGCAGCCAGGGGGAGCCGGTGGTGAATCCGGCGCTGGGGCTATCATCCCACTGCATGGGGGTTCGGGCGTTGTCCCGGCCCCGCTTATAGATGGATCCCATGATGTACTGCTCCGAGTAGCCCTGGGCCATCCGCTCATGGTACATATTGAGGGTCTCGAGGTCCTGGTATTGGTGGATGGGCAGCCGGATGTTGGTCATGCCCAGTTCCTCGCCCTGGTAGACGTAGGGCATCCCCTGCATGCCGTGGAGCATCACCGCCAGCATCTTGGCCGAAGCCTCCCGGCCTTCCCCCTCGTCGCCCCAGCGGGAGACGATGCGGGGCAGATCGTGGTTGTCCAAAAAGAGGCTGTTCCAGCCGCAGCCGTGCAGGCCGGTCTGCCACTTTTCCATGACCCGTTTCAGGGTGACAAAGGGCAGGGGCACCGTGTCCCACTTGGGTTTTTTGGGCAGCTGGTCCAGCTCGATGTGCTCAAACTGGAAGACCATGGACAGTTCGCTGCCGTCGGGATTGCTGAACTGCTTGGCGATCTCCACATTGGCGCCCCAGGCCTCGCCCACCGTGACCAGACATCCTTTCTGGAAGGTCTCGGCGCTCAATTCCCGGATGAACTCATGCAGCCGGGGGCCGTTGCTGGTGATTTTGCGGTCCGGCTCCTTGGCGATCTGGTCAATGACGTCCAGCCGGAACCCCTCCACCCCCTGGTCCATCCACCAGAGGATCATGTCGTACAGTTCCCGCCGCAGCTTGGGATTCTCCCAGTTGAGGTCCGGCTGCTGGGGTGCAAACTGGTGGAAATAATACTGCTGTACCTCGGGCACCCACTCCCAGGCCGGGCCGCCAAAGGCCGCCCGCATATCGTTGGGATACTGGTCCGGGGTCCCGTCCCGCCAGACGTAGTAGTCGTGATAAGGGTTGTCTCTGCTGCTTTTCGCCTCCAAAAACCACCGGTGCTGGTCGGAGGAGTGGTTGAGCACCAGATCCATCATAATGCCGATGCCCCGCTTTTTGCCCTCGGCAATCAGCTGCCGCATATCCGCCAGGGTGCCGAACATGGGGTCAATGTCCCGATAATTCGAGATATCATAGCCGTTGTCCACCTGGGGCGAGGCAAATACCGGCGACAGCCAGATCAGGTCGATGCCCAGTTCCTGCAAGTAATCCAGTCTGCGGATGATGCCCTGCAGATCCCCCACCCCGCTGCCGGTGGTGTCCTGAAAGCTCTTGGGGTAGATCTGATAGGCCACCGCAGACTTCCACCAATCCTTCTTTGTCTTGTCCAGCATGCAAAAATCCTCCCTTCCTGGAATGCTGCTGCACAGCGGCCGGGCGGCCGCTTTTCTTGTTTTGTATTATATCCGGTCAGGAAGTGCAGAACAAGAGTCATTGTTCCAGCAGCCACCCAAGGGCGGCTGCAACCCGCTTTTCCGGCTCCTGAAAATGTCCGCCGGGGTTCAGCTGAAAGACCGTCTTGACTCCTTTCGAGCGGAAGAAATCTTCGATCTCCCGGGTATTCTGCTCCACCGGCTTCATGGCGGGATTGCGGGTTTTGCTTTCCTTATTGCCCAGGGAAAAATAGAGGCAGTCCGGCCGGTTTTGCATCTCATGGCTCAAAAGATACTCCTTCAGCCCCGGGAACCACAGCGACCCCGAGACGCTGGCCGCCCGGCAAAAGGCCCCGGTGTGATAAAGCCCGTAGACCGCGAAGGCCCCGGCCAGGGAATAGCCCGCCAACGCCCGCCAGACCGGCCGGCCTTTCAGCCGCTGTTCCATCACCGGGAGGATTTTTTCGGTCAGCTGCGCAAGATAAGCTTCTGCACCGCCGGAAAAGGGCTCTGCCCCTTTATAGATCGCCGGGGCGTCCCAAGGGGGCAGGTCCCGGTTCCAGTCCAGGCCGCTGACCGCCGCGAGACTGAAATCCGGCAGATCTCTGCGGCGCATCTCCTGCCAAACCCGTTCGCCCTCCCCTTCAAAGGTGTTGAGGTAAATCACCGGCCGGTTTTCCCCTTCGCTGGGCCAGAGCTCCACCTGTTTGTTTTCCAGTGTAAAACGCTCCATCTCTGTGCCCTCCTTCTTTAGAAGATTATACCGGGCGGGCTCTGGTCTGTACAGGGAGAAGGGAGAGAATTTTGCCCGGCGCAGCTGCGCTTTTTAACCAACAGTTAAGAAAAACTGCCCGGCGCTTAACAACGCCTCTCTTGCCCCAAAGGCGGAAAACAGGTAGAATGGAATCAGAAAAAGCGGCGCCGCACACCAAAAAAGGGAGGAAACAAAAATGGATACTACCCCCATGGAGCTGGGTACAAAGATCGCGGCCCTGCGAAAAGAAAAGGGCCTAACCCAGGAACAGCTGGCCGCAAAACTGGGGATTTCCGCACCGGCGGTGAGCAAATGGGAGACCGGCAGCTCCTGCCCGGACATCGCCCTGCTCTGCCCGCTGGCCCGGGCGCTGGGCACAAACCTTGATACCCTCTTGCAGTTTGAACAGACCCTGCCGGACAAGGAGGTGGTGGAGCGGATCAACGCTTTGATCCAGTCCGCCCTGCATCAGGGCACGCCGGAGGGTTGGCAGCAGGCGGAACAGGAGCTGGAACAACTGCTCCGCCGCTATCCCGGCTGCACCGTGCTGCAGTTCAACGCCGCGGCCACCTACGACGCCTTCCAGATGTTTGTTCCTGCCGCCGGGCCGGAACAGCGTAGCCGCTGGCAGCAGCGCAAGCAGGCATTGCTGGAGGAGATCCGCACCACCGGCGGCGGCGCCTACTGGCAGAGCGCCACCATCCAGCTGGCCAGCCTGGCGGTCAGCCAGGGAGAGCTGGAAAAAGGGGCCGCCCTCCTGAAGGAGCTGCCGGAACAGGCCGGCGACCCGTCCTTCGTTTGGGCCCAGTACTATCTGAAAAAAGAGCAGCCCGAAGAAGCCTTGAAGCTCACCCAAAAACAGCTGTACAAGCTGCTCAACCAGATGCAGACCTGCCTTATTACCCTGATGAACCCTCAGCTGATGCCCCGCCCTGAGCAGCTTTTGCAGGTGAGCCGGGCCTGCCGGACCCTGGCTCAAACCTTCGGGCTTATGGACCTGACCGACGGCCCCATGATGGAAGCTTATCTGCGGATGGGCGAAGTGCAAAAGGCCGCGGAATGCTTTGTGCGGTATGTGGATCATCTCACCGGCCCCATGGTCCTGCCGAAGGAAGAGCTTTTTGCCCCCGGGGTGGTCTGCCAAAAGCCGGAAACTGTTGAGGGCACCAGCGCCGAGCTGCGGCGGATGGTTCTCAAGGAGATGGAAGGGGATGAAAAATACCGGGTCCTCGAATCCATCCCGGATTTTGCCGCCGCGCTGGAAAAGCTCAGAGCCAGTGTATAACCTGAATACTTTGAAGGCCTCCCATGGCTCGGGAGGCCTTTTTGTATTTCTTGTTTTTTGAGCGTTTCTGCACAGAATTTTTCGGAGGCAGGACGGC
This sequence comes from uncultured Faecalibacterium sp., assembly GCA_944387955.1. GTDB lineage: Bacteria > Bacillota > Clostridia > Oscillospirales > Ruminococcaceae > Faecalibacterium. The sequence goes on along the minus strand of CALXGY010000140.1, from coordinate 118 downwards.
AAAGATTGTTTTTCCTTTTTTCATCCACTATAATGGGATAAAGTGGAAATTTTCCGGCGGACGCTGGAAGCGTTTATAACCAGGCAGAGAAAGGAGCGCCGCAGATGAACAAGAGCGA
>CALXGY010000139.1 GCA_944387955.1 uncultured Faecalibacterium sp. | reverse complement strand
CTCTGCCGCCAGCACCGCTGCTTCGGCCGCATCCAAGACCGGGCTGTACATCCCCGGCACCTACTCGTCCAAGGCCACCGGCATGGGCGAGGTCATCGTCACCATGACCTTTGACGAAAACAAGATCACCGACGTGGTGCTGGATCTGGCCAACGAGACCCCCAGCATCGGCCAGGCCGCTGCCGAGGAGCTGAAGGAGGCTCTGATGGCCGCCCAGGGCGCAGAGATCGACGGCGTTTCCGGCGCTACCATCACCTCCCAGGCGGTGGCCAAGGCTGCGGACAAGTGCATCCAGCAGGCCAAGGGCGAGATCCCGGTGGAGGTGGTGACCAAGACCGAAGAGACCGACGACGGCGACTGGCTGGGCACCGAGCCCGAGATCGCGGACAGCGAGATCACCGCCACCTATGACACCGAGATCCTGGTCATCGGCTGCGGCACCGGCGGTATGTTCGTGGTCTGCGCGGCGGCCGAGGAGGGAGCCAAGGTCATCGGCATCGACCGCTTCCCCACCGGCGTGGGCATCCGGGACGACCTGGGCGCCATCAACTCCCGGTATCAGAAGGAGTGGGGCACCAAGATCGACAAGTTCGACTATGTGACCATGGCCACCCAGTATGCCGCCGGGCACATCAACCAGGACCTGGTCAAGCTGTTCTGCGACGAGTCCGGCGCGGTCATCGACTGGTACGGCGACCGTCTGGCCGAGCGGGGCGTGGAGCTGTGGCATGAGTCCGGCGACTCGGTGGACGATGCCCGCTATCACCACTTCGCCACCGGCCACTCTCCCCGCTGGACCGGTTCGGACGACGGCAGCGGCAACACCCTGGACGGCAACAAGGTCCTGTATGACTACGCCGTGGGCCTGGGCGCACAGTTCGACTACAACACCACCATGGTCAAGCTGGTCAAGGAGGGCGACCGGGTGACCGGCTGCATCGCCACCAACGCCGACGGCGATTACGTCAAGTACACCGCTTCCAAGGGCGTGGTGGTCTGCACCGGCGGCTACTCCCTGAACTACAAGATGATGGAGGCCCTGCAGCCCTGGAACCTGCGGATCATCGGCCGCAACGGCTCCGAGCCGGGCGCTTTCGGCGACGGCATCAAGGCTTGCCTGTGGGCGGGCGCCAAGATGGACGAGACCCACTCCATGATGATGTTCGACCGCTGCGCCCTGCGCCCCGACCAGGAGACCGGCGCCGAGACCGCCAAGTCCGGCGACAACGGCTTCTTCTGGATGGGCAGCCAGCCCTGGCTGAAGGTCAACGCCGACGGCAAGCGGTTCTTCAACGAGTCCGGCACCTACGAGGGCATCCTCCACGCCGACGAGTACCAGAAGGGCCACTGCCACTACACCCTCTTCGACAGCAACTGGACCAAGTACGCCACCCAGTTCAAGATGCACGGCTGCTCCCGCCTGTATCCCTTTGAGAACGGCGCAGACCCCAACATGGGCTATGAGGTCATCGAGAACGGCATGCTGCCCGGCCTGATTCAGGACGGCTTTGTGATCCAGGCCGACACCATCGAGGAGCTGGCCGAGGGTCTGGGCCTGCCCGCCGACGCTCTGAAGGAGACGGTGGACCACTACAACGAGCTGGCTTACGCCGGTGAGGACACCGATTACGGCAAGGAGGCCTTCCGCCTGACCCCGGTGGACACCGCTCCCTTCTACGGCGCAAAGAACACCGGCTATGTGCTGTGCACCATGGACGGCATCCAGATCGACACCCACATGAACGCCATCGACACCGAGGGCAACCCCATCCCCGGCCTGTATGTGGTGGGCAACGACAGCGGCAGCTACTTTGCCAACACCTACCCCAACCTCTCCACCGGCATGGCCTGCGGCCGCACCGTCACCTTTGGCCGTCTGGTGGGCAAGTACCTGTCCAGCCTCTAAGAGCCGTGCAGGGCCTTTCCCAAGGCTTGCATTGAATCTATAAAACAAGAAATCGCTGCTCCAAATTCAATGGAGCAGCGATTTTTTGTTAAAGCGTTTTCCGCAGCAGCTGCTTTTTCCAAGAAGCAGCCGTCTACCGTCCGACTTCCCTCTCTGAGGCAACAATCTCAACCGCCGCCTGCGGCGGACTGAGGGAGAGATTGTTGGGGCCGCCGTCTGAATTTTCAAGGGCCGCCTCAAGGCCCGCCGAAAATTCAGGCAACGGCAACCCGGAAAGTGCCGCGCAGCGGCGAAAGGAGTTCGGCAAGATGCAGCTACCCGAACTCCCCCAGTCGCTTCGCGACAGCCCCCTCGGCGAGGGGGCTTGGTCAGGTACTGCAAACTTTGAGGCATTTTGCAACAGACCTAACCGAAGGGGGATCGAGTGGCCAGCTCCCACCCCTCAGTCACCCCCTGCGTCGGTGACAGCTCCCCTTCGTAAGGGGAGCCGAAACGGGGGCTTATGAGGAAGCGCGCCGCCTACCCTCCGGCCTTCTCAGTCCAGATCCTCGCCGTTGGAGCGGATGACCTTCTGATACCAGAAGAAGCTGTCCTTGCGGCTGCGGCTGTAATCGCCGGTGCCGTCGTCCTGCTTGTTGACGTAGATGAAGCCGTAGCGCTTGCGCATCTCGCCGGTGCCCGCGGATACCAGGTCGATGCAGCCCCAGGGGGTGTAGGCCCGCACGTCCACGCCGTCGGCCACCGCCTCGGCCAGGGCCTTGATGTGCTTGCGGAAGTAGTCGATGCGGTAGCTGTCGTGGATGGAGCCGTCCGGTTCCACCGTGTCATAAGCGCCCAGGCCGTTCTCCACCACCATCAGGGGGATCTGGTAGCGGTTGTAGAGCTTGTTCAGGGTGTAGCGCAGGCCGTCGGGGTCGATCTGCCAGCCCCAATCGGAGGCTTCCAGATAGGGATTCTTGCCGCCCATGGACAGGTTGCCGGCGGTCTGCTCGGCGTCGGTGTGGGTGGTGACGCAGCTGGTCATGTAGTAAGAGAAGGTGTAGAAGTCCACCTTGCCCTCGGCCAGGGCCTCGAGGTCGCCCGGCTCCATCTTAATGGAAACGTTGTGGGCGTCCCACAGCCGCTTTGCATAGGCGGGGTACGCGCCCCGCACCTGCACGTCGCCGCAGTAGTCCACCGCGAACTGCTCGTGCTCCATGTTCTTGATGACGTCCTTGGGGTCGCAGGTCAGGGGGTAGCTGGTGAGGTAGCAGATCATGTTGCCCACCTTGTACTCGGGGCTGATCTCGTGGGCCAGCTTGACCGCCTTGGCACTGGCGATGAACTGATGGTGCAGCTTCTGGTAGGCCTCCTGATAGGCTTCGTCCGGCACCTTGTCCCCGCCCATGGTCAAAAAGGCCACCAGGCAGTTGATCTCGTTGAAGGTCAGCCAGTATTTGACCAGGCCCTTGTACTCGTTGAAGATGGTCTTGCAGTAGTTCAGGTAATAGTCGATGGTCTTGCGGCTCGACCAGCCGCCCAGCTCCTCCACCATGTACAGGGGGTCGTCGTAGTGGCTGATGGTGACCAGGGGCTCGATGTTATACTTCTTCAGCTCGGTAAAGACATTGCGGTAGAACTCCAGGCCCTCCCGGTTGGGCTCGGTCTCGTTGCCCTTGGGGAAGATGCGGCTCCAGGAGATGGACATGCGGAACATGTTGAAGCCCATCTCGGCAAACAGGGCGATGTCCTCTTTGTAATGGTGGTAGAAGTCGATGCCGTCGTGGTTGGGGTACAGGGTGTCGGGCAGGACCGCGTACTTGGCCCCCTCGGGGATCTTGGCGGTGATGCCCATGCTGGGCACCTTGCCGGGGTTGCCGTCCTTGTCGATGTAGGTGGTGTAGCGGGGGGTGTTCACGGTGCCGCCGGTGGTCACGTCGGTCAACGCCGGGCCGCGGCCGCCTACGTTCCAGGCGCCCTCGCACTGGTTGGCGGCGGTAGCGCCGCCCCAGTAAAAGCCTTTGGGGAATTTGCTCATGGTTTGTACCTCCTGTGTCCTGTTCTCCAGGGCTGCGCTCAGCCCTGCCGCAGGCAAAGCCCTGCGGATCTCTCTTATGTTTTTATTGTAGCGCAGCCGGGGCCGGGGGTCAACCGGCTGGTTCTGAACAAATTTTTAAACTTTGCCGGGCCGGAAATCCGCCCCCAGAGATTGCATAGCGGCTCAAAATACGATATCATGTATGGGAGAGCCCCCGCAGGTTCGGCGGGGGCGGCCTTTTGTAAAGCGAGGGGAATCTTTGTGAACAAAATGAAGAAGAGCATCTCCCTAAATACCCTTCTGAGTATGCTGCTTTTGGTGGTGTTTCTGGCGCTGCTGGTGATGGCGGTGTCCCTGGTGCGGCAAAAGCTTTTGCAGAACACCCAGGATCTCGGCATGTCCCTGGCCCAGAGCTACGGCGCCGAAGAGGAAATGTACATCAAGTCCTTCCGGCAGTATCTGGAGCTGGGCAGCGAACATGTAGAGGAGATGTGGCAGGAGGGCGCCTCCCCGGAGGAGATCCAGCTGTGGCTGCACGATTACTTCCGCAAGCTGATCACCATCGTGGGCGAGGACACCATCGACCCCTACGCGGTGCTGGATGGAAAGATCGTCGCCGCCAACCCCTGGGAGGGGGACGAGGGATACGAGTACCAGAGCGCCCCCTGGTACCGGCAGGCGCTGGAAGCCGAGGGCGAGATCATCTTCACCGACGCCTACCAGGATGTCATCACCGGACGGGTGGTCATCACGGCCGCCAAGAAGTTCGACTTCTCGGAGGATGTGCTGGCGCTGGACCTCTACCCCGAATACTTCCACCAGGCAGACGGCATCCAGAATCTGCCGGACGGCGCTTCCCTGTATCTGTGCGACGAAAACGGCACCCTGATCTACTACAGCACCCAATGGGAGGTGCCCTACGAGAAACTGCAATTTTACACCGACCAGCTGCTGAAAGGCATCCGGGACGGGAGCCTGTCCGCGTATGATGCTTCCTTTCAGGACCCGGCGGGGGTGGAGCGCGGAGTCTATTACTACACCATGAACCAGGGCTGGACCGTGATGCTGACCATGCCCTTCCAGAGCGTTTTGATGGGGGACCGGAACCTCACCATCTGGGTGATGACCGGCATCTCTGCCCTGCTCTTTCTGATCCTGGCGGGCATGGTGGTGCGGGACCTGATCCACTCCAAGCGGATCGAGCGGGCCGCCAACACCATCCAGATCCTGGGCGATTCCTTCTATGCCATCTACCGGGTCAACTACCGCACCGGCACCTATGAGAGCATCAAGACCGCCGAGGACCTCCACGACCGGATGCCCCCCGAGGGCAGTTACAGCACCCTGCTGGCCACCATGAAGACCCTGGTGGACCCGGAGACCTACCAGGAGTTCGCTCAGGCCTTCTCGCTGGAGAGCATCCGGCAGCGGGTGGACGCCGCCATCCCGGACTACGGCGGGGACTACCAGCGCCGGTTCGGGGATACCTACAAATGGGTGAACATCCGCACCCTCTACGACGGCAAGCAGGCCCCGGACGAGGTGATCCTCTGCTTCCGGGAGGTGGACATCGAAAAGCGCCAGCAGCTGCAGCACACCCTCATCCTGCGGGAGGCGCTGGACACCGCCAAGAAGAGCACCAAGGCCAAATCCGCCTTTTTCAGCAGCATGTCCCACGACCTGCGTACCCCGCTGAACGCCATCATCGGGCTGTCCGAGCTGGCCCAGCAGCACAAGGGCGAATGGGATAAGGTGATGGAGTACATCCGCAAGATCGAGCTGTCCGGCAAGCAGATGCTGGCCCTGGTGAACGATATCCTGGAGCTGTCGAGGCTGGAATCGGGGCGGCACACCATGGAGTACAAGGAATTCGACCTGCGCCAGTGCCTGGAGGACACCCTCTCCCTCTTCAAAGAACAGATCGAGCGGGAGGAAAAGCACCTGCATGTGCAGATCGACCTGACCGACCGGCGGGTCATGGGCGACCCCTTCAAGCTCAGCCAGATTCTCAACAACCTTATCTCCAACGCCATCAAGTACAGCGAAAGCGGCGCCGAGATCCGGGTCAGCCTGCGGCAGTACGATTTCCAGAAGCACAGCAAATACCAGTTTGTGGTGGAGGACACCGGCATCGGCATGTCCCCGAGCTTTTTGGAGCACATCTTCGACCCCTACGCCCGGGAGACCCACTTCACCAAGCGTTCCACCACCGGCACCGGACTGGGCATGCCCATCGTCAAGAGCCTTGTGCAGCAGATGAGCGGTGAGATTGCGGTGGAGAGCACCCTGGGCAAGGGCAGCCGCTTCACGGTCACCCTGCCCATGATCCCGGCGGAGGGCTCCGCCCCCGAACAGCAGCCGGCCCAGGAGCCCGAGCCGCTGGATCTGGCCGGCAAACGGGTCATCCTGGCGGAGGACAACGAACTGAACATGGAGATTGCCACCGAGCTGCTCCAGATGAACGAGGTGGAGGTCATCCAGACCCGCAACGGCGCCGAGGCGGTGGCCGCCTTCCAGTCCGCCGCCCCCTATGCCATCGACGCCATTTTGATGGATATGCAGATGCCGGTGATGGACGGCTGCGAGGCCGCCCGCACCATCCGCCATCTGGACAAACCCGACGCGGCGAGCGTGCCCATCATCGCGGTCACCGCCAACGCCTTCACCGAGGACATCGCCAAGACCACCGAAGCGGGCATGAACGCCCACATCTCCAAGCCCATCGACTTCGGGGTGCTCTGCCGCACCCTGGCCGAACTGACCCGAAAAGATACGGCACGATAAAAGCAAAGCATCGAACAGAAAACCCGCACGTTTCAAAACCTGCTAAAGGCCGAAGAACGTGCGGATTTTTTGTTGCTTTGGGATTTTAAAGCAGCTTTAGGATGGGCGTTTTCAAACGAGCCGGGGGAGAAAATGCGTTAAGAAAAAATCTCCTTTTGATTTTTTTAGCATTTTCTTCTCCGGCTCCTCCTTATATTGGTCCAGGGCTGCGGAGGCGACCGCCGCCTGCGGCGGATCGAGGGAGCCGGAGCAGGGGCCGCCGTCTGAATTTTCAAGGACCGCACCAAGGTCCGCCGAAAATTCAGGCAACGGCAACCCGGATAGCCCTGACCTTTTTATGGGTGGGTATGGAGTTCCCAGAGGAGGTAGGGCGGAGGAATCGAAACCTCCGCTCTCCTCCTCTAGGTCTGCGAAGCAGATGGCTTGCAGCCTAAAGAATAGAAGATGCAAAAACGATAAGCCGCTGCTTTGCGGCAAAATACAGCTTAAAATAGAATTTTGCAGCAGCCCATATTTTCCCCCTCAACCCAAAGAAAAGCCGAATTCAATAGCACTTCCTAACAAACTTTACTTACTTCAATGCATTAAATTTTGTAAAATGTTACAAAAATTCTCTTGACAAAGAAATGTATTTTCAGGTAAAACTAAAGTGAAGAAGAATCACGATTCAAAATCCGGCTGTGCGCAGCCGTTTTGCAGCAAAGGAACGAGGTGTACCATGATCATCGCCATCATTGCCCATGACTCGCGCAAGGAGCTGATGCTTCAGTTCTGTACCGCATATACGGCCATTCTGGCCCGAAATGAGGTGATCGCCACAGGCACCACCGGGCGGCTGATCATGCAGACCATCGGTCTGCCGGTACAGTGCTGTATGTCCGGCCCCCTGGGGGGTGCGCAGCAGATCTCGGCCCGCATCGCCTGCGGAGAGATCGGGCTGGTGCTCTTTTTCCGGGACCCGCTGTACCTGGCGGACAATCTGTCCGCCGAACGGGACATCCTGCGTCTGTGCGACATCCACAATGTGCCCATCGCCACCAACATCGCCACCGCCGAGGTGCTGGTCCGGGGGATGGACCAGGGGGACCTGGACTACCGCCGGCCGCCGCCGGAACACGCCCCCAAGGAGGCCCGCTGCGCGGGGTGAGCTCACGCAAAAACACCGCAGAACCAAAAGGCTCTGCGGTGTTTTTGTCTTATCTCAATCTTAGCTCAAAGCCAAGGCGCGCTTTGGAATTACTCCAGGCCGCCCATCTGCTTGATGGCCTTGATGGCGAAGGTCATGGTACGGCCCATGGCCACGCCCGCCATCAGGCAGGGATAGTTGTTGGCAAAGAAGCTGCCGGACATATCGCCGGTGACGTACAGGCCGGGGATGGGCACGTTGTTGGTGTCCAGAGCCTGGGTCTTCTCGTTGATGGCGATGCCCTGCTCGGTGGTCAGCAGCGAAGCGCCCAGCCAGCAGCCGTAGAAGGGAGCGGTGCGGATGGCGCTCAGGCGGTAAGCGGGCTTGCCGAAGTCCTCATCCTTCTGGGCGTCGTACAGCTCGTTGTACCGCTCGACGGTGGCCAGGAAGGTGGTCTTGGCGTCGCCGGTGAAGCCCAGCTTGTCGGCCAGCTCCTCCAGGGTGTCGGCCTTGAAGAAGCTGCCAGCCTTTTCAGCCTCCTCCATCTTGGGCAGCACATAAGCCTCGCCGCCGTTGCGGGTCTGGGCGGAGCAGCCGATGGTGTGGAAGCGCTTGACATCCTCTTCCCAGTTGGCGTCGTGGATCTGAGCGTAGACGCGGCCCGGCTGGTGAGCGGCTGCGTAGACGATGTCGTTGTAGGGGCAGCTCTCGTTGGCGAAGCGCTCGCCGTTGCGGTTGACCTTCAGGAAGGGCTGGGTGCCGGGGTTGTACTGACGGATCTGGCCGGGGAAGGCCTTGCCGCCGAAGGCGTTGGGGCTGTCCACATAGCCAGCATCCTGTCCCGGAGGCACAACGCCGCGGTCGAACAGCATGGGAGCGGCTTCCTTGTCCAGGTTGGCGCCGGCCCAGACGGCAGCGCGGATGCCGTAGCCCTTGTCCGCAGGAGAATAAGAGCAGGCGGTGGTCACGCTGGTGCCCAGGGGGTCCAGCTGCTCCATCATGTAGGGGTTGCCGGGGTAGCCGCCGCAGGCCAGCAGCACGCCCTTGGCGGCGTTGATGCGGATGAAGTGGTCGTCGGAAGTGCTCTGGGCGATGACGCCGGTCACGCGGCCGGTGTCGTCCTTCTCGATCTTGGCCAGAGCGGTGTTGAAGTCGA
>CALXGY010000138.1 GCA_944387955.1 uncultured Faecalibacterium sp. | reverse complement strand
TGCTATGGCTGCCCCTCAGGCCTGCATGGCCTCCAGCGGAGCCAGATATTCCTTGTAGCACTGCTCGTACTCGGCAGCATAATTTTTGTCGGGATTGTGGTGCATCATGGACTTGAACAGGTGGGAGTTGAACTCCTCCCCTTCCTCCATGCCGATCAGCCGGGTTGCCACGTTGGAGCAGTGGTCCGAAATGCGCTCGATGTTGCTCAGCACGTCCAAAAAGACCACGCCGGTGTCGATGGTGCAGATGCCTTCTTTCAGGCGGGTGATGTGCTGGTTGCGCAGCTTCTCCACCATGATGTCGATGACCTCTTCCAGCGGCTCCACCTGTGCAGCCGTCTTTAAATCCTGGTTGGCAAAAGCCTGATCGGTGAGTACCAGGATGCGCTCCACCGCGCTGGTCAGCACCGCCAGTTCCCGCCGGGCGCTGTCGCTGAAGGAGCCCTCCTTCTCGTGGAGCTCCTGGGCCTTTTCCATGATGTTCACCGCATAGTCGCCGATGCGCTCGTAGTCGGTGATGAATTTCAGCAGTTCGCTGATCTCATGGCTCTCGTTGTCCCCCAGCTCCTGATCGGTCATACGAACCAGGTAGTTGGTGATCTCCACCTCCATCCGGTCGATGAGGTTTTCGCGGGTGTTGATGGCGCTGACCACATCCTCATCCATCTCATTCAGCAGCGGGATGGACAGGCTGACGTTGCGGGCTGCGCGGCGGGAGAGCTTTTCCACCGCATTTTTTGCCTGCTGCAGCGCCACAGCCGGGCTCTTGTACAGACGCTCGTCCAGCACCGGCATGCTCAGATCCTGGTTTTCCTCCTCGGTATTGGGGACCGTGAGCATGGCCAGCTTGGACAAAACGCCGGTAAAGGGCAGAAACAGCACCATGGCAAAGACGCTGGACAGAGAATGGATGTTGGCGATGGCGCCCTTGTTCAGCACGTCCTCCCACATGGGGATGCCGATGAAGATCTTGACCGCATAGATCAAGGTCAGGACAATAATGCTGCCGATGACGTTGAAATATAGATGTATAAAGGCAGCCCGCTTGCCGTCCTTGGAGGAACCGCCGATGGTCAGAAGCGGAGTAAACGCAGTGCCGATGTGAGCGCCCAGAATGATGGGGATGGCCGACCCGAAGGTCACAAGGCCGGTGCTGGACAGCGCCTGCAGGAGGCCCACCGAAGCCGAGGAGGACTGGATGGCCACCGTGACCAGCACGCCCACCAGCACGCCCAGGATGGGATTGGTCATGCTGACAAACAGATTCTGGAACAGGGCGCTCTCCTTGAGGGGGGTCACGCCAGTGTCCATCAGGCTCATGCCGGTGAACAGGATGCCAAAGCCCAGCATGATCTGGCCGATGTTCTTTCTCTTGGCGTTTTTCAGGAATACATAAAAGATGCAGCCGATGAAGGCCACCACCGGTGCAAAGGTCTTGGGCTGAATGATGGTCAGCAGCAGGCTGTCGCCCGAGATATCCGCCATTCGGATCAGCTGGCCGGTGACGGTGGTGCCGATGTTCGCGCCCATGATGACGCCCACCGACTGAGCCAGGGTCATAATGCCCGAGTTGACAAGACCGACACAGATGACGACCGTGCCTGCCGAGGATTGAATCACGCCGGTGATCAGGGTGCCCAGAAGCACGCCTTTCAGGGTATTGGAGGTCAATTTCTGCAGAACGCTCTGCATCTTACCGCCCGCCAGCTTTTCAAGGCCTGCGCCCATGATGGACATGCCGTACAAGAACAAGGCAATGCCGCCCAGCAAGGAGGTAATGTGTGTGATATCCATAACAACGCTCCTCTTAGTAACTTCCTATTCCTTAATAATTCCTACTCCGTTTCGCAGCCACACGCTTTTCGTTTTGCGCGTACAATTTTATTATAGCATCCCAAATGGGGTTGCAACAAGCGTTTTTTTTGCAGAAACTTGACTTTTTATTGACATTTCTGCAACAAAAACCTTTTTCTCCGGCAGGGCTTTACATGTATTTTACATAAACATTACATTGCATCCGTTTTCCATAACAAAACATAAGCGGCCGCAGGAAAAATTTCCCACGGCCGCCCGTATTCTTTTGATTCTGTTTTGCCCCGGCGGTTCAAATGCCCTGGTTCATCTGCCTTGCCGCCGGCGCTCCGCTCCCTTTGCCGGGGATCGTCTGCCGGTCACAGCGGGTGCGGTCGTAACAATAGCGGATGATGGCCTGACGCCGCACAATCCCAATAAAAATGCCCCGGTCATCCACCACCGGAACAAAATTCTGGCTCATAGCCGCCTCGATCAGTTCATCCATGCTGGTATTGACGGTCACCGGCTTGTAATCCCTCTTATGGGGGAAGGAACGGATGGGAACATCCTCCGCGCCCTCGATGTCCAGCCCGTGCAGATTTTTCAGCCCCCAGAGGATATCCCCTTCGGTCAGGGTCCCTACATATTCTCCCCTGCGGTTGAGCACCGGGATGGAAGCATAGCGGTTGTTCTCCCACTTTTCCAGCGTCTGCCGGAGTGTAAAATCGTCGTATACATACATAAGATCCTGCTTGGGGGAAAGAAAGAACAGAATATTCATAATCAAATGTTTCTCCTACGGTTTGTTCGGCCATCCCGGCTCGGCCGGGAACAAAGCGCCGCCTGAATCGCGGCCCTTCTCTTATTTCAATTTTAGCACTTTTGCACGTTGAAAGAAACCTTAAAGCCCCATCTTTTATAGTTTCTTTACAAATGGCTGTTATTATTTTGGAAAAAAGCGGTCAAAAGAATGCACAGCCCTGGATTTTGTGCTATACTAGAATCAAAGTAACTGCGGGCCCATGGCCCTCACCATCGCAAAGGAGGCTGCGCCCGCCGGGGTGCTGGACTGTATGCATCGTTTTGACTCCATTGCTTCGCTGCGGAGGACCGCCGCCGTCCTGGCCTGTCTGATCCTGGCCGGATGCAGCCGGCCGCCCGTGATCGCCCCTGTCAGTTCCGCTCCTTCCGAGAGCGCTTCTTCTTCGGCCCAGCAGACAGAGCCTTCCCTGTTCCGCATCGCTGCAAACGAGGACAGCTTCAACCCCTATCTGACCGCCAACACCCTGAGCGAGCAGTGCGCCGGGCTGCTGTTTGAAAAGCTGGTGGTGCTTTCGCCCGCGCTGGAGCCCGAGCTGCGGCTCGCCCAGGAGGTCATAAACGAGGGGCTGACCGTCACCATCCGGCTGCGCAGCGGCTGCACCTTTGCGGACGGGGAGCCCATCACGGCGGAGGATGCCGCCGCCAGCCTGAATGCAGCCCGGGCCAGCAGCATGTATTCCGCACGCCTGGCAAACATCGCGGATGTGCAGGTCATGGGGGACAGCGTCCTGCTGACCCTCACCCAGCCGGACAGCCTCCTGATCTATCTGCTGGACCTGCCGGTGATGAAGGCCGAAGAGGTCAATCTGCCCCGGCCCACCGCCTGCGGCCGGTATACCTATGGCAGCGAACCGGACATGCTGGTGCGCAATCCCCGGGCCCCCTTTCCCCAGGAAGGGCCGGAGCAGATCGCTCTGACCCCCATTTCGGGATACGAGGAGATGGTCTCGGGCCTTGCCATGGGTTCCATCAGCTTCTATTTGGCAGAGGAAAGCGCGGCTTCCACCATCGCCTCGGTGGAAAACTATTTCCGCTCCAACCTGCTGCTGTTTTTGGGCGTCAATGCAGCCTCTTCCAACCCTCTGTGCCGCTCGGCCGAGGGCCGGGTGCTGCTGAGCTCCCTGCTCTCCCGCCAGGCCCTGGCCGGGAAGTATGCCAGCGCCAGTCCCGCCACCGGCGCCCTCAACGGGCTGTATGAATGTGTGCGCGGCTGTCAGGGCATTTCCCCCGAGGCGGACGACGCCGATCTCCAGCAGGTCATGGCCCAGCTGGGCTATACCTACCAGCCCGAGAGCGGCCTGTATGAGGACGAAAAGGGCCAGCCCGCCTCGGTGGATCTTCTGGTCTATACCGGCTCCCCCACCAAGCTCTATACCGCCAGCCTTTTGCAGCAGCAATGGGCCGCCCAGGGCATCCAGGTCACCCTGACCCAGACCGACGACTTCGAAACCTATTTACAGTCCATCCGCAGCCAACAATTTGAACTGTACATCGGCGAAATGAAGTTGTATAATAATATGGACCTGACACCGTTCTGGTCGGGCAGCGCCCGGTATGGGCTGGCTCTCAGCGAACAGCTTCTGACCGCCTATTCCGCCATGCGTGCCGATTCCGGCGCGGCGCCGGATTTTGAAGCGATTTTTGCCGCCGAAATGCCCTACATTCCCCTGCTGTGGCGCGGCGGCGTGACGGTGGCGAACCGGAACGCCGGTGAGGTCATTTCCAGCGTGAGCGATCTGTATTATTCGCTGGAAGAGCTGACCGGCTTTTGATGGTTTTAATGGTATGAAAAGAAATTTAGGATAAAGGAGTACAGCGACTATGATCACTTCTCATTTTCCCCTAGGTGATGTCCGCTTCTCGGCCGAATACTTCTCGACCCTGGTGGGTGAAGCCGCCAAGAGCTGCTACGGCGTGGCTGCCATGGCCCCCCGCAGCATGGCGGATACCGTGAAGGGCCTGGTGCGGGGCACCGACATTTCGGAAAAGGGTGTCTGCGTGACCCAGGAGGGCGGCCGTCTGATCATCGAGCTGCACATCGCCGTGAGCTATGGCCTGAACATTTCTACCGCGGCGCGCAGCATCACCCATCGTGTGCGCGACGAGGTGGAGCAGGCCACCGGACTGAAGGTTGCCCGGATCGTCGTCTCTGTGGACGACGTCATCGCCTGAGCAGAACAAAAAAGGACTGCCCGGGGCACGACAGATATAGTGCAAAAGTGCTTGCTAATCATTTTTATGATGGTAACCAGTTTACGCTAATCGCTTCGTCCAATAATGTCAACGACAATGGATTTCCCGGTGGGGGAGGTGGA
>CALXGY010000137.1 GCA_944387955.1 uncultured Faecalibacterium sp. | reverse complement strand
CCTTTCCACTACGACTGCCTCATCAAGGCCCCCATGATCCTGTCCTGGCCGGGGGTCATCCCCAAGGGCTCCCGCTACAAACAGATCACCGAGCATGTGGACCTGATGCCCACCCTGCTGGATTTCGCCGGCATCCGGGCGCCCCACGGGGTCCAGGGCATGAGCATGGCCCCCATTCTGCGGGGAGACAGCGGCGCCGGGCGGGAATACGCCCTCACCGAGTTTACCTGCTACGACTGGGGCCTCAACCTCAAGACCATCACCGGACGCCGCTACAAGCTGACCTACTATGCATCCGAGCAGTTCGGCGAGCTGTACGACCGGGAGCGCGACCCCAACGAATTCAAAAACCTCTGGGACGACCCTGCATACAGCGAAATCAAGCAGCAGCTGCTGCGCCGCCTGCTGGACCGTGTGATCGAGACCGAGGACACCCTGCCCCTGCGGATCGGAAAATACTGAGCCCCCATTTGCTCGCCGGCTATTTTTGCCGGCGGGCTTTTGGGCTTATCGGGCGGCGGCAAAGGCAGTTGAAGTTCCGGCATCCAAACCGTATAATGTTTAAACAGAAGTTAAAACAGGCCGAAAGGAGGGGCCGCTGTGCAGCTCATCCGGCTTGCAGCCCGCTGGTGGAACAGCATCCGAACCCGCATGATGGCCGTGCTGCTCTTTGTCAACTTCGTCATCATTGCGATCCTGTCCCTGGGGGCCTACACCATCTATCAGGACAGCTTCATTCGGGAGCTGGCGGGCTCCCGCACCGACGTGCTGCGCCAGATCGCCGAGCGCAGCCGTCAGTTCAAGATCAGTCTTTATACCCTCTCCAACCTCTTTGAGAGCAGCCCCGCCTTCCGCCGGTATGCCGAGGAGCTCAACGCCGACAATCAGGAGGAGTTTTTCGTTCTGATGGACACCACCACCCGGCAGATGGAGGCCGCCTTCCTCCAGCCGGACCTGGATTTTTATGTGGTGTACATCTCCTCCTCCGGCATCGGCTACTGCTCCCTTCCGGTCCCCGAGGATTACGACTATATGGACCCCCGCCTCAAGGTGTGGAACAGCCGGGTGGTGGCGGCCGCGGGCCAGATCGTGGACGTGGGCAGCTACCGGGACCGTACCCTCGGCGCGGCCTCCTTTTCCGCCGCCCGCTCCATCCTGGATGCGGAGGGGGACATCGTGGGCTTTCTGATGATCAACGCCGACGAGCGCCAGCTTTATCAGATGTACGCCGACGTGATCCGGGACGGCAGCAACATCTATGTGACCAACGACGCGGGGCAGATCATCTCCAGCAGCCGGGGGGAGCTGATCGGGTTCAACTACTTCAACATGGTCAACCTGGAACAGCTGTTTGACGGCAAGGACTACATGCTGACCCAGGCCCAGGGCAAGCCGGTCCTTTTCACCCGCTACCACGACCCGGACAGCGGCTTTACCGTCTTTGAGGAGGCCCCGCTGGACCAGGTGCTCCTGCCGCTGCGCCGAATCCGGCGGGTGGTGGTGCTGCTGGCGCTGCTCACCCTGGCCGGGGGCATCCTGATGGCATGGCATTTTTCCCGGCAGATCGCGGCCCCCATTCAGCAGCTGCAGGACGATCTGCGGGACGTGGAACAGGGCAACCTCCACCAGTCCTTCGACATCCACAGTTATACCGAGCTCAACGAGCTGTCCCGGGGGATGGCGGATATGATGCAGTGCATCCGGGGGCTCATCACCAGCATCCATGAAAACGAGCAGAAAAAGCGCCGCATCGAGCTGAACTGGCTGCAGGCCCAGATCAACCCTCATTTTATCTACAACACCCTGTTCTCCATCAAATGCATGGTGGACATGCACCGCAACGAGGAGGCAGCCGCCATGCTGGCCCTGTTCATCCAGATTCTGCGGGGCATCCTCTCCACCCCGGAGGAGATGGTCACGGTGGCCCAGCAGATGGAAAGCCTGCGCCAATATCTGACATTGCAGCAGTACCGCTATGAGCACGCCTTCGACAGCCTTATTGAATACGACGATGCAGCGGCGGGCTGCCTTCTGCCCAAGCTGCTGGTGCAGCCCCTTGTGGAAAACGCCATCCAGCACGGCATCGACATGCAGAGCGGCAGCGGGTTCATCACCGTGGTCGCCCGGCGGCAGGACAACGCCGTCTGCATCGAGGTGGAGGACAACGGCGTGGGCATGACCGCCGAAAAGGTTCGCCAGGTCATGGAGTCCCCCGACACCGCCGACCGCCCCCACCTGGGCATCAAAAACGTCAACGACCGAATCCGGCTGCATTACGGCTCCGCCTGGGGACTTCAGATCCAGAGCACCCCCGGCATGGGGACCCGGATCACCCTTCGGGTGCCCGTCGAGCCCCAGCCGCCCGACCTCAAGGAGAATCTATGCTGAAAGTACTTGTAGTAGATGACGACAGCCCCATCCGCCGGTGGCTGGAATACTGCATCGGCCAGCTGGAGGGCTTTGTGCTGGCGGGCTCCGCCGCCAACGGCGTCCAGGGGCTGGAGCTGTACCGGCGGGAACTGCCGGACATCGTGGTGACCGACATCGAAATGCCCGGCATGTCGGGGCTGGAGATGGTTCGGCAGCTCCAGGCTATCCGCCCCGCCCACGTCATCATCCTGACCAGCCACGACAACTTTTCTTATGCCCGCACCGCCCTGCAGAACGGCACGGCGGAATACATCCTGAAAACCGAGGTCACCCTGGAGAGCATGCGGGACCTATTGTGCAAGGCGGCCCGCACCATCCGCCGCAGCGGAGACAGCGCCGTCCGCCAGGAGCAGGGGGAGCAGTTCCTGATTCGGCATCTGGCCATGGACCAGACCTGCGGGCCGGTGACGGTACAGGAGCTGCGCCGCCATGGCATTCCTCTGGAAAACACCTTCTTTGCCGCCGGAGACCTGTGCAGCCCCAGCGGCCAGGATCTTTCGCAGGCGCGCCGCTGCCTGGAATCTTTTCAGGAACTTTTCAACCTTCGCTTCGTTCCGCTGGGATATGAGCACCTGCTCTTTGTGTGCAATCTGCGCCGCCCTGCCGCACTGGAGGAGCTGGAGACCTTCTACCGCAAAGAAGCCGCCGGCCTGCGCTGTGTGCTGGGGCTCAGCAGCCTGCAGACCAATCTCTCCGCGCTGCCCCAGGCTTTGCAGGAGGCTCAGGCCCGCTGCCGCCTCCACTTTTACGAGCCGGAACGGTGGGTCTTTGCCCGGGACCCGGTGGGACGAAAGACCATCCGCCAGGCCGAGATCGCCCGCATGAATTTCAGCAAGGAGCTGTTCGCCCAGAATTATCAGGGGGCCGCCGCGGTCAAGGAAGAACTGCTCCAGCGCATCCGGCAGGAGCGGCCCACCGACCTGGACAGCGTCAAAAAGCTCTGCGCCTCCTTCTGCACCATTCTGATTCACTTTGCTCCCCAGCAGCCCGAAGACCTGGACAGCCGCACCGAACAAATCGAGCAATCGGTGCTGCGGGTGACCGCCATGTCCGAGCTGGAAGCCGCCGTGGACGCAGTCTTTGCCCCGTTTTTCCGCTCCGTTCCCCAGGCGGAAGGCTATTCCCCGCCCATCCGGGACGCCATCGCCTACCTGCACCAGCACTATCCCGAAAAGATCAGCCTGGGCATGGTGGCCCGGGCGGTGAGCTTCAACCCGGAATACTTCAGCCGCCTGTTTACAAAAGAGGTGGGCATGAACTTCAGCGTTTTTCTGAACAATCTTCGGATACGCCAGGCCGTGGAGCTTTTGGAGCACAGCGACCGCAAGGTCTATGAGATTGCCGAGGAGGTGGGCTATTCCAGCCTGAGCTACTTTTCCACCGTCTTCAAAAAGAGCTTCGGGCAGACCCCCGCCGAATACCAGGCCCTCAACAAGAAAAAATAACCCAAGGCATAAAAATCCGCTCTCTCATCGGGAGCGGATTTTTCTGTATTCGGTCAGGAATTTTCCTGCAAAAGTTCTTTCAGGTAGGCCCCGGTGCGGCTTTCGGGGCAGGCGGCCAGCTGTTCGGGAGTGCCCGCCGCCACGATCCGCCCGCCTGCGCTGCCGCCCTCCGGGCCCAGGTCCACAACATAATCGGCGTTGGCGATCATGTCCAGATCGTGCTCGATGACCACCACGGTGGCCCCGGCCGAGATCAGCCGCTGGAACACCTCCAACAGCACCCGCACATCCAGCGGGTGCAGCCCGATGGTGGGCTCGTCAAAGACAAACACCGCGTTGTCCTGGGCCCGACCCATCTCGGCCGCCAGCTTGAGCCGCTGGGCTTCGCCCCCCGAGAGGGCCGGGGTGGCCTCCCCCAGGGTCAGATAACCCAGGCCCAGGCTGTCCAGCACCCGCAGCTTGTCCGCCGCCTTTTTGGCTCCGGACAGCTGTTCCAGCGCTTGTTTGACCGTCATGCCCATGAGCTCGGGCAGCGAGACCCCCGGCCCGTCGGCTTTTTTGGGCTGCCAGCGGATGGTTTGGGCGGCTTTGCCGTACCGGCGGCCGCCGCAGTCGGGGCAGAGGATCTCCACATCCGGCAAAAATTGCAGATCCATGGTGATCTGTCCGGTGCCGTCGCAGCCTGGACAGCGCAGCGACCCGGTGTTGTAGGAAAAGTCCCCGGCCTTGTACCCCTTGGCCCGGGCTTCCGGCGCCGCTGCAAAGAGCCGCCGCAGCTCGTCCAGCACCCCGCTGTAGGTGGCCACGGTGGACCGGACGTTCAGCCCGATGGGGGTAGCGTCGATGAGCTCCACCCGCTCCACGCCGGGGGCCTCAAGACTGCGGATTTGGGCGGGCAGCGGCTCCCCCGCCGCCTTTGCCCTGAGGGCGGGGACAAGGCTCTCCAAGATCAGGGTGGTCTTGCCTGAGCCGGACACCCCGGTCACCGCGATCAGCCGCCCTTTGGGCAGTTCCAGCTCCAGGGCCTGGACCGTGTGCAGCGGCTGGGTGGAGAGATGGATCTTCCCCTTTTCAAACATCTGTTTCGCCGGGGCCTGGGGTCGGACGAGGATTTTTTCCTGCCCGGACAGGAAGGGCCCCACCAGCGAGCCGGGGGCGCGGCTCACCTGCTCCACCGTTCCCTGGGCCAGCACCCGGCCGCCGTACTCCCCCGCCCCCGGGCCCATCTCCACGATCCAGTCCGCCGCCTTCAGCACCCGCACATCGTGGT
Organism: uncultured Faecalibacterium sp.; assembly: GCA_944387955.1. Lineage (GTDB taxonomy): Bacteria > Bacillota > Clostridia > Oscillospirales > Ruminococcaceae > Faecalibacterium. The sequence goes on along the minus strand of CALXGY010000137.1, from coordinate 794 downwards.
CCACCAGTACCACCGAATTGCCGTGGTCCAGCAGATCCTGCACCACCCCCAGCAGGCCGTCCACGTTGGAAGGGTGCAGCCCGATGGAAGGCTCGTCCAGCACATACAAGATGCCGGTGGTGCGGCTGCGCACCGCCCGGGCCAGCTGCACCCGCTGCCGCTCACCGGTGGAAAGGGTGGCTCCCGCCCGGTCCAGCGCCAGATATCCCAGCCCCAGATCCAAAAGCCGCCCGGCGGTGTGCAGGAACTGGCCGCAGATGTCCGCGGCCATCTGCCGCATCTCCTCCGGCATCGCCGCGGGGACCCTTTCCACCCAGGGGACCAGCTGATCCAGGGTCATGGCGGCGGCTTCGGCCAGGGTTTTGCCCAAAAGCAGGCTGGAACGGGCTTTGGCGCACAGCCGGGTGCCGCCGCAGTCGGGGCAGGGAGACTGCTTCAAGAACCGCTCCACCCGCTTCATGCCCTTGTCGTCCTTGACCTTGGCCAGGGCGTTTTCCACCGTATAGACGGCGTTGTAATAGGTGAAGTCCAGCTCCCCCGCCGAGGCGCCGTTTTTGGGCCGGTAGAAGATGTGCTTCTTTTCGGCGGGGCCGTGAAAGACGATCTCCCGCTCCTCCTCGCTCAGCTCCCGGAAGGGGATGTCGGTGCGCACCCCCATGGCCCGGCAGACGTCGGTCATCAGGGACCACATCAGCGAGTTCCAGGGAGCCACCGCCCCCTGGTCGATGGTGAGGGACTCATCCGGCACCAGGGTGGAGTCATCCACCGTCCGCACAATCCCTGTGCCGTCGCAC
>CALXGY010000136.1 GCA_944387955.1 uncultured Faecalibacterium sp. | reverse complement strand
TCGTTGACGCGGGTGTCCACCGCCTTGGAAAAGCGGCCTTTCCATAATTGTTCTGCCATGATGAGACTCCTTTATAAAACGGCAAAGCCGCCGCAGGGGGTATGCTCCTGCGGCGGTGCCGCCGGCGACTATGCCGGTGTTCAAAATGGATCTCTGCGCGAAAGTGTAAGGAACGGGCAGAGAGGGTCTGGCGCAAAGGTCAGGCTCAGAGGACTTCGGGCCAGTTCTTGGACAGCTTTGCCCGCTCCTTGATGGACAGACCGAACAGGTTGATGAATCCGGCCGAATCTGCCTGGTTGTAATCCTCATCCTCGCCGAAGGAAGCGGTCTGCTCATCATAGAGAGTGTAGGGAGAGGTGACCGAAGCGTTGATCATATTGCCCTTGTAGAGCTTCAGCTTCACGTCGCCGGTGACCGTCTTCTCCAGGCTGTTGGCGAAGGCGTCCAGGGCCTCCCGCAGCGGGGTGAACCACTGGCCGTTGTAGACGATGTCGGCGTACTTCTGGGCCAGCTGGGCCTTGAAGTGTGCGCTCTCCTTGTCCAGGGTGATGGTCTCCAGCACCTGGATGGCCTTGTAGAGGATGGCGCCGCCCGGGGTCTCATAGACGCCGCGGCTCTTCATGCCCACCAGCCGGTTCTCCACGATGTCCAGCAGGCCGATGCCGTTCTCGCCGCCCACCTTGTTCAGGTACTCGATCAGCTCCACAGCGCCCATCTCCTGGCCGTTGACGGCGGTGGGGATGCCCTGCTCGAAGTGGATGGTCACATAGGTCGGGGTGTCGGGAGCCTGCTCGGGGCTGACGCCCAGCTCCAGGAAGCCGGGCTTGTTGTACTGGGGCTCGTTGGCGGGGTTCTCCAGATCCAGGCCCTCGTGGCTCAGGTGCCACAGGTTCTTGTCCTTGGAGTAGTTGGTCTCCCGGTTGATGCGCAGGGGGATGTTGTGGGCCTCGGCGTAGGCGATCTCCTCGTCACGGCTCTTGATGTCCCACTCACGCCAGGGAGCGATGATGGCCATATCAGGGCAGAAGGCCTTGAGGGTCAGCTCGAAACGGACCTGGTCGTTGCCCTTGCCGGTGCAGCCGTGGCAGATGGCGTCGGCGCCTTCCTTGATGGCGATGTCGGCCAGAGCCTTGGCGATGCAGGGACGTGCAAAGGAGGTGCCCAGCAGGTACTCCTCATACTTTGCGCCGAACTTCAGGGTGGGGAAGATGTAGTTCTCGACAAAATCCTTCTTCAGGTCCAGAACGTACAGCTTGGAAGCGCCGGTCTTCTTGGCCTTCTCTTCCAGGCCGTCCAGCTCGGTGCCTTGGCCCACGTCGCCCGAAACAGCGATGACCTCACAGTTGTTGTAGTTCTCCTTCAGCCAGGGAATGATGATGGAGGTATCCAGACCGCCGGAGTAGGCCAGAACGACCTTCTTGATGTTTTCCTTTTTCATGATGACTGCTCCTTTTTTCTTACACTTTTTTGTTTCTTGTGCGCCGGGCATCCCTCCCGGCAGCCTCGTTGTTTTGCCGTGCTGTTTACGCTCTCTATTATACCCTGCGCACTTTTTGCGTCAATGCAGAAAAGCGCCAAACCTCGCCCGCTTTTGGCGCAGCTTTTGTGAAGATTGTATTATTATTCGGTAAAATATGAATTTATAAGCTGAAATATGAGATTCGGGCGGTCGGGGAAAAACAAAAAAACCGCCGGAAACCCGGCGGTCAGAACGCAGTATGGAAATGCGGAGTGCTTTGGAAAAGCGGGATGCAGAAAGAAAGAATTTGCAAGAGCGGGCCCTGTGCCGGAAGAGAAAAGGAACGGCCACAGCACGATGAAGAAACATTCGTTATAAACTGCATTTATCCAAAACAGCAATGACCTCTTCAGCAGGCAGCTGCAGCCGTACCGGCTCGGGGGCGCCGGTGCCTTTGCGGAGGGCTAGGTGCCAGGTGGACAGCCCCAGCCAGCGGCCGAACTTATAGCCGGTGCGGGGAGTGCGGCCCTCGCAGACAAAGCCGAACTTTTCGTGCAGCCGCTCGCTGGCGGGGTTCGGGTCGGCAATGAGGGCGTAAACGTTCCAGTACCCCTGGGCCTTGAGCAGCTCCAGCAGCGCGGCGTAGAGTGTATCCCCCACCCCGAGGCCCCGGGCGAAGGGGGCACAGTAGACGGTGCTCTCCACGTCCCAGTCGAAGGCCTCCCGCTCGTGCCAGCGGTGGGCGCAGGCGTAGCCCAGCAGGCGGCCCGCTTTGTCCCGGGCCAAAATCAGCGGGGCCCGGGCCAGGGTGTCCTCCACCCATTGTTCATACTGGGGCAGGGTGGAGGGGGTGATCTGGAAGGTGGCGGTGTGGTTGAGCACATACCAGTTGTACAGCTCCAGGATCTCGGCGGCGTCTGCCCGGCTCGCCAGGCTCAGCCGGGGGCGGCTGGCTTCCGCCCACTGGGCACAGAGGGCCTCTTTTTGGGCCTTGGTCAGGGCCTTGAGGGCGGCTTCCCGCCGCATGGCGGCCGAGCGGCCGGGGCACTGTTCCAGGTAGGCCAGACTCTCGGCGTGCTGTGCCCGGGTATACTTTGCGCCCCGGCCGGTCTTGTGGGCATAGAGCCGGGCCTGGGGGTCGGTGGTCCACCCGGCGTAGAGCTGTCCCCCGGCGCAGCGCACCAGATAAACATAGGCCGGTTTGGTTTGTTCCATCCCCTTACAGCCTCCCGTTGTTCTTGAGCACCTGACGGCAGGCCGCCAGAGCGGTCTCCTTGTCCTGAGCGGTGATCAAGAACCGGCTGGCATGGCAGAACCGGATGCCCTCGATGCCGCTCTTCTGGGCGATGACCTCCGGCGGCTGACCGGCCCAGGACTGGGGGAAGGGGAGCTTTGGCTTTTTGGTCTTGTGGTCGGTGACGCACTGGGCGCTCCAGCCGCCCCGCTGGCTGGGATAGAGCACAAAGAGGGCGTCGGTGCGGTAGAGGCCGTTTTTCCAGGGCAGATAGCAGGGCAGAATCACGATGCCGTCCTTGGACGCCTTGTAGGCCTCCTGGACCCGGGCGTCCGCCCGGTTCACCGCGTTGGCGCTCTCGATCTGGCGCTCGAGGATCTGCCGCGCCAGGTCCACCGCCCGGAAAAAGGCCTCGTCCGAGTCCTCTTTGGAATCCCAGACCGGGTTGAAAAAGCCGATGGCGTCGCACAGGCTGTTCTGCTCGCCGGTGTTGTCGTTGAGATCCAGGGGCTGGACGAAGTTCTCGTCCACCAGCCGGGCCTGGCGCTCCCCCACAAGGCCGGGCCCCAGCACCCGCCAAAGAAGGCCGAAGGCGGCGTAGGGCACCCCGTTGGCCCGGGTCTCCCGGGGCTCCTGGTGGTGGTCAAACATCCCGAAGCCGATGTCGTAAACGATGCCGTCGAAGTTTTCCGGCACCTCAAAGCCCCGGGTGATGCGGATGTCCGGCCGCAGGATCTGCAGCAGTGCGGTGGCAAATACGTCGTCGGCATGGAATTTGCCGGCGTGGGTGAACCCGTTTGCGGGAATCTTCATGCTCTGTACCTCGCTGTCCTGAGATGATGTGTTCCGGTCCAGTATACCACAGCCGGGGCCCGGATACAAACGCCCGGGCGCGAAAAAGCCGCGGCCTTTTGGCCGCGGCGGGAAAAAGTGGCTCAGCCGTTGACCGCCAGCACGTCGGCGTAGAACTGATCCATCTGCTCTTTGGTGGAGAAGGTGGCCACATACATCTGGTTGCCCATGGCCCCGGCCAGTGCGTCGGGGATGCGCTCCACCATCCGCATGGAGTCCTGATACTTCTGCATGATCTGCTCGTGGCTGTACAGGAAGTTCTTGCCGTCCCGGCGGCCTGCGTAAGCGCAGTAGAAGTGCTCGCCCACCGGCAGATCGGTGCCGCCGAAGGCAATCATGTCGGCCCAGATCTTGTAGACGTTGGTGGAGCGGGCAAAGTTGATCATGTCGGGGGTAAAGCCGCCGCAGGGCCGCATGTTGACCTCCAGCGCCACGATCTTGCCCTTTTCGCCCATGCTGGCCTGATCCTCGGTCATGCGGAAGAACTCAAAGTGAACAAAGCGGCTCTTGACCCCGAAGCTCTTGACGGTGGCCCGGCCGGCGGCCCGGGTGTCCTCGGGCAGGTCCTTAACGATGTAATAGATGGAGTTGTCGTTGTCGTTGACGATGTCCATGATGGACATGGGGGTCACGTTGCCCGCCTCGAAGATGGGGTTGCCGTTGGCGTCGATGATGGCGTCATAGCTGTTGACCTCGGCGTGGACGAACTCCTCCATGATGTAGGGAACCCCGGCGCGCTGGGCGTCGTGGTAGGCAATGAACTTTTTCAGCTCCTCGTCATTGGACAGCTTGTGAGTGTCCGAAGCGCCCACGCCGTTGTCCGGCTTGACCACCACCGGGTAGCCCACCTCGTCGATGAACTTGCGGCAGCCGGCGAAATCGTCCACCATGTGGTAGCGGGCGGTGGTGATGCCTGCCTTCTGGTAGAACTCCTTCATCTTGCTCTTGTACTTGATGCGGGGCATGTCCGAGGACTGGAAGCCGGAGGTGATGTGGAAGTCGGTGCGCAGGGCGGCGTCCCGCTCCAGCCAGTACTCGTTGTTGGACTCCAGCCAGTCGATCCGGCCGTACTTGAAGGTGAAGAAGGCCACGGCGCGATACACTTCGTCGTAGTTCTCCAGGCTGCCCACCTTGTAGTATTCGTTCAGGCTCTCCTTGAGCTCGGGCATCAGCTCATCGTAAGGCTGATCGCCGATGCCCAGCACGTTCATGCCGTTGAGCTTCAGCTCGTGGCAGAACTGCCAATAGTTTGTGGGAAAGTTGGGAGAGATGAAAATGATGTTCTTCATGGTACACGATCCTCTTCTTTCGTATCTTTTCGTGCAGCTCCCGCGGCAGCAGGCCGCAGGGCAGCGGAATGCACCGGACGCTTTGCTGCATTAGTGCATAAAAGCAGCCGGGTATAAAATACGCCCGCATCGTTCGGCCGCGAGCGTGCGGGCGCAGGGAAACGGAATCAGTTCAGAAGGTAGGGCAGGAAGTAGACCACCTGCTTATACCACCAGGGCCAGTCGTGGACCACATCGGTGCCCCAGATGTCCACCCAGATGGGAATGCCCTTCTGTTCGCAGATCTGCTTGAGCCGGATGGTGGTCTCGGGCTGCTCCCAGTCGCCCCGTCCGCAGCAGATCACCGCCTTTTTGCTGCGGTACAGCTGCATATAGGGGTGATCGTCGGGGGTGCCGGGCAGATAGTCCACCGGCGAATTGAGATAGACCACCTCGTCCATGTAGTGGCCGAAACCGTACTCGGAGGTGTAGATGCCGCTCAGGGCCAGGCATCCGTCGAAGATGTCGGGATGGCGCAGATAGAGGTTCACCGCGTGGGTGGCGCCCAGACTGCACCCGAAGGGGATGACCCCGGGCAGCCGGTCCCAGCCGTTGCGCTCACAGGCGATGTGCTGGATCAGGGGCACCGCCTCGTCGGTGAGGTAGTGAATCCACTGCTCATAGCGGCGGATGCGCCAGTAGGGGTCGCCGTCCTTGTCCGACCAGGATTCCTTATCCATCGTATCCACCGACAGCACCATCAGCTGGCCCGCCTCGATCCAGGGGGCCATGGTCTCGGCCATGTGGTAGTTCTCAAAATCGAAGAACCGGCCGTCCTGGCAGGGGATGAAGAGCATGGGCCGTCCGGCATGGCCATAGACCTTGCATTCCATCTCCCGCCCGAGAGCCGGGCTGTATTCCTTAAAATATTGCATTTCCATGGGTCTTTCCTCCTCCGCGGCCCGGAACATGCGGGCCATTTTTTCAGCAGTCTGTAAAACCCTGCTCAGATGTCGAGACCGTACAGCAGGGTCTCAAAGACAAAGGGCAGCTGCCGCTCCCAGCTGGCCTCGCTGTGGTCGCCGCCCGGTACGATCCGCTGGGTCAGATTTACCCCGCGGCTCAGTACCTTGGCGCCAAAATCCGCAAAGCTGCGGCGCATGCCGTCGTGATTCCCAAATTCCTCCGAACCGTAGTCCATATACAGCACCGCCCCCGGCGCGAGGGTGGCCCGGCCCACCAGGGCCGACAGCTTCTGCGGCGCGACCCAGATGGAGGGCGACAGGGCCGCCGCCCGGGAAAAGACGGCGTTGTACTGGAACAGAGCGTACAGGCTCATCAGCCCGCCCATCGAGCTGCCCGCAATAAAGGTGTGTTCCCGGTCGGGCAGGGTGCGGGCGTTGCGGTCGATGTAGGGCTTGAACTTGTGGATGAACCAGTTCATGGTGCTCTTGCCCCGGCCCTCAAAGTGGCCGTAATGGTCGTCGTCGAACCGATAGGGCGAATACTCGCTCAGCCGCTCCCCGTTGGCGCCGGTACTGCACTGCAGCGCCGCCACGATCACCGGCAGCCGGTATTCGTCCAGGAAGGCCTCCATGCCCCAGCTCTTGCCGTAGGTGGCGTCCTCATCCCAGAAAACGTTCTGCCCGTCGAACATGTACAGCACCGGGAACCGGCGTTCCGGCTCCTCGTCGTACATCGCAGGCAGGTATACATATGCATCCCGCTGCTCCCAGCCGTTGACGGCGGGATAGTTGACGCTCCATTTGTGAATCATCGCTGTTCCCTCTTTTCTGTGTGAAAAGGGCCGCCGGTCCCGGCTGCCCCGCCCTCGGCGGCGGGCGCTGCCCTTCTGCCCGGCCCCTTGTCCAGAGGAGGGCAGCGGCGGCTTACTCTCCCCGCTAAAAGGGCGGGGAACAGTTGTAGTGTATCACGCAGCAGCAAAGATTGCAATTCCCCTCCGGGTGATTTGGCCCGTCGGATGACCAAAAAGCGCCGTGCAGGCTCGCCCCTGGAAGGACGGGTGCGCGGCGCTTGAAACCGTCAGATCAATAGACCTTTTCCACCGGGACGATCCAGCCCTTGGTGTCGGGCAGACGGCCCCACTGCATGCCGGTCATGGTGTCGTAGAGCTTCTGGGTGACCGGGCCGATCTTGCCGCCGCCGATGTAGGCGTGCTCGCCCTTCCAGACCAGCTCCTTCACCGGGGAGACCACCGCGGCGGTACCGGTGCCGAAGACCTCTTCCAGCTTGCCGTCCCGGGCAGCCTGCATGACGTCGGCGATGGCCAGCTTGCCCTCGATGACCTCATAGCCCCAGTCCTTCAGCAGCTCGATGCAGCTGCGGCGGGTGACGCCGGGCAGAACGGTGCCGACGGTGGCGGCGGTGTAGACCTTGCCGTCG
>CALXGY010000135.1 GCA_944387955.1 uncultured Faecalibacterium sp. | reverse complement strand
CGAGCGTTTGCCCCAGTGTACCGCACTGCGCAGGGGCTGTCAATCCCCTGCGGAAGAGGGAAAAGGGCGGCTTTGCCGCGGGGCCGGGCAGGCGGGCGGATGCCCTTTATTAAGGAAAACTCTAATTTTCAAAATTTTTTTGAAGATCCTTCATAAATGTGACAAGAGAAAGTTTATACTTTATTACAGTACATTGACTAAAAACAGACCGCGGCCCAGCGCCGCAGAAAGAGACTTTGGAGATGGAGCAGAATACACAAACCATCCTCATCGCGGAAGATGACTCCGATATCCGGGACGGCGTCCGGATTCTGCTGTCGGGGGAGGGGTACCGAATTCTGGAGGCAGGGGACGGCGCGCAGGCGCTGGAATTTTTTTCTCCCCAGGTGGATCTGGTGATCCTGGATGTAATGATGCCCGGTATGTCCGGGCTGCAGGTTTGCGAACAGCTGAGGAAAAACTCCACCGTGCCCATCCTCTTTCTCACAGCCCGTTCTCAGGAATCGGACAAGCTGCTGGGGCTCACCGCGGGCGGAGACGACTACCTTGTGAAGCCTTTTTCTTTTGTGGAGCTGAGCGCCCGGGTCAAGGCGCTGCTGCGGCGGTATTACATTTATCAGGGCAAGGAGACTGCGGCCTCCGGGCAGGATGGGCAGATGCTTTGCTCCCATGGGGTACGGCTGGCGCTGGAGTATAACCGGGTCTGGGTGGACGACAAGGAGGTCAACCTCACGGATACGGAGTATAAGATCCTGCGTCTGCTGATGCAGCACCCCGAACGGATCTTCCCCGTACAGGCTCTGTACGAGGCGGTATGGAACGAGCCGTATTATTATGTTTCCAACGGCACGGTCATGGTGCACATCCGCAATCTGCGCACCAAGATCGAGGCCGATCCTCAGAACCCCTGCCGTATCTGCACCGTCTGGGGCAAGGGCTACCGCTTTGCAGATAAGGAGGAGCGAAGAGATGGATAAAAGCAAGGGCCTTGCGTCGCAGCTGGCCCGGCTGGTCCTGGTGACTGGGGTTGGCTGTATCCTGTTGTTTCTTGCCTCCCGGATGGCGCTGCGCGGTGCGTTGAAGTATTACACCTCCCACACCGACTTTGTACAGCGGGAGACCATCCGGCTGGTGGGGGAGTTTCAGAACTATGTGACCGAGCAGCAGCTGTCCAGCAAGGATGTGGACAGAATCACCGAATGGGCGCAGAGGAATGACGTTGCCCTGCTGGAGCTCTACCGGAACCATGTGCTGATCTACAGCTCCTTTGCCCCCGCCAATGAAATGAAGGAAGCCCAGACCCAGATCGTGCCCTTTTACGACTGGCAGCCCTACGCCCGGATCGACTTTTCGGACGGGCCCCTGGAGGCGCTGCTCTATTGCAGCGCCATCCATGCCTATGAGACCTTCGGCACCATCATGCTGATGATGCTGTGCATCGCGCTGTTTTTGGCTATTTTTCTTCTGCGATGCCGCGGGATTGTTCGGTACATCATCCTTTTGAGCCAGGAGATCCAGGCTATGGAAGGCGGAGATCTGAGCCACCCGGTGGCTATCCAGGGAGAAAACGAGCTGGCCACCCTGGCCAGCTGTTTGGACTCCATGCGTCTGACCCTGCGCAGCCAGCACATCCGGGAGGCAGAGACCACCGCCCGGGTGAAAAACCTCATCACCGAGATGTCGCACGATCTGCGCACCCCGTTGACCACCCTGCTTTTGTATACCGAGATTCTGAGGTGCGGCAAATACCAGGATGAGGCCCAGATGCAGACCTACCTGTGCAAGATCGACGAAAAGGCCCGGCAGATCAAGTATCTGTCCGACAATCTCTTTGAATGCGCCCTGGTCACCCGGGAACCCCTGGTGACCCTGGGCGAGCCGGTGCGGTTCTCCCGACTGTTTGAGGACCCTCTGGCCGAGCTGGTGGATCAGCTCCAGCACAGCGGGTTCTCCTGCGAGCTGGACCTGGGCAGCGAAGATCCCTCCTTAAAGGTATACGAACCTTATCTGCGCCGGATTCTGGACAACATTGTCTCCAACATCCTTAAATATGGAGACCCGGCCCAGCCGGTGCGGGTGACCCTTGCACAGGAAGACGGCAAGGCGAAGCTTTGTTTCTGCAACACGGTGCGCCCCGACGCCGACAGGACGCGCAGCACCCATATTGGCCTGGCCAGTGTCCAGACCATGATGAACAAGATGCAGGCCGAAAGCCGTACATGGGCCGAAAACGGCCGGTTTTCCATCTCGCTGATTTTTGAGACATTTTAAAAGCAATCTGAACGCTGCCGTGGGGTTTTCCCACGGCAGCGTTTTTTGTCCTTTAGCGTTCATGGAAACTTCATTTCTCTTAAGAAGTCTTAAGTCTTTCTTACGGCGAATCCCAAGATTTGACAGGTATACTGTGAATTGTTCCAGGAGACGCGCCATTGTGTGCCTTTCAGAGTTGTGCGGCTGCGTCTCAGACACAATCAATAAGGAGGAGCAATGCCACATGTTTCGTATAAAACGGCCGGAGGACCCGGTCACGCCGAGCAGCACGGGGACAAGAACCCTGGTCAGATGGCGCTGGAAAATCGTCGCCCTGCTGGTCTGTCTCGCGGTCATCGCCGCAGCAGCGGTATTCATTCGGATGAAAAGCCAGGCAGCCTCAACGGACACAGAGTACGTTGAGACCACACCGGAATACCGCAGTGTGATCAATGTGTTCAGCGAATCCGGCACCATCGAGGCGGCGGATACCTATGAAGTCAAAGCCTTGGTCAGGGGAGAAGTGATGACCTCTGATTTTGATGAGGGCGACACAGTGGAGGAGGGAACCGTCCTCTATACCATCGACAGTTCGGATGCCCTCAACAGCGTGGAAAAGGCCCAGCTCTCCCTGGGGCAGGCCCAGCGCAGCTATGAGGACGCAGTGAACGCTCAGTATGTCTGCACCGATATCGGCGGAACCGTCCTCTCCATCCAGGTATCCCCGGGAGATACGGTCACCGCCGGGCAGGAGGTGGCCACCGTGCGGGACAGCTCGGCGCTGCTTTTGACCCTGAGCTTCCCGGCGGCAGAGGCCGCAGGCTTTTCCGTGGGCCAGAGCGCACAGGTCACGCTGGATGGTACCTATGAGACGCTGACCGGCACGGTCCGTTCGATCTCGGGGGAGGATACCCTCAGCGGCGGCAGCCTTCTGGTGCGGTCGGTGGTCATCGCGGTACAAAATGCCGGCAGTCTCACCACAGCCCAGGCGGCCACTGCCTCGGTGGGCGGGGTCAGCGCGCTGGATTCGGCCCGGTTCGAGTACCAGCGGTCCCAGACCATCACTGCATCGGCCTCCGGCCGGGTGGCTGCCCTCTGCGTACAGCAGGGCAGCACCGTCAGCGTTGGCGACGCCATCCTGCAGCTGACCAGCGACAGCCTCACCCGCCAGCTGGAAACCGCGTCGGATGAGCTGCGCAGCGCCGAACTTTCGGTCAGCGACGCGGAAAATGCCCTGGAGGACTATACCATTACCGCTCCCATCAGCGGCACCATCATCCAGAAAAACATTCAGGCGGGGGAGACCATCGGCACCGACAGCTCCTCCAGCGAGACCCTCTGCCTCATCCACGATTTGAGCTATCTGGAGCTGACCCTGGATGTGGATGAACTGGAGATCCTCTCGATTCAGGTAGGGCAGACCGCCACCATCACGGCGGACGCTCTGCCGGACGAGACCTTCGAGGGAGTTGTCACCAACGTCTCCTCCGCCGGCACTACCACCGGCGGCACCACTACTTACCCGGTCACCATCCGCATTGACGACTATGGCTCCCTGATGCCGGGCATGAACGCCACCGCCGAAATCGTGGTGGACAGTGCCGAAAACGCTCTGGCCATCCCCAACGCCGCGGTGGTCCGGGGAGATTACGTCCTGGTCACCGAGGACTCGCCCAGCGCGCAGAATGCAGAACCGGATGTCAGCGCGCCGGAGGGGTACGTCTACGTGAAGGTGGACACCGGAGTCAGCGACAACGATTACATTGAGATCCTCAGTGGCCTTCAGGAGGGCGATACCATTGCTTATGACCCGGCCGCCGCTTCGGTCTCCAGCTCCACCCTTTCCGGCATGATGGGCGGAATGGGAGGCATGGGCGGAGCCCCGGCCGGCGGAATGGGAGGTGGTCCGCGATGAGCGCGCTGATCGAGTTTGATTCGGTCTGCAAATATTACCAAATGGGCGACACCACGGTAAAGGCCGCCGACCATATCTCCATGAAGATCAACAAGGGGGAGTTCGTGGCCATTGTGGGGCAGTCCGGCTCAGGCAAATCCACTTGCATGAACATCATCGGCTGCCTGGATGTCCCCACCGAAGGGACCTACCGGCTGGACGGCCGGGATGTGGGCAGCATGAACAAAAACGAGCTGGCCGAAATCCGCAACGAGATGCTGGGCTTCATCTTTCAGCAGTATAACCTTCTGCCCAAGCTGGATCTTATGGAAAACGTGGAGATTCCCCTGGTTTACGCCAACCTTCCCGCCGCCGAGCGTCACCAGCGGGCCAAAGCCGCGCTGGAACGGGTAGGGCTGGGAAACAAGCTGCACAACAAGCCCAGTCAGCTGTCCGGCGGCCAGCAGCAGCGGGTGTCCATCGCCCGGGCTCTGGCCGGAGACCCGGCGGTGATTCTGGCCGACGAGCCCACCGGCGCACTGGACAGCCACACCGGCCGCGAGGTGCTGGGCATGCTGCAAACGCTGCACCGGCACGGCAATACGGTGGTACTGATCACCCATGACAATTCCATCGCGGTGCAGGCCCAGCGGATCATCCGGCTGGAGGACGGCCACATCGTCTACGACGGCGACGCTCACGCGCCGGAAGCGGTGGTCCGGCCCGCCTTTTCCGGCAAGCAGGAGGGAAGTTCATGATCCGCGAGATCTCCCGCCAGGCGGTCAAGAATATATGCAGCAATAAAATGCGCACCCTGCTGACCATGCTGGGTATCATCATCGGCATTATGGCCGTGATCGTCATTGTGGGCCTGGGCAACGGTATGACCCAGAGCATGAAGGACAGCTTCTCCTCCATGGGCACCAATACCCTGACCGTGAACATCATGGGCTATGGTTCCCGTATGGTTTCCATCGAGGATGTATACGGCATTGTGGAAGATAACCCCGACCTGTTCGAGGAGATCTCCCCGGTGGTGAGTCTGGATGGCTCGGTCAAGATCGATGCCGACACCTACAGCCAGACCAGTGTCAGCGGAGTCAGCGAGACCTACCTCAATTTGTCGGGATACACCGTCTCGGAGGGGCGGGGAATCCAGTATGTGGACCTTGAGGACAACAAAAAGGTCTGCGTCATCGGAGACTATCTGAACCGGGTGGCATTCGGAGGCAACGGCATCGGCCAGACCATCAAGGTCGGGCCGGAGAAATTCACCATCGTCGGAGTGCTGGAAGCAAAGGTCTCGGACCCGTCCTCTCAGGAGGGCAGCGACGATGACTCGGTCTTTATTCCCTATACCACCGCTCTGCGCATTACCATGAGCAGTTCGGCCAATTCCTATGTGGTCACCCTGACCGACGAGAATCTGGCCTCGGAAGGGGTGGAAGTCTTTGAAATGTCCCTGACAAAGCTGCTCAACTCGGACGAGGGATTCATTGTCACCAGCATGAGCGAAATGCTGGATACCATGACCTCCATGGTGGATATGGTCATCACGGTGCTGACCGCCATCGCCGCCATCTCCCTTCTGGTGGGCGGCATCGGCATCATGAACATTATGATGGTCTCGGTCACCGAACGCACAAGGGAGATCGGCATCCGCAAGGCCCTGGGTGCCAAGGAGTGGTCCATTCTGGCACTCTTTGTCATAGAGGCGGCCGCTACATCGGCGCTGGGCGGGGGCATCGGCATCGGGCTGGGGTATCTTGTCTCCGCCGCTGCGAATCAGGTGCTGCCCCTGATGATGACCGATATGGAGCTGACCGTCTCCCCGTCCATTCAATCGGTGATTCTGGCGTTCGGCGTCTCGGTATGCATCGGTATTCTGTTCGGCTATCTTCCTGCCAAACGTGCCGCGCGGCTCAACCCCATCGAGGCGCTGCGCTATGACTGAGAAAAGAGGAAACAACGGATGAAAAAACGAATCATTGCGCTTTTGCTGGCGCTGTGCGTCCTCGGTTCGATGCTGGCGGCGCCCGCGTCGGCCAGTGGCTCCAATACGGCGGTGCAGACCGCCCTGGTGCTGGGCGGCCTGAGCGAAGAACAGGCCGCAGACTCGGAAACGCCTCTCACCCGCGGCCAGCTGGCCAGGCTGCTGGTAGCCTTTTCTCCCTATCGGGAAAGCGTCTCCTCCCAGGGGCAGACGGGGGCTTTGTTCTCGGATGTCAGCGGCAGCGATCCGCTGGCCCCTTATATCCGCATTGCGGTGCAGCAGGGCTGGATGAGCGGCTATTCGGACGGCAGCTTCCGCCCGAACAACACGGTCACGCTGGAGGAACTGTGCTCCTCGGCGCTGCTTTTGCTGGACTATGATGTAACCTCTTTGGGCGGCAGCTTTCCCACTGCGCAGCTCAGCAAGGCCAGCTCCCTGGGGCTGCGCACCGACCTGAGCTGCGCCCAGGGCCAGATGGTCACCCTCTCGGAGGGCGCACAGATGCTGTACAATGCCCTGACCGTCCAGAATGCCGGGGGAACGCTCTATGCCGATACCCTGGGAATCACCGTGACCGACGGACGGGCGGATCTGTCCTCCATCCTGATTGGAAACCTGGAGGGCCCCTTTGTGGCCCAGGCGGGAGACCAGCTGCCCTTTGAACCGTCTGCCGTTTACCGCAACGATGAAGTCACCTCCTCGGCCGAGCTGCAGGAGTACGACGTCTACTACCTCAACTGGAACACCCGCACGGTCTGGATCTACTCCCGCAAAGCTGCGGGCCGGATCACGGCGGTTTCTCCGTCGGCCAGTGCGCCGGCTTCTGTGACGGTGGCCGGAACGGAATACACCATCGGTTCTTCCAGCGCCGCGTCGGTGCTCTCCTCTCTCAACGGCGGCGGCGTGGGCCAGGTGGTCACCCTGCTGTTGGGCATGGATGACGAAGTGGTTCGGGTCCTCACCGGAGAACAGGCGGAGCAGGTCTTTTACGGGGTGGTCCAAAGCTCCTCCCGCAGCCTGACCGAAACAAACGGCGCGGACGTTCTGCAAAGTGTCACCGTTGCCTGCAGCGACGGAGCGGTCCGCACCATACACATAGACAAGAGCCTGAACTTCCCCGCCGGGTGGCTGGTGAAGATCACCGTGGACGAAAACGGCGAGCAGGTCGAACAGCTCAGCGAACGCTCCCTCAGCGGAGCCTTCAATGAGGACGGGAGCTCCCTGAACGGGACCCCGCTGGCCGACACGGTGGAAATCCTGGACACGACTTCGGAGGGGTTGGCTGGGACGGTTCGTCCCAGCCGACTATCGGGGGTGAACCTGAGCAGCGGCGATGTGCGGTACTATACCACCAATGAGCAGGGCGAGATCGACCTGCTGATTCTGGACAACGTCACCGGCGATCTGTGGACCTACGGTGTGCTGGACGATGTGCGCAACCTTGTGAGCCTGGCGGACAGCGCCCTCACCGAAAGCTCCGACACGGGGGAGGACTCCTCCAGCCTCGGTGCTCTGGCGGAGAGCGTCCTGCCCAGTGCCAGCGATATTTTGTACGGCATTGTGGACGGCAGCATCACCAGCACCCTGTGGGAAAGCCTGACCAGCAGCCCCAGCCGGATCGTCAGCTATCTTTTGAATCTGGCGTCGGACAACACCAGCGGGATACTCAGCAGCCTGCTGGGGTATCTGGGCAACGGCGCAAGCTATGTCTGCTACATTGACGGTGAAAACGAGGTGCTGCAAACCAGCGTCAAATATCCGGTCATCGCGGGCGGCATCGCCGTAGGGCAGAACTCCAGCGGCGAGGTCAAGTCCATGATGCAGCTGCTGCCGGTGCGGATCGACCGGATCGGCGCGGCTTCGGTGATGAGCGGCGATACCCGTTATGAGACCGCCGACGACATGCAGGTTTATCTGTGGTACAAGGGGCAGTATTATGCCACCACCCTCGCAAATATCAACGCCGAGGAGTACGATCTGATCGGCTGGTACGACAACATGGGCTGCGCCGCCGGCGGCAAGATCCGGGTGCTGGTGGCGCTCAAAAAGGATTGAGCCTCCGCCCGCATCTTTATAAATAAAGCCCTTTTGTAAGGGCTCCTTCCGGGAAACTGGGGGCCAGCAGCGGCCGGCGCGCAGCCAGAAGCGGGAAGAAATACGGCTTTTCACCATGCTGTGAAAATCCTGGAGTTCATAATTTGTTTACCTACCTTAAAGCAGTCTTAAGCTTTTCTTAGGGTAAATCCCAAGATTTACACGGTATACTAAAGCCATCGAAAGCGAAAGGCCCCCGGGACACCGGTTCGGCCCCTTTTGAGAAAAACCAGTTTCCAAGGACTATGAACCGAACAGAACAGATCTGAGAGCATAATTCCAGAAAGGTGGTGATGCGGTGCATTCCTGCTTCCGCAGCTCCAGAAAATCTCCTTAAGAGAAGACCCGAAGCAAACCATAAATGTTTCAAAAGATTCCGGTCAACCATAGTGTGATTTTATTGAAAGAAAGGTGTATTTTATTATGAAAGCCACTCTGAAAACCATCGCCATGCTCAGCCTGTCCGCCTGCATTATGATCGGCGGCACCTGCACCAGCTTTGCAGCCGCAGCGGACAGCGGCTATACCGCCGCGGTCCAGGGCCATTCGACCCATAACACCATCGACTGCAACAACTACCAGTACGGCGAGATCATCGCTCAGTTCACCGATGCGAGCGGCGCGTCCAAGAGCTATACCATCTGCGCAGACTGCGGTATGGTCAACGGCGTCAGCACTCTGTCCAGGGTGAGCGACGCCATCGCCAATGTCTCCGGCGTGGACGTCTACCGCGGCAAGCTGGACAACAGCCAGATGATCATGACGGTGGCCTGCTTCAGCTCCAACCGGGCCGCAGAGGGTACCGTGAATGTGATGATGCCGAAATCTGTGGTGGAGAACTACGATCTGTATGTGGTCAACCCGGATGGCAGTGAGAGCGCAGTCTCGGTGAGCTACACCGACGACTGGGCACACCTTGAGGTGAAGATGCAGGACGGCCCGGCTCTGATCCGGATGTACGCTCAGAACTGAGCAGCAGCCCCTCGTCTATCCGCCTGGAACTGACCCGGCGCCTGCCGCCGCGGCAGTACCCGGTCCCTTTTCCTCTCGTCACAGCGGCCAGCCGCTTTTCCTGACATGATGAAGCGGACCGCTCGGACGAAAAACCACAAGCGCCTGCATGGATATGCACGCTGATCCCCCCTGTATTCTTTTGAGGCCCGTTCGACCTTTCCTGACCTTCTGGGGAGAATGGACCTGATAAGAATAGATGACATCGCAGCAGATCGCACGTTCCCCCGCAAGCCGCATGGTTTCCATAAACTCGTTTCCGACCCGCCTGCGGGTTCCTGTCTGTCCTTCTATGGCGGGCGGGTTCGGACGAGGGAAACCAAACAACATCCTCGCAGCCTGGTAACTCCGCTGATTGGTTCCCAAGCCCGCCCGTCTGCGCCGACCTTCCGCAGCAGGCCGGCCGGGGGCGAGGCGGACAGGAAGCGAAGATATGTTCCTTCCAAGTGCTAGCGCTTCGATCTCCGCAATGCAGACAAGACCCGTGCCTTTTCGCCGTTGACCGGCAGGAAAGACACGGGTCTTGTTCTTTTATAGCAAAAAAGGAACGGCTGCGGGATTCACAGGGCGGAGGGCCGCCGCTCCCCGGTTACGGGATGCGGTTTCCGGCAGCTTTGTACAGCCCGTACCACTCTGCCCGGGTCAGGGGCAGGGCAGAGCCTGCGCAGCTTTCCAGCAGGCGGGCGGGATTGGTGGTGCCCAGCACCACCTGAATGTTGGCCGGGTGGCGGGTCAGCCAGGCCACCGCAATGGAAGTGGGGGTCACCCCGTACTTTTCGGCCAGCTGCCGGCACATCTCGTTGAGCTCCGGGTAATTCTCCCGATCTCCCAGGAAAGGCCCGCCGAAGGTGCCCTTCTGGAAGGGAGACCAGGCCTGCACCGTGATGCCCTCAAGGCGGCAGTATTCCAGCGTGCATTCGGTGCGGTCGATGGCCTGGTCGATCCGCATGTTGACGGTCATGCCCGCGTCGATCATCGGGGTGTGGGCCAGGCTCATCTGCATCTGGTTAAACAGCAGCTTCTGCCCGAAAGAGCGCTGCAGCAGCTGAATCTGAGCGGGGTTGTGGTTGGAGACGCCGAACCAGCGCACCTTGCCGCTGTCCAAAAGGCTTTGCAGCGCCTCGGCGGTCTCCTCCGGCTCCATGAGGGTGTCCGGCCGGTGGAGCAGCAGGATGTCCAGGTGGTCGGTGCAAAGACGCCGCAGGCTGCCCTCCACCGCCTCCAGGATGTGCTCTTTGGAAAAGTCGTAGTACCCCGGCCGAATGCCGCACTTGCTCTGCAAAACAATCTTGTCCCGCAGGCCGGGCTCACGGCGCAGCAGTTCGCCGAACCGCTCCTCACAGGCCCCGCCGCCGTAGATGTCGGCGTGATCGAAATGATTGACACCGGCTTCCAGCGCGGTGTGTACCAGCGTGTCCAGCTGCGTTTGCTCCAGATCCTTGATCCGCATGCAGCCCATCACGATGTTGGACACCCGCAGCTTGCCGCCGTCCAGTTCCAGGTATTTCATGCCCAAAATCCTCCTTGTTTTTACAGGTTGGGTTCTCTGGACCCATTGTACACGACCAGGGACAAAATATCCACCCTGTTTTTTGACAGGGAACGGGCGGGGAAAAAACAGGGTCGAAAAAGCGCCGTCTGACCAAAGGGCGAAGGCGACGCACAGGGAGGCGTATTCTGAAAACGGAAGGAACTCAGTTCAGTTCTTTGCCGAAGAAGGGGACTTCCTTCTTGATGAAGTCCATCAGCTCGTCGAACTGGTCGGGGGTCAGGCTCTGGGCACCGTCACACTTGGCCTTGGTGGGGTCGTTGTGCACCTCGATCATCAGTCCATCCGCCCCGGCGGCCACCGCAGCCTTGGCCAGCTGAGGCACCATCCAGGCCTGGCCGCAGGCGTGGCTGGGGTCCACTACCACCGGCAGGTGGGTCATCTTGCGCAGCATGCAGACGGCAGCCAGATCCAGGGTATTGCGCATGCTGGTTTCAAAGGTGCGGATGCCCCGCTCGCAGAGGATGACCTGCTCGTTGCCCTCGGCCATGATGTATTCGGCGCTCATGAGCAGCTCTTCCAGGGTGTTGGCAAGGCCGCGCTTGAGCAGCACCGGCTTTTTCTGGCGGCCCACCGCCTTGAGCAGCTCGAAGTTCTGCATGTTCCGGGCGCCCACCTGGATCAGGTCCACGTTCTCAAACAGCGGCAGATGTTCGGTGTTCATGATCTCGGTGACGATGGGGCTGCCGGTGGCACGGCGGGCCAGCTTCAAAAGGTCCAGCCCCTCGCTGCGCATGCCCTGGAAGGAGTAGGGAGAGGTGCGGGGCTTGAAGGCGCCGCCCCGCAGCAAACTGGCTCCGGCGGCCTTGACCCGCTGGGCGCAGTAGGTGATCTGGTCTTCGCTCTCGATGCTGCAGGGGCCCGCGATCACCGCGAAGTGCCCGCCGCCGATCTTGACGCCCCCCACGTCCACCACCGAATCATCCGGGTGGAACTTGCGATTGGCCTTCTTGTAGGGTTCGGAGACCCGGCGCACCGTGTCCACCACCGGGTTTGCCAGCAGCCAGCTCTCGGCAATGGCTTTGGTGTCGCCCACCAGGCCCAGAATGTGGGTGTCGCTGCCCTTGGAATCGTGGATCTTAAGCCCCATGCCCTCCAGCTCGCGGCAGAACTCGTGTACCTGGATTTCGGGGGCGTCCTGTTTGAGAATGATAATCATAAAAAGTGTCTCCCTTTCTCTATCGGCAGGGCGCAGGGGGGCAAAACCCCGGATGCGCCGCAGAATGATTTTTTGTTTGCTTCAGTTTCCTGAAGCGACACTACTATAACACTTCAGTGTCCTGAAGTCAAGAGCTTCGGGCAAATTTTTTGAAATTCGGGCAGCGGACGGCGATTTGGGCGAAAGAGGGGGAGAAGAGCGGTTTTCGGTTGAGTTTGACCGGCATCTGTGTTATTCTTATTTTATATAGAAAAATCCTGCAGAAAGCGGCTCCCGGCCTGGAAGAAGCGGGGGGAGCAAAAAGAGGGAGGCTCTGTTTATGGGCAAAGAAGCAAAAACCAACGCGATGCGGATGCTGGACAAGGCCAAGGTGGCCTATATTTCCCGGGAATATCCTCATGAAGAGGGGGTAGCGGTGGACGGCGTGACCGTGGCGGCCTCTCTGGGAGAGGACCCGGCCTGTGTGTTCAAGACCCTGGTGACCCAGGGGGCCAGCCGGAATTATTTTGTCTTTGTGGTGCCGGTGGCCGCCGAACTGGATCTCAAGGCCGCAGCCCGCAGCGTGGGAGAAAAGAACGTGGCCATGATCCATGTGGCGGACATCAACAAGGTGACCGGCTACGTCCGGGGCGGATGCAGCCCCCTGGGCATGAAAAAGCAGTTTGTCACCGTCTTTGACGAGAGCATCCTGGATAAACCCCAGGTCTTTGTTTCGGCGGGCCGCATCGGCACCCAGCTGGGCTGCGCCCCCGCCGACCTCATCCGCGCCGCCAACGGCAAAACCGCCGCCATCACGGCGAAGATGTGACAAACAGCGGCAATAGATCTGCACTTTCTGGCCGCTGGCTTATCAAAAGAAAGGGCAGGCGTTTCAGCTGTTCGCTCCTCCACTGTGCAGGCTGCTTCAAAAGTCGTACTTATATAGGAAACGCTTGGAGAAACTGTACAAAAAATTTTCAAAAAATTTTACACGGAGCAAACACAAGGGAGAATTTGCGCAAACGGTCTTTGCAAAGAGAAAATTTTGCCGTACACTGTATGTGTACAAAAAACGCCGCGGGCCGCCCCGCGGCAGCGCAGACGAAACAAAACGTTTTGTGAAAAGGGGAGCGACTTATGTTGTACGTCCTGCACGGGTCTTTTGGCTGTGTCCATTCCGGCGGGATGCGTGCATCCTGTGCGCACTTTTGGCGGAGCTGTATGTCCGAGTAAGGCCGTGGTGTAGCTGCATCACAGCCTTTTTTGTTTGCCGCGGCCGTTTTGGCCCGCACCGACAAGGAGGAAACAAAGATGATTCGTAAGGTTGCCGTTATTATGGGTTCCGACAGCGATTGGCCCCAGGTCAAGGGGGCCTGCGTTCAGCTCAAGGCGCTGGACATCCCCTTCGAGGCCCACATCCTGTCCGCCCACCGCACCCCTGCCGCCGCCGCGGAGTTTGCCAAGAAGGCCAAGGCGGAGGGCTTTGGAGTGATCCTGTGTGCCGCAGGCATGGCGGCTCATCTGGCCGGAGCCTTTGCAGCCAATACCACCCTGCCGGTCATCGGTATTCCCATGAAGGGCGGCGCCATGGACGGCCTGGATGCGCTGCTGGCCACCGTCCAGATGCCCAGCGGCATTCCGGTGGCGACTGTGGCCCTCAACGGAGCCAAGAACGCCGCTTGGCTGGCGGCCCAGATCCTGGCTTTGTCGGATGAGGGGCTGGCTGCACGGCTGGAGGCCGAGCGGGAGAAGATGAGCGCCGAGATCGCCGCCAAGGAGGCAAAGCTCCAGCAGGAGATCGCCGCCCTGTAAACCGATAGAATCGAGGAAAGAGAATGTCTGATTTTGCCTATCCGCTCCATGAGGAGTGCGGTGTTTTTGGAATCTATGATAAGGCCGGCAGCGAGGATGTGGCGGCGGCAGCTTACTCGGCTCTGTACGCGCTGCAGCACCGCGGCCAGGAGAGCTGCGGCATTGCGGTCAACGATGACGGTGTGATCACCGGTCACCGGGATCTGGGCCTGGTCAATGAGGTCTTTACCCCCAACGTGCTGGCCAGCCTTGCCAGCCCCACCGCCCACATGGCCACCGGTCATGTGCGGTATGCCACTGCGGGCAGCCGGGTGCGGGCCAACGCCCAGCCCATGATCGTCCGCCATGGCCGGGGCACCATGGCCCTGTGCCACAACGGAAATTTGACCAACGCCATCCAGCTGCGCAACCAGCCGGAAAGCGAGGGCGCCATCTTCCATGGCTCTTCGGATACCGAGGTCATCTGTTATCTGGTCACCCGCAACCGGCTCAAGACCGGCTCCATCGAGGTGGCTCTCAGCAAGACCATGGATCAGCTGGAGGGTGCGTACAGCCTGGTGATCATGTCCTCCACCAAACTGATGGCGGTGCGGGACCCCCGGGGCTACCGCCCCTTGTGCATCGGCACTTTGCCCGGCGGCGGCTACGTCTTTGCCAGCGAGACCTGCGCGCTGGACGCGGCAGGCGCTGCCTATCTGCGGGACGTGGACCCCGGCGAGATCGTGGTGGCGGATGCAAACGGCCTGCGCAGCCTCAAGGACCACTGCGGCACCATGCCCAGCCAGATGTGCGTGTTTGAGTTCATCTATTTTGCCCGTCCGGACAGCATGATCGAAGGCTGCTCGGTCCATGAGGCCCGCAAGCAGGCGGGACGCTTTTTGGCCGAGGAACACCCGGTGGACGCGGATGTGGTCATCGGCGTGCCGGACTCCGGCCTGGATGCGGCCCTGGGCTATTCCGAAGCCAGCGGCATCCCCTACGGCATCGGCTTTGTCAAGAACAAATACATCGGCCGCACCTTCATTCAGGGCAGCCAGAAGCAGCGGGAAAACAGCGTGCGGATCAAGCTCAACGCAGTCACCAGTACGGTGCGGGGCAAGCGGGTGGTGCTGATCGACGACTCCATCGTCCGGGGCACCACCTCGGCCCGAATCATCAAGCTGCTGCGGGATGCGGGCGCCAAAGAGGTCCACTTCCGGGTCTCGGCCCCTCCCTTCAAGTATCCCTGCTACTTCGGCACCGACATTCCCGACCAGAAGCTGCTGGTGGCCACCGGCCGCACCGTAGAGCAGATCAACGAGGTCATCGGAGCGGACACCCTGGGATACCTGTCCACCGAGCATGTGGTGCAGCTGGCAAAGGGCGCGGGCTGCGGCTTCTGCACCGCCTGCTTCACCGGCGAGTATGCGGTGAAGCCGGAGACGGTGCTCTCCACCGACATCCATGAGCGCCCGCTTCACGAGCGCCCCAGCAAGAAGTAAACCGCTGTTGCGGAAAAATAGAGAAGGCCGCTTGGGCCGGACGATAAACAATGGAGGATCAGGACTATGGAAAAGAGCTATTCCGAGAGCTACAAGGCCGCGGGCGTGGATATCACCGCGGGTTACCGTTCGGTGGAGCTGA
The DNA here is from genome assembly GCA_944387955.1 of uncultured Faecalibacterium sp. Taxonomy (GTDB): domain Bacteria; phylum Bacillota; class Clostridia; order Oscillospirales; family Ruminococcaceae; genus Faecalibacterium. Next base: position 1,380 of record CALXGY010000135.1, on the reverse strand, counting down.
TGAAGCAGTATGTCAGCCGCACCATGAATGAGCACTGCATCGGCGGTCTGGGGGGCTTTGGCGGCCTGTTCGAGCTGGACTGCACCGGCATCCCTCACCCGGTGCTGATCTCGGGCACCGACGGCGTGGGCACCAAGCTGCGGATCGCCATGATCATGAACAAGCACGACACGGTGGGCATTGACTGCGTGGCCATGTGCGTCAACGATGTCATCTGCGCCGGCGCAAAGCCCCTTGTCTTCCTGGACTACATCGCCTGCGGCAAGAACGTGCCCGAGAAGATCGCCGCCCTGGTGGCCGGTGTGGCCGAGGGCTGCGTCCAGGCCGGCGCCGCGCTGGTGGGCGGCGAGACCGCCGAGATGCCCGGCTTCTACCCCGAGGACGAGTACGACCTGGCCGGCTTCACGGTGGGCGTTGTGGACAAGAGCAAGATCCTGGACAACAGCACCATGGTCCCCGGCGATGTGATCATCGCGCTGCCCTCCTCCGGCGTGCACTCCAACGGCTTCTCGCTGGTGCGCAAGGTCTTTGACCTGGAGAACGACCCCGACATCCTGTTCACCAAGCCCGCCGAGCTGGAGGGCCGCACTCTGGGCGAGGCTCTGCTGGAGCCCACCAAGATCTATGTCAAGCCGGTTCTGGCGGTGCTGGAAAAGGTCAGCGTCCGCGGCATCTCTCACATCACCGGCGGCGGCTTTTACGAGAATATTCCCCGCAGCCTGAAGAAAGGCTGCTGCGCCCGTATCCGCAAGGAAGATGTGCGCACCCCGGCCCTGTTCAGCATCCTGCAGCAGGCCGGCGGCATCCCGGAGCGGGATATGTTCAACACCTTCAACATGGGCGTGGGCATGATCCTCACCGTCCCCGCCGACCAGGCGGATCTGGCGCTGGAGATTCTGCACGCAAACGGCGAGCCCGAGGCCTACCGCCTGGGCGTCATTGATGAAGGCGAGGGTGTGGAGCTGTGCTGAACATCGCGGTTTTGGTCTCGGGCGGAGGAACGAACCTCCAGGCCCTGCTGGACAGCCAGGCCCGGGGGGAGAACCCCAACGGAAAAATTACCCTGGTGGTGGCCTCGAAGCCCGGCGTCTATGCGCTGGAGCGGGCCGCAAAGGCCGGGGTGGAAAGCTGTGTCGTGCGCCGCAAGGACTACGCCGACTCCGCCGATTTTGACGCGGCGCTGCTGAAGGTGCTGAAGGAGCACAAGATCGACCTGGTGGTGCTGGCGGGCTTTTTGTCGGTGCTGGGGCCCGGCGTGGTGGCGGCTTATCCCCGCCGCATCCTGAACGTTCACCCGGCGCTGATCCCGTCCTTCTGCGGGCCGGGGATGTACGGCCTGCGCCCCCACGAGGCGGCACTGGCCCGGGGCTGCAAGGTCAC
>CALXGY010000134.1 GCA_944387955.1 uncultured Faecalibacterium sp. | reverse complement strand
CAACTACCACGGGGTGGAGCAGACCCTCCGCGGCGAGATCATCGAGATCGGCGCGGTGAAGATCGACGAGGACGCAAACGTGCTGGATACCTTCTCGGTGCACCTGCGGCCCCGGATCTTCCGCCGTCTGCAGCACCACATTGCCAAGGTCACCGGCTTGACCCAGGCCGACCTGGACCGGGGCGAGCCCATCCTGCAGGGGCTGCGCCGGTTCATGAAGTGGTGCGGCCCGGACGCCGAGTTTGCCGAGTGGGGCCTGGACGATGTGCCGGTGCTCAAGCAGAATCTTTACCTGTGCAACCTGGACGAGAGCCGCCCCACCGTCTGGTATGACCTGCAGCAGATCTTCCTGCGGGAGTATCCCCGCAAGGAAGGGGAGGGCATGACCCTGGAAAGCGTGGTCACCCGGCTGGGCATCCCCACCGAGCGGCCCTTCCACGATGCTTTGTCCGACACCCTCTATACCGCTGATGTCTGCCGCAAGCTGGATCTGCGCCGGGGGCTGGCGGAATACCCCTCCGAGACCGAGAGCCTCAAAGCCGGGCTCTGCCCGCCGCCGGGGGATTACCGGGACTTCCGGGTCTATCCGGGCAACCTGGAGCAGTATGGCTGGCGCACCCAGCCCGAGCTGCTCTGCCCGCCCTGCCCGCTCTGCGGCGAAAGCCTGCAGCCGGACGAAATCTGGCTGAAAAAGGGCAACAACAGCTGGTACACCCTGGCCCAGTGCCCCCACTGCGCAGGGAGCGGGAACGAGGCGGGCCGCGGGGTCATGATCCGGTACCGCCTGGCCCGGCGGGATGGGCTGCACTGGACCTACGCCCGCTGCATCCAGATGCCGGACGAGGAGCTGCTGGCCCGCTGGCACAAGCAGCGCACCCAGCAGCTGGAGCGGATGCGCCAGCACAGCCAGAAGCAGGCCGAAACCTGACCGCCTTCCCCAAAAATGGCAAAAAACCTTCAGGGTTTGTTCACGCCGCTGTAACAGCCGCGGGGTATACTAGATGCGTTGGCATAGACACGGACAAGCCCTGCCGCGCGGCGGGACAAAGGAGGCAGACAGTTCGGTTATGGAGAGCACGATCCTCTATTGGGCCGAGGAGCTGAGCACCCTCGAATTCTGGGAGCAGCTTTTGGACAGCTTCCAGGGGCTGGGGCCGCTGGCGCCCATCCTGCTGGCGATGATCGAATCCTTCATCCCGGCGCTGCCGCTGGTGGCCATTGTGGCCCTGAACGTGGCGGCGCACGGCAGTTTGATGGGGTTTTTGTACAGCTGGCTGGGGGTGGCGGCAGGCGGCAGCCTGATGTTTTTGTTCTGGCGTCGGGTGGTCAAGCGCTTTTTCTGGAAGTTCGCCAGTAAGTCTCAGCGGCTCCAGCGGGCCCAGAAATGGGTCTCGGAGCGGGACACCAGCGCCCTCTTTTTCCTGGCGATGCTGCCCTTCACCCCCACCGCCTTTCTGCACCTGGCCTTCGGCATCTCGGACTTTGACGAGCGCCGCTACATCCTCACCCTCATTGCAGGCAAGTCGGTCATGGTAGGCATGATGGCCCTCTTTGGTCAGTCCCTGGTCAGCGCGATGGAAAACCCCTTCTACCTGATCCTCTCGGTGGTCATCTGGGTGGGTATGTACTTCGCCTCCAAAATATACTGCAAAAATCACAAGCTGGATCAGTAATAAAAGAATTCTTTCAAACCCCGGAGCGGAATATCCGCTCAGGGGTTTTTGCGTCTTGCAGCTGGTTTTGGATGGTACGGGAAATGGTATCAACAGAAGAGAACGTACCTTTGAAACTTGAAATTTCTTGTACCGCGTTCTGGATAGAAAAAGAAACCTTTGTTATGTAAAATGACCATTTTTCGTTTGATTTATTGTGTAATTCGTTAAAATTGTAATGAAGAGTAGAAAAGATGAAAAAAGTTGTAGGGTAAAATCCAAAAATAAATGTGTTGAAAATGTCAAACCATACCGGAAAACATACCTCATTATGCTATACTGAGGCCATGGAAGCTCGGAACCATCCGGCAAAACAGAAACAATGCACGCAGCCCGCTGTGTGCCTGATTGGATAAAAACCCTGAAAGGAGAACCATTATGAAATCGGCGAAACACACAAAGTACGAAGGCAACCCCCGGCACGCCAAAGGGCTGCAGATCTTGAGCGAGCGCGAGTATAAGCGCCTGGCAAAGCGCGCCGCCTCCATGGCCCTGGCCGCTGCCATGGCTGCCAGCACCCTCTGCGCCCCTGCGCTGGCGGTGGAGTATGATGCGGCAAATGGCACGGTCCATACCGAAAATATAGGCGACATCATTTTTAGTTGGCAGGAAAACCTTGAAGCCCTCTGGAATCAAAATAATAAGTATGACCACAGCATTGGTGGAAGTGCAACAACGCCGGAAGATCAACTCAAAGGCCCCGACAACACAATCAACATCACTGGTAATACTAATGACCAGGTTCTGAATGTCGGTTCGGGTACCACCGGCCTGGACATTACGGTCGATGGTGTGACCGCAGAGGTCGAGGGTGACAACGTCATCAAGGTGGAGGACGGTACCCAAGTGGGCGTCACCATCAAGGATTCCGAACTCACCTCCACCGGCGGCGATGCAGCCATCAGCATCGACGGCGACAGCGTGATGGACATCGAAGGCTCTACCATTAAGGGCGGCGGAAAGGAGCATGCCGCCATCGAGGCGAAGGGCAACTCCAAGGTCGCGCTGGATAACTCCACTGTGACCGGCAACGGCACCGGCGTTCAGGTCCAGGAAAACGCCACCCTCATCATCGGCGGCGCAGAGATCACCCCGGGTACTTTGATCCTCAGCCCTGTCATTCCGGAGGAGCCGGAAGAGGATTCCATGAGTGTCATCGTCGGCAATTCGGTGACCGTGGAAGAGGTCCCTGAAACCGCCATTGATGTCTCTGGCACCGGCATTGTTGCCGAAGACAACGCATCTGTAATCGTCAACGAAGGTACCACCGCTCTGGTGGTGGGCTCGGATGTGACGGTAGCGGTCCCAGTCGATAACCAAACCGTTACCCTTACCGGTACCGGCATTGGCGTGGATCTGCAGGACAATGCTTCGCTGACAGTGGAAGGCGAAATGGAATCCTACGGCGAACAGGTCTATCTGAATAATAAGGATCTGGCCGATGTGAAGAATCAGACCACAAACAACACCGGTGTAAATGCAGCAGATTCCAGCTCGGTCAATGTTGCTGAAACTGGTACGCTGTATGCACAAGATAGCGCCAGTGGGAAGAGCTCGACCGTTTATGCAGAAAGTTCAACTCTTTCTGGAACCCGCTATGTGGAAGACGGTGAAAACAATTTTGTCAAAGTATATACAAGCTACCTTTACGAATACGATGAAGCTTCCGGTCAATATAAGAAGGTAAACAAGACCTCGTCCTCTGCAACGCACTACAGAAGTCGATCGGAGATCAACGGCGAATATGTATATTACAGCATTGCAGATTACCCGCTTTATTCCACGACCAGTTCGAAGCCGACCCTTTCGGACACAAGCACTGGAGCTGGTCTTCAGGTGAAGGATAATGCTCAGGCGAATATCAGCGGCAACGCTGTGACTCAGATGGCCACACTGGAAGATAACGCCCTGCTAAAGGTAGTGGACGAAGGCACGCTGGCGGTCAATACCCTTACCATTGCAGAAAATTACAGCAATCCGATTCATCTGGAGGGCATGCTTTACGCCGAAAAAGTAGCAGAACAGACGGAACAGGGAACGGATGAATTTGAGGGCGAAGCTCTGATTAATTGGTTCGGAGATGAGAAAAATGTCCTTCTCTCCGGCACAGGCGTGCGCTATGCAACTATGGTCGGCGACAAGATGCAGGTCTACTACCAGATCGGCGAAGGAAACCATGACAAAGAAGTTACCATTGATCTTGGCAAAATGATCGTGGGAACAAGATCGGCGCATGATGCGGTTGCAGGCGATTTCGAGATGCCGGGCAGCGTATACAATTACGACCTGCGGTTTGTAAACAAATCTGGACATGAGTATATTTATAAAGATCAGAGTTTTACCATTGCTCCCTCTGCGGAAGGCATTCAGTCGCTGCCTGCACGCTGCCCCAATGAAGCTATTATGGCTTTGTATGGAGTGAGTGAAGAAAATGACTTGAGTTTAGAGGATCTGATCAATGTTGAGGCCAAACTGCAGGAAGAGGGATATGCCAGCCTGGAGGAATATTATCTTGATTATCTGAACGAACACTATAATAAGAACTATTCTTCGCTATATGCGGCGCGGAACGATACGGATTTGATCGGTATGGTCAATTCTTTCCGCAATGCGCAGTATACGATTACTAGGCAGGAATATGAACTTTTGAATCAGCAATTAAAAGATTCGGGTTGCACAGGAGTTTTGTACATCTACAGCGAAACGCCGGATGGAATGCTGACTGTCCAGTTGAAGGAAACGGAACTTGAATTGGATGCTCTGGGACGGTTTTATAATTCCTGTCTTGGCATTGGCTTTGGTGGGTATGGAAGCACTGCTCAAGCGAATCCCAGCGGTGGTGAACTTTATGGACAGTACAACCATCTGGGAGACTATAATTATGATGAATCCGTATATGCTGAAAATGAAGTGGTTTTCAAGAATGCCTTTGGCACGACGGAAAATCCCTTGTCGGATGATTTGAATTTCCAGGCATATTTCCTGCTGGATGGGCCCAAGACCAACAACGAGTATCAGTGCTTCTCCTTTGGCTGGAACAACACCATCACCCTCTCCCGCATTGACCCCGATCCGGTGCCGCCGACCGATCCAGAAGATCCTACTCCCACCCCCGATCCCGATCCGGAGGAGCCGACCCTGATCCTGACCCCGGTGCCTGAGGAGGAAGAAGTCCCCGAAGAGGAAA